>CACMTN010000063.1 GCA_902616615.1 uncultured SAR116 cluster alpha proteobacterium | reverse complement strand
GACAGTTAAAAATTTAAAAAAGACTTATTATCTATATGTCGGGGAAATAAGATAAACTTTTAATTTTTATTAAATTTTTCAAAAACGCTTAAAGTTTCAGAGCTGACATGATGCTCTAACCCTTCAGCATCATTTTTAGCAACTTCTTCATCAACACCAATTTTTATTAAAAAGTTATAAACAATTTCATGTCTTTTTTTGCAATAATCCGCCAACAGTTTTCCTTTTTCAGTCAAAAAAATAGATCTATAAGGTCTGCTTTCTACTAAACCTTCTCTTACCAGGCGCCTTATAATACTATTAACTGTTGGACCAGTAACTCCAAAGTGTTTTGCTAAATCAACAGCTCTTGCTTCCCCTGTCTCTCTAATCAAATCTGCTATCATTTCAGTATAATCTTCAGCTGTTTCTGTATTTCTGGCATTTCTAACTTGGGCAAATCTGTCAGAGTTAATTTCAATTTCATTAATCATAAACAAAACTCCTTAAGTTAGCCTAAGCTAATATAATTTCTAAAAGTTTACAAATTTTTTAATTCATTTGTCTTTATGTTGAATTTAGACTAAATAAATTATTTAGAATATTCTAAATAAGGTAATACTATGAATAATGAACAAAAAACAAAAATAGAATCTATTGTTTTTAAAAAACTTATAAAGCATCTTCAGAATAGAACTGATGTGCAGAATATTGATCTTATGAATTTAAGTGGTTTTTGTAGAAATTGCTTATCAAGATGGTATTCAGAGGCAGCTGAAGATATTGGTTTAAAAGTAGACAAAGACCATGCTAGAAAAGTAGTATATGGCATGCCGCATTCAGTCTGGAAAGAAAAATACCAAACTGATGCAAATGACGATCAAAAAAATAAATTTGAAAATTCTTTTAACAAAGATCACTAATATGGATGAAAAGTCAAAAAACAACCAAGAAATAATTCATAAAGGGGATGACAAACATAAGAGTTTTATAGAAAGAATTCAAAGGCTATTAGAAGAAAAAAATATTATAAATTTTAATATTACAGAATTTTTCTCTGAGTCAAAATTTATAGGGTATGACCCAATGATAATGAGAAAAATAACGGCTTTGCAGAAAATGGCCCTTGACAGAAGACTTGAACAAGAAACATTGTTAAAAACTTATAAAAATGCACTAGGTATTTATTAATAGATGGTCGATCATTTTGGTGACAGACTTGTTGAACAAATAAGAAAGACTAATTCTTTTTTATGCATTGGTATTGATCCTCATCTAGATTTAATCCCAAAAATATTTAATGAAAATGAAACTATCACCAATATTAAAATAGTTGATAAATTTTGTTTTTCTTTGCTAGAAACAGTTGTTGGGAAGGTTCCAGCCATAAAACCACAAATTGCATTGTTTGAACAATTAGGACCAGAAGGCATGATCTTATTATCATCCTTATGTAAATATGCACATTCTAAAGGGTTTCTTATTATAATGGATGCAAAAAGAGGTGATATAGGTAGCACTAGTACAGCATATGCAAACGCTTATCTTGGCAAAAATGCTCCATTTCCCAGTGATGCGCTTACTGTAAATCCTTGGTTAGGACTTGATAGTCTAGAACCCTTTTTTAGTAAAGCACAAGATACTGGATCAGGTTTGTTTATTTTGGTTCACACTAGCAATAGAGGTTCACAAGATATTCAAGATATTTTAATAAATCGAGACTTAAAATGTTATGAACATTTAGCAAATATACTTAAACCAATCATTGAAAAAAATAATGGTCAATCAGGATTATCGTCTGTTGGCATTGTTGCTGGTGCCACTTATAAAGAACAAGCCATATCTTTAAGAAAAATATTGCCAAGTGCACCATTTTTAATTCCAGGATATGGAGCCCAAGGGGCTTCTGCTTCTGAAGCTTGCGCCCCGCTAATTACAGACCAAAGTTATTCTGGTCTAAAAAATTTTGGATTGATAAATGCCTCTAGAAGCGTTTTATTCCCAAAAAATTCATATCTAGTAAACAGTATTGAAGAATGGCAAGATATAATATTA
>CACMTN010000062.1 GCA_902616615.1 uncultured SAR116 cluster alpha proteobacterium | reverse complement strand
TGGATAATCTCCAGCAGGGGCAACCCTAGGGAAAGTGCCACAGAAAATATACCGCCTATAAGGTAAGGTTGAAATGGTGAGGTAAGAGCTCACCGCATTTTTAGCAATAAAAATGGCATGGTAAACCCCATCTAGAGCAAGACTAAATAGAAGAAACATATTTTGCATTTCTACAAAGTTTCTTGGGTAGGTCGCTAGAAAAATTTGGTAACAAATTTTCAAGATTAATAACTACAATCATTATTTTGATACAAAACCCGGCTTACTGCTCTCTGACACAATTGAATATTAAAAAACTTTTCAAATTACACTATAAAAAGGTTCATTTTCCCATTGACTACCATAAAATCCCATGTTATCCCATAAAGCTAACTATGTAATGATTAGGCATTTACTTAAACGGAATAAAAGTTTGGACTTTATGCGGTTTTATTATTTTTTAATTTAGGATATTAAAATCAATGTTTTTATCAACATCACATAATAAGATTGATTTAAAATATAGAGTATCTATTCCAGCATCATTTAGAGTAAATTTAGAAAAATCTAACGAAACTCTCATTCTATTCAAAAGTCTACAATTTAAATGTATTGAGGGCACAACTTCTTCACGTATGAAAACATACATAAATGCTATTGATGAGTTAGATGCGTTATCAGACGACGCGTTTATGTTAAGGATGATGATGGCAGATTCTTTTGAAATCAAATTTGACATAAATGGGAGAGTCGTAATTCCTGAAATTCTTATAAACTTTGCAGATCTCTCTGACAAAGCTGTTTTTATGGGCATAGGAGAATCATTTTACATATGGTCTCCTTCTGAATATGAAAATCAATATAAGAAATCTCAAGATATTTTAAGAAAAAAGGGTCCACCTAAATTAATTTTAAAAAAGAGAAATGAGTTAATAATATCTAAATGATTACAAATTTTGAACATATTCCAGTTTTACTTGATGAGGTAGTAAATGCTTTATCTTTAGTTGAAGATGAGGTTTATGTCGATGCAACCTTCGGTCTAGGTGGCTATACAAAAGCTATATTAAATACACAAAATTGTAAGGTTGTTGCTATTGATAGAGATCCTCAAGCCAAGATCATTGCAGATAATTTAAAGAAAAGTTTTACAGATAGATTTTACTTTAAAATTGGAAGGTTTTCTGAATTAGGTAAATTTTTAAAAGAATTAAAAATATATAAAGTTGGTGGCATTGTTTTCGATCTTGGAGTGTCTAGCTATCAACTAGACAACAAAGAAAGAGGTTTTTCTTTTAAATTAGATGGGCCTCTTGATATGAGAATGTCATCCGAAGGCCCAACAGCTGAAGATTTTTTAGAAGAAGTTGAAGAAGTAACTCTTGCAAATATAATTTATGAATTAGGCGATGAAGTTTTTTCAAAAAAAATTGCAAAAAACATTATACATCATAGAAGAAATAATAGAATTAAAACAACAGGTCAATTAGCTGACATAATTAGAGACGCAATTCCAAAAAAGAAAAGTAAGATTGATTTAGCTACAAAAACTTTTCAGGCAATTCGTATATATCTTAATGAGGAAATTAAAGAATTACAAAATGGTTTAATAGCCGCAGAAAGGGTATTAAGACCTGAAGGAAGACTAGCAGTAGTTTCTTTCCATTCAATTGAAGATAGAATTGTAAAAAATTTCTTTGCTAAATGCTTGCAAAACAATTCTTTATCAAGACATCTGCCAGAACTTCCAAAAAAAAACCCAAGCTTAAAAATATTGACAAAAAAACCTATTTTGCCATCTGCAAAAGAAATCAAATTTAACAAAAGATCCAGATCCGCAAAATTACGTATTGCAAAAAGGACACAGTTTTTATCTACATTTGGAGAAATTGCATGATAAAATATCCGTCTTTTTTATTTGTTTTTGTAATTCTTTTTGTAGCCATCTTTCTCTACCAAATCAAACACTTCATTACAAAAAAAGAAATCGAATTAGCTCAAATTAAAAATAATATAAACATTGCTCAATCAGATCTTGTTATTTTAAATGCTGAACTAAGCTATTTAAAGCGTCCAAGTAGAATAGAAAATATCGCACTAAATAAATTA
>CACMTN010000061.1 GCA_902616615.1 uncultured SAR116 cluster alpha proteobacterium | reverse complement strand
ATCACGCATGAATAATAATGAATTTCAAATAGCTACCGTACCTGGAGATGGGATAGGTAAAGACGTAGTAAATTCAGCTATTTCAATTGTTGACTTGTCTTCAAAAATAACAGGTGGATTTAAATGCGAATGGCATATGATCAAAGCAGGCGCTGAATATTATTCTTTGACTGGAAAAGATGTTGAACCAGGAGGAGAAAAAAAAGTTGACGTACTCGATAGTATTTTTTTAGGTGCAATTGGGTTACCTAGTGTTCGTCATAAAGATGGAACTGAAATATGCCCTCACCTAAGATTTAGAGAAATGTTTGGTTTGTATGCAGGTGTAAGACCAGTTAAAGCATATAAAAACATACCAAATAGATTAAGTAATGAATTATCAAAAAATATAGATTTAATTATTTTAAGAGAATCTACTGAAGGATTATTTTACACTGCTGCTGTTCATAATAGATGTCCTGTTGAAAATGATGAAGAAGTGCAAGATGTAATGAAAATAACTAGAGCAACTACTGAAAAATTACATGATTTTGCATTTAAATTAGCAAGGCAAAGAAAGAAAAAAGGTAAGCTTGGAAAAGTAACTTGCGTTGATAAAGCAAATGTTTTTAGATCACAGGCATTTTTCAGGAAAATATTTGATGAAAGAAAAGTTAAATTTAAAGATATAGATGCTGACCATTGCTATGTTGATGCAATGGCACTCAACTTGATTAGAAATCCTTGGGAATACGATGTAATGGTGATGGAAAATATGTTTGGTGACATATTATCTGATTTAGGAGGAGGCCTTATCGGAGGCATGGGTATGGCATCATGTGCTGAAATAGGTGATAATCATGGATTATTTCAACCTGCCCATGGGAGTGCGCCTGATATACTCGGACAGGACAAGGCTAATCCGCTAGCTACTATTTTAAGTGCATCTCTGATGCTCGAATATCTATCTGATAAAACAAAATGTAAAAGTACTTTGTTAGGTTCTAGATTAATTGAGACTGCAATTGAAATTGGTTTTGAAAGAAATGAATTAAGACCAATAGAATTTGGAGGTGATATGGGAACAACGGCAATAACTGAAACTTTAAGTGGTTTATTAAGAGATAATGAAATTCAAAAACAAATATTAACTTGAGAGGAGATTAATAAATTAATGTTTGTAATTACAGTAAAATTCGTAATCCACGAAAAAGATATAGATAAATTTAAAACTAGAATTTTACAACAAGCTAAAGACTCTCTTGAACTTGAAAAAGATTGTCATGAGTTTGATGTATGTCATGATCCAAATGACCAAAATGTAGTTTTTTTATATGAGACATATACTGATAAAGACGCTTTTGATATTCACCTTCAAAGCGATCATTATTTAGCTTTTAATGAAGAGGTTACACCTTGGGTTAAAGAAAAAATTGTCACACAACTTGAAAAACAGAAACTATAAAGTTGATTAAACATGATACTTGGAATTATAGGTGATGACTTTACAGGGTCATCAGACATAGCAAATAATTTAAAAAAGTCTGGAATGCAAGTTTCTATGTTTGCGGGAGTTCCCTCCTTTAAAAACAAAGCCTCACTAACCAATGCTGATGCTGCTGTAATTGCACTAAAAACAAGGACAATTCCAATTAATGAAGCTGTATCAGAGAGTCTAAAAGCTTTGAAATGGTTAAAAAATGCTGGTTGCAGTCAATTCATATTTAAATATTGTTCTACATTTGATTCAACAAAAGAAGGAAATATAGGTCCAGTTACTGATGCTATAATGGAGGAATTAAATGTTGATTTCACCATAGCCTGTCCTTCTTTTCCAGATGCAGGGAGAACAGTGTTTTACGGACATATGTTTGTAAATGGAAAACCACTCAATGAATCAGGGATGGAAAAACACCCTTTAACTCCCATGATTGACCATAATTTAGTTAGATGGCTAGACCATCAGACTAAACATAGTGTTGGGTTAATTGACTATAAAACAATAAATAATGGTTCACAAAGTGTTAAAGATAAAATTAACAAATTGAAAATTGAAGGTTACAAATACGCAATAGTTGATACAACCAATAATGAAGATTTTGAAATTATATGTAACGGAGTAAAAGATTTACAATTTTTAACTGGTGGATCGGGAATTGCCTTAGGTTTACCAAAAATTTATAAAAAAGGTGGTTTACTCTCGGATAA
>CACMTN010000060.1 GCA_902616615.1 uncultured SAR116 cluster alpha proteobacterium | reverse complement strand
TTTGATACTAACAATCTTAAAGATTGAATAATTCTAGATATTCTTAATTGATTATGGTCGTAGCTATTCTGCCAGTTATTATTTAATTCTAAAAAATTTAAGAACCATTTTGATGACTTAACCAAATTTAATTGAGCTAATTTGTCATTTTTAATCAAATTAATCTCATGTTTAGTTTTAAGATAATGCCCATGAAAAACACTTTCGCTAGGTTTATTTAGAGGGAATGCTAATTGAACAAAGTCATGAATATTCTCAATTTCATAATTTGAATACTTCCAGATATCTTCTAAATACCTTCCTTTAAAGTCAGGTTCTTTATTTTTTAAAAATTCTAAAAAATTCATTAGCTTAATAAAACAAATAAATTTAACATTTCAAAGATAGCTTCAATTAGTTCTTCCATATTAAGCATCATTTAAATATTCCTTAATGTTTAATAAACATTGCCTTGCACCATCAAGTAGAGGCTCATCAGGTATATATGCTCCAGTAAGATGTGCGCAACCATAAATAGGAATATTACCTAATTCCCCTTCTTCATAAATCCTATACTTACCGAATTTTAATGTATCTTTATGTTTATCTTTATTATTAAGTTCGTCAAAAACTTTAAAGCCAATACTGAATATAGTTTTTGGTCTTAAAATATTAATCATTTTAAATGTCTGTTTTTTACAAAATTCTTTCATATCTTTTAAATCTTCAGTCATTTTTACTTGGTCTAATTTGCTTCCCTGAGCATACCAAATATTCATACCTACACTTTTTAGTAAGTATTGTTTATCACTTTCTGATGAAAAAACTTCTCTGATTTTTAAAGCGAATTTGTGGTTATGTTGTAAATATGAGTTAATCTCTGGTATTCGCCCACTCATCATATACATATCTTCATCTGACATTTCATTAGTTTGATTAAAATAAGAAGGATTTTGACCAATAATTAGTATGTCAGGATTATAAGATGGTGCAGTGTAAAGAATACAAAAACCTATTTGACCATTTAATGATTTAGGCTTTGACCAATAGTAATAAGCGTTTGAATTAAAATAAATTGAAGTATTAGAATAAATATCTTCTATTTGTTCAATAAAACTTTTGTTATCCATAAAATTAAACCTTTATAATCACTATGGGTTAATTCTAAATTTTTAAAAGATAACATCAAAATTCTTTTTTATATTTTTTGTAGTTCAATATTTCAATGTGCTAATCTATTAATATGTAATTATTGTCATTCACTAAAATAATTAATATTTCAAATTAATTTAATCCATTTCTCTAAATGATTTAAATGATAACCACTTCCATATCCCTGCCCTATACTTTTAATACTCCATCCACCTAATTGGTCTATGATTTCTGATGGACATTCTACTGCCCTCAATCTGTCTCTAAAACTATGCCTAAGACTATGAATTACATAATCATTTAACAGTTTCTCTTTAAGCCATTTATTTAAAGCTGCACTAGCTGAGTTTGCATTGCAACCTTTTGAAGAAGTATACCTAGGGAATGCAAATAAACTATCTCTATTATGCTCTAAGATTCTCTTAGAAGCCCACAGAGACTCTTTTGTTAATGGGATACACCTTTCACTAGCTCTAGTCTTTAAACGTCTCCATGGATGAGGAATAAGTCTTATATGAGGTATATCAGAATTAAGTTTTATATCAGATTTTAATAGACCTACCCCCTCGCCTAATCTCATTCCGGTATCACTTAATAATGCTATCAACCATCTTAAATCATCATTATATTCTCTACATAAGAATTGAATATGTTTGATATCCCTAATTGGAATTGGCATTCTTAAATCTACATTATATTTATCTGGCATATAGGTTTTACTGAAAGCATTAATACAACTAATACCCTCTTCTGATATTGATAAATTCATAATTGAACGAATGGATGAGAATACTCTTTTGACAGATGATATTAAAAGACCTCTATCTAACAAGTAGTCACGAAACTTGGACGCATCTTTACTACTATATTCATCAATAGGTAAATCACCTAATAACTCAATTACATATTTAATATTTCTATTAGCTCCTCTAATAAATGTATTATCCTTGCCCTCACCTTTTAACCTTAGATAAGTAGAAAGAGCTTCAGACAATAAAGGTGCATTTGAATTACTATTTATAAGTGGTTTGCTCACAAGAATATGCTCGGCAGGAACTTGAATCTTAGTTAATCTTATAGATGTCCAATAATCATCAAGCCTTTGATAAAGTGATTTACTAGCACGCATAGCTGATACATTTGATTTGGTTCTCAAACAAATGACTATAC
>CACMTN010000059.1 GCA_902616615.1 uncultured SAR116 cluster alpha proteobacterium | reverse complement strand
TCTAAAAATATATTTTTACTGTGTGGCAATGGTGAGTTTGCACATAAACCTGGTTTAATTATTTCAGTAAGTAGTGGTAATGGTGGAGCATATCCAATAACTGAATTGAGGTCTTCTTCTTATAAAAATACACATATAATGTGGATACCAGAAAACATCATTATTAGAAACGTCGAAGAATTTAATCCTGGTTCTCATGGCAAGAATATTCCTGATTGGTTGGATGATAGGATTAATTATGTTTTGAATTTGCTCCTAGCTTATGCATCTAACATGAAACCACTAAGAACGATTATTAATAGAAAGGATTTTGGTAATGGAATGTAAAGATTTTAATAAGAAGTTTGAAAATATTGACGGTTGGTCAAAGACAGATGATGGTAGAGTTGCATTTGTAAAAACTTTCAAATTTTCTGATTTTAAACAAGCTTTTTCTTTTATGACCTCCATAGCATTGAAAGCTGAACAAATTAATCATCATCCTGAATGGGAAAATGTTTATAATAAAGTTACTATCACTCTAACTACCCATGACAAAGGCGGAATTACAGAATTAGACTATGAAATGGCTCTCTTTGCCGAAAGTTGTTCTAAAAACTATATCTAATTTTTTGGTAAATTGATTATGAAAAATGATATCGTTTCTAATCCTGTGATTTGGTCTCCATCTGATGAAAGAGTTAAATCTTCACAGATGTATAAATTTATGAAAAACATCAATGAAAAATACAATATAAATCTTGATAGTTTTGCTAATTTGCATAATTGGTCTATAGAAAACAAATCAGACTTTTGGTCATTGATTTGGGATTTTTTTGAAATTAAAGGTTTAAAGGGGACGGAGCCATATATCGAACCATTAAATCAAATGCCTGGTAGTAAATTTTTTCCTAACGGTAAGGTTAATTATGCCGAAAATATGCTTTTAGGGGATGTTTCAGGTCCTGCTATTGTTTTTAAATCTGAAAACAAATTAAGAAAAGAAGTGTCTTGGAAAGAATTAAAGTCACAAGTAGCAGCATTAGCAAATTTTTTGAAAGGACAAGGTGTTGCTAAAGGAGACAGGGTCGCTGCCTACATGCCAAATATGCCAGAGACTGTAATAATGATGTTAGCAACCTCATCGATAGGGGCAATTTTTTCTTCTGCATCTCCAGATTTTGGTGTAGATGGAGTCTTAGACAGATTTGGTCAAATTGAACCAAAAATTTTAATTACTACAGATGGTTATTGGTACAATGGTAAAGAAATTAATATTACAAACAAAGTAATTGATGTAGTTAAAGCATTACCCTCTTTACAAACAATTGTCATAGCACCTCTTTTGGGAATTGATAATGATTATAGTAATGACAAATTCAAATATTATAATGATATTCAAAATCAATATTCAACAAATGAAATATTTTTTGAACCACTTGGTTTAAGCGACCCCTTATATATTATGTTTTCTAGTGGCACTACTGGAAAACCAAAATGTATAGTCCATTCTAATGGTGGAATTCTTTTAAAACATTTAGTTGAAATGGGTTTGCATTCAAATGCAAAAAAAGAAAGTAGGGTATTCTATTTCACAACTTGTGGATGGATGATGTGGAATTGGCTTGTGTCAGGTTTATTGTTAAAGTCGACAATTTATTTGTATGATGGCTCACCTTTTCATCCAAATCCAGAAGTTCTATGGAAGTATGTAGATAGTGAAAAGATTAATTTTATGGGTGTGTCAGCAAAATATATTGATGCGTTAAGTAAGGAAAAGATTAACATAATTGACAAATTTAAATTAAAAAATTTAGAGATTATAGGTTCAACCGGCTCTCCATTAATACATGAAAGTTTTGACTATATTTATTCCAGTGTTAAAAAAGATGTTTCGGTTGCAAGTTTGTCTGGGGGGACAGATATAGTTGGATGTTTCATAGGTGGAAATCCAATGTCCGTCGTGAGAAGAGGAGAAATTCAAGGTCCAATTTTAGGTATGGATGTACATGTATATGATGAAAATGCTAACTCTTTAAAAAATGAGAAGGGAGAGTTAGTTTGTATTAAAAGTTTTCCAAGTATGCCATTATTCTTTTGGAATGATAACAATAATGAAAAATATTACGACGCTTACTTTAATAAATATGAGAATGTGTGGTGTCATGGTGATTATATCTTAAAGAGTGAAAATAATGGGTTTATTATTTTTGGCAGATCAGATGCTACTCTAAATCCAGGAGGTGTTCGTATTGGCACAGCTGAAATTTATAGGCAAGTTGAACAAATTGAAGAAGTTCTGGAGGGTTTAGTTGTAGGTCAAAATTGGAAAGATGATACAAGGGTTGTACTTTTTGTTAGACTTAATCAAAATTCTAATTTGACAGAAGAATTAATTGACCAAATTAAAACTAAAATTAAAACAGGTGCTTCTCCAAGACATGTTCCAGCAAAGATAATTTCTGTTA
>CACMTN010000058.1 GCA_902616615.1 uncultured SAR116 cluster alpha proteobacterium | reverse complement strand
ACAGCATCAAAGTAAATTAATTTTTGTATCCTATCTTTTAATTTATCTGCAACTCCACTTATTACACTTCCAGCAAAACTGTGACCGACAAGTATAATATTATTAAGATTTTCAAAAATAATATGATTAACTACATCCTCAATGAACGTATCAATTGTGATTTTAGATGATAATAAATGCTTTTTTTCGCCTAGACCGGTTAAAGTAGGCGTTGACACACTGTACCCTTGATAGCTCAATATTTCTGATATTTCATTCCAAACCCATCCTCCATGCCAAGCTCCGTGAATTAGTAAGAAATGAGGTTTATTATTTTTCATATTTGTCTCTTTGTATTTTATTATAAGATGACTATATGTATCGAATAAAGTATATTGGTCAAAAATTCAATTGTAAGAATAAAAGTATATCCAATGTCAAATTTAAATGTAGCTATTTTCGGATGCTCTGGTGCAATTGGAAAGGCACTATGCATTGAATATATAAATAAACCAAATATTGATAATATTATTGCGTATTCAAGATCAGGTGAAGAATTTGAAAATAATCAAATAAAATCAATAAAAGTTGATTATTGCAACGAACAAAGCCTAGCTGAAGCCGCTTCCTCTCTACAAATTAAATTGGATATAATTATAGTTGCTATTGGTGCTTTAGATAATCCAGAAAAATCAATCAGAGATTTATCTACTGAAAAATTTTTAGATATGTTTAATGCTAATACTATACCAACTGCATTGATTGCTAAATACTATTTACCTTGCCTCTACAGGGATAGGATAACTAAATTTGCATCAATTTCTGCGCGAGTTGGAAGCATTCAGGACAATGAACTTGGTGGTTGGTATTCATATAGAGCTTCAAAATCAGCCTTAAATATGATTTTAAAAGGTTTATCAATTGAACAACAAAGATTAAATCACGACAGTATTATTTTTGGGCTTCATCCAGGCACTGTAGATTCAAAATTGTCGAGACCATTTCAGAAAAAGAATAAGGAGTATTTCTCTCCAGAATTTTCAGCTAAGAAATTAGTGAACGTTATTGATGCGAAAACAGTAGATGATAACGGCAAAATATTTGCTTGGGACAACACAATAATTCCCTACTAAGAATTTGGTTTGTATTCTGGGATATTATAATTTGTAAGATGTTTTTGCCAAAATTCCTTAGTAAAATGCGCACCCAACCTCATAAACACGTAAACGATGCACAATGTAAGTACGGCTCTTAGAAACAAAGTTATAATTATGTTTGATCCTATTAATGATATGACCGCAGTATCTTCAATAATGCTGTGAAGCATTCCTACTAAAACCAATACACCAAACACGTCTTTGTAGTGAAGTTTTCCAGTTTTCACTTCTTTAATTAAAAGACCAGCTCCAAAGCCTATACCTAATGTTACTCCTACAACGGCTATTGTTGACGCTTTTTCGCCAACACCAAGAAAATTTAAAAATGGTTTTAAAGCTTTTTCAATTAGTTTCTCAACACCAATGAATTTTAAAAAATCTAATATAATGACAAGTGCAACTATAATAATGAAAATCATTCCAAGACCTTTTAATTGAGAAATTCCCCAACTTAAAAGGTCGGGCGCACTCTCAAGACTTGGTAATAAAATAGTAGCAGGATAATTCATATATCCTGTTAATTCAAAAAACAAATTCAAAAAATAACATGATAATATTCCCAAACCTAATCTAATAAATATCATCGCACGTGCTCTAACACCTGCTTTTCGGCAAATTATAACTTCTATTGGTAAAGAATGCGTAAATAAAATAAGAAGCCCAAGAACACTTGCTTGAGCAGCAGTAAATGGCATATCAGCTGGAAGTCCTGAGAAAACTATTAAACCAGCATAAGGACTAGTTAACATTGAAGTGGTAAAAACTAATGAAATAGCTTCTGGTAATCCTAACAAAAACATTAAAGGTGCAAACATCTTGTTTAAAATTTCAACAAAACCTATTTCATCTAGTATTTTTACTACTATCAAAGTAGGAATCATTACGATGAATAACTCATAAGTGATTTCAAAACTTGATTTTGTAAGTTCTTTTATTTTATTCATATAAAACTCTTCAATTAACTGTAGATAAATCTATCCTTTTGGAAGTAAACTTTCCACATAATAAATGTGACAATGAGGAGATTTGTTAAATTCCAAAATATGCCATTAACAAATGCAAGTTTATAAGATTGAGTAAGATCAAATATTTCTCCAGACATCCAACCACCTAACCCCATACCTACGATAGTTCCCATTATAACCAAGCCTACTCTTTCTCCAACTTCTTCAATTGGGAGATATTTTCTAACTATCATTGCATATGCTGGAACAATCCCACCTTGAGATAAACCAAACATCAAAGACACAATGAATAGTGACAACTGACTATCAAATGGCAAGAAAAAAACTAAAGAAAACATTTGTAATAATGATCCAATGAGAATGGTATATATTGGGCCAATTTTGTCAGATAAAAATCCAAAACCAATCCTACTTATCATTCCAGACAATAGCATTAC
>CACMTN010000057.1 GCA_902616615.1 uncultured SAR116 cluster alpha proteobacterium | reverse complement strand
CAGATAAAGAAACTATTAATACAATAACAGATCTCTTATCAGAATTTTCTGTAGTTGTGATTAGAAATCAAAATATTACAAATGATGACCACATAAAATTTAGTGAAAATTTTGGCACTCTTGAACTGACAAAAGTGGGGACAGATGGATCTGGTTCAAAACTAATTATTCTTCGTAACTTTGATGAAAATGGAAAAATTGTCTCACCCACAGATAGGCAAAGATTAAATAATTTAGCTAACCAAGAATGGCATAGCGATAGTTCATTTAAAAAAATTCCGTCTAAAATGTCAATTTTATCAGCTAAAATGATCCCTTTACTTGGAGGAAATACAGAGTTTTTGTCAATGAGAGCTAGCTACAATGCTTTACCTCAGAAATTAAAATTAAAGATTGATGATAAAATTTGTTGGCATGATTATTCTCATGGAAGATCAAAAATTGATCCAAACTTAGTTACTCCTGAAGAAAAACAAGCCCTTCCTCCAGTTAAACAAAAATTAGTTTTAAATGATAATAAGTATGGAAAATCTCTTTATTTAGGTGCGCATTGTAAAAATGTCGATGGGATGTCAGAAAATGATAGTGATGCTCTCTTAGCTGAAATTAACTCTTACATTGACACAGAAAAATTTATTTATTCTCATATTTGGGAACCATTTGATTTAATTATGTGGGATAATAGAGCTGTATTACATAGAGCTACCCCAATAAAAGGCAAAATAGAAAAAAGGTTAATGGTTAGGACAACGATAGCTGGCCAAACATCAACTATAAATGAATATTAAATAAAATATTATGGAAAACTTTGATTATATAATAGTTGGTGCTGGATCGTCTGGTTCGGTCATTGCTAATAGGTTATCAGAAAATAACAAAATTAAAATTTGTGTTATTGAAGCTGGAGGAAGTAATCAGCATCCATATGTAAAGATGCCTGCAGGTTTTATTAAAACAATTAATGATAAAAGGTTTAATTGGTGTTTTAAAACCGAAGGAAGTGATTATGTAAATAATCGAGAAATATTATTTCCAAGAGGAAAAGGGTATGGAGGTTCAAGCTCCATTAATGGTCATCTTTATGTAAGAGGCCAGCCAGATGACTATAATCAATGGGCACAACTAGGAAATTTGGGCTGGTCTTATGACGATGTGCTTCCATATTTTAAAAAATCAGAATACAAAGAAAATGGAGATGAAGCTACTCGTGGAAAACAAGGTCCTCTTTATGTATCTGATATTGTTGAAAAACATCCTCTATGTGAAGAATTTATTAGAGGCTCCAGTGAATTAGGTATACAAGTCCAAAACGACTATAATTCAGGTCAACAAGAGGGTATTTTTTACTATCAACGTACCATTAAAAATGGCACTAGATTTAGTGCTTATGATGCTTTTTTAAAACCAGCTTTAAAAAGAGAAAATGTAAATATTAAAAAGAATACAACAGTTTTAAAAATTATATTTAAAAATAAAAAAGCAGTTGGCTTATTGTGTAAGACAAATAATAAAATATTTGAAATTTTTGCAAATAAAGAAATTATTTTGTGTGCTGGGGCAATTGGTACACCACATTTGCTACAAGTTTCAGGAATAGGAAACGCTAAATATTTAAAATCTATAGGCATTGAAACATTATTTGAAATTAAAAATGTTGGCGAAGGATTGCAAGATCATTATGCAGTTAGGGTTGCTAATAGAATAACTAAACCTATTTCATTAAACGAGAAAGCACGCGGATTAAATCTAGCATTAGAAATAATAAAATGGTTTATTTCCAAAAAAGGTTTAATTTCATATAGTCCAGCACATGTTGGAGCATTTTTAAAATCTTCTCCTAAAATAGATTTTCCTGATTTACAATTTGTTTTTACTCCAGCCTCTTATACCGAGGGAATGATAGGCAAGCTTCAAAATTTTCCAGGAATGACATGTGGCGTGTGGCAATCAAGACCTCAAAGTAGAGGTTATGTAAGAGCCTCTACAAATAAGATAACAGACCCACCAATAATTCAGCCAAATTATTTGAAAGAAAAAATAGACCAAAATGCTTTGGTTGAAGGTGTGAAAATGTGTCGATCACTTCTAGATACATCTACAATGAAAAAAATTTCTGTTAGTGAAACTCTTCCCGGAGATAATATAAAATCTGATGAAGAAATTCTTAATTTTATTAGGAATAAGGGTGCAACTGTATATCATGCAATAGGTAGTTGTAGAATGGGTATTGATAATAAAGCTGTTGTTTCTCCATCTCTTAAAATTAATGGTTTAAGCAACATTAGAATTGCAGATGCTTCAATAATGCCAGCAATGCCGTCAGGAAATACAAATGCTGCAACTTTAATGATAGCAGAAAAAGCATCAGATCTTATTAAACAAGATTTATAACTATTAATTATTTTTTTAAGTGCAAAGAGATTGCTCTCATTTCTTTGTCAATTATATCTAATTCTTCAAGACTTTCTAAAGTATATTCAAAGTACTCTTTACAAGTTCCTAAAAATCCATTTGCTTTAGAAATCATACTAGCTTTAATTGAGGTGTTTTTTTCATTAAAATAATTTTTATG
>CACMTN010000056.1 GCA_902616615.1 uncultured SAR116 cluster alpha proteobacterium | reverse complement strand
TATTTAAATCAATAAGTTATCTTAAACCAGCTCGAGGTAGGATGGAAATGATTTCCGCTAAACATAATGATTCAACTATTATAATTGATTATGCACACACTCCAGAAGCATTGAGTTATGTTCTAAATTCTATTGGGGAAATAGCTAAAGGAAAAATAATAACGTTATTTGGATGTGGAGGCGAAAGAGATAAACACAAAAGAAAAATCATGGGTGAACTTGCTAACAAATTTTCTAATTTGGTAATTATTACTGATGATAATCCAAGATCTGAATCTCCATCAAATATCAGAAAAGATATCTTAGAGGGTTGTCCTAATGCTGAAGTAGTACCTGATAGGAACAAAGCTATAAATTATGCAATTACAAAATTAAATAAAGATGATTTTTTACTCATTGCTGGCAAGGGGCATGAAACTTCACAAACTATTGGCATGGAAACACTACCATTTGATGATTATACAGTCGCAAAGGAAACTATAAAAAATCTTTCAAAAGTAAGGAAAATTGATTAATGCCATTATGGACAAAACAAGAATTGATGTCTGCTTGTAAAGCTTCTGACCCAACATCAAAATTTTTAAAAAATTTTGATAATATCCAAGGAATAAGTATTGATGAAAGAACTATTATGAAAGGGGATTTATTTATAGCCCTTGTTGGAGAGAAATTTGATGGTCACCAATTTGTAGAATCTGCTATATCAAAAGGCGCATCAGGAGTTCTAGTCTCAAATTTTCAATTGGCTAAAAAACACAATGGATTATTTGTAAACGATACTAAAAAAGCTTTAATAAATATTGGAGAATTTGCAAGAAACAGATTTAATGGAATTACTATTGGGATAACAGGAAGTTCTGGGAAAACTAGTACTAACTTCTTATTATCAAATGCACTAAAACAATTTGGCAAAACTCATAACACATTTGGAAATAATAATAACATAATTGGACTTTCACTTACATTATCTAGATTACCCCATAATTATGATTTTTGTGTTCTAGAATTAGGAATGAATAATACTGGTGAAATTATAGAATTAGCAAAAATAGCTAAACCTAATGTTGCACTAATTACTAACGTATCAAACTCTCATATTCAAAATTTTAAAAATGAAAAAGAAATTGCCAAAGAAAAAAGTGAAATATTCGCAGGATTAAAAGATAATGGTATTGCTATTATTAATTCAGATAACGTTTGGAAAGAGTTTCTAGTAACTGAGGCTAAAAAGGTAAATGCTAGAATTCACTTATTTGGTCATTCTAAAAATTCAAATACACGAATTAAAAAAATAATTGACGAAAAAGAAGGATCAACTGTTTTCTATGACGAAATTAATGATTTGCATTTAAAATACCTAAACATGACGCAAGCAACAAATGTAGTTGCAGTTATCTCTGTTATTAAAGAATTGGGACTTAAGCCTGAAAAAATTACTAAAGTTATTAGTAATCTAAAACCATTATCGGGAAGAGGAGAAAAACTTACAATTAATTTTAATAAAAATATGAAAACTTACATAATTGATGACAGCTACAACGCTAATCCTGCATCCATGAAAGCAGCGCTTCACAATTTTAACAAGCTAAGACATAAACTACACGACTTTGAGGCAGTAATTATAATTGGGGATATGCTTGAATTAGGTGAAAGCTCAAAAAAAATGCATCTGGAACTTATTCCAATTTTAAAAGCAATAAGACCAAACTTACTTCTGACCTTAGGTAGTTATTCGAAAAAAATAAATGATGAATTAAAATTTACATTAAACTGTTGCTCATATTCTAAAATCGATCAATTGATAAAAGACATAAAAAAAATAATTAAACCAAATCAGATAATTCTTTTAAAAGGTTCACATGGAACTGGTCTTTGGAAACTTGTGCCAGTATTCAAAAACATTATTCAGGAGAATGTAAATGCTGCCTGATATTTTATTAAATTATACTGACTTCTTTCAACCTCTTAATTTATTTAATTATATTACATTTAGGGCAATTGGAGCACTATTAACTGCACTATTGATTAGTTTCATTTTTGGTCCATTTATCATTTCTATGTGAAAAGAACACAGAAGAAAGGCCAGCCTATACGGACTGATGGACCTAAAAATCATATAATTTTTAAAACTGGCACACCAACTATGGGGGGATTGTTAATATTATTAGCCTTTACTATTTCTACAATTTTGTGGGCTAGATTAGATAATATATATATATGGATTGTTGTGGGAGTTGCTCTATCTTTTGGAATTATTGGACTTCTGGATGATTGGTTAAAAGTATCAAAAATGACAAGCAAAGGCCTTAAAAGCTATCAAAAAATTATGCCACAGATTTTTGTTGCTTTTTTAGCAGCATGGCTAATTTCAGAAAATTCTCCTGAAAACTTTCAAAACACACTCTCAATCCCTTTTTTGAAAGATAGTATTTTGTTTTTAGGAATTTTCTATATACCATTTACCGTTTTAGTTATTGTAGGTTCTTCAAATGCTGTAAATTTAACAGATGGACTAGATGGATTGGCAATAGTGCCAGTAATGATTGCCGCTGGATCTTTGGCAGTAATAGTTTACGTAGTTGGTCATTTGAATTTCTCTAATTATTTGCAATTAAATTATGTGCCAGGAGTTGGTGAAATAGCAGTCTTTCTAGGTGCAATTATTGGCTCAGGTTTAGGATTTTTGTGGTTTAATGCTCCACCTGCGATGGTTTTCATGGGTGACACAGGTTCATTATCTCTAGGTGGGGTAATTGGTGTTACCGCTTCTGCAGCAAGACATGAATTAGTACTGATTATCATTGGGGGGCTTTTTGTGTTGGAGACAGTTTCAGTTATAGTTCAAATTTTATCATATAAACTTACAGGTAAAAGAATATTTC
>CACMTN010000055.1 GCA_902616615.1 uncultured SAR116 cluster alpha proteobacterium | reverse complement strand
GATGAGTTGCAAGTGCAGAGTATGTTAAATGATCTAAACATTTACGCCTTAATAAATAATGCAGGTATTGCAAATACCAAATTATTACATGAAGAAACTCATTCAGATTTAACAAAAATAATTGACACTAATTTATTAGGTTCAATTAATGTATCGAATGCTTTAATTCCAAATATGATTAAAAACAAAAATGGGAAAATTATTAACATTGCTTCTAGTCTTGGTTATAGACCTTTATCATTTGTTGGAGCATATTCTGCAACTAAGGCTGCTTTAATACAAATTACTAAATCTCAATCAATTGAATTAGCAAAATATAATATATGCGTTAATGCACTTGCACCAGGCTACATACTAACTGACATCAATAAAAAACAATTAGAAGGTGATGCAGGCGTTTTACTAAAGAAGAAAATACCTCTCAAAAGATTTGCTACTGTCGAAGAACTTGATGTAATTATTTCTATGTTAGTGAATCCACTAAACACCTATATGACAGGTGCCACAATAACTGTTGATGGCGGACTAAGTACAGGTCTTTGACAATAGGAGCAATTTATGGATTTCACACTTCCTGAACATATCGAAACTCTAAGATTAAAAACAAGAGACTTTGTTAATCAAAAGATTATTCCTCTAGAGTCAGATATTTCATCATATGATAAACATGAAAATATAAATGAAGATTTGCTAAATCAAATTCGTTTAGAAGTCAAAGCCGCAGGGCTTTGGTCACCACAAATGCCCACATCCAGATCTGGTCTTGGGTTAGGTCCTATTGGTATGTCTGCCCTATATGAAGAAATGAATAGATCAATTTTTGGTCCCGTTTGTTTCAATTGTGCAGCTCCCGATGATGGTAATATGTACATTCTTAATAAAATAGGAACTGAAGAACAAAAAGTTAAATGGCTTGATCCAATAATCAATGGAGATGTTCGCTCTTCACTTGCTATGACTGAACCAGCACCCGGCGGTGGCTCTGATCCATCAATGATTAAAACCGAAGCTGTTTATTCAAATGGTAAATGGATAATTAATGGTCTTAAATGGTATATTACTGGAGCTGCTGCTGCATCTCATTTCATTCTACTTGCCAAAACTAAACATGGCTTAACTGCTTTCCTTTATCATAAAGATCAACCTGGTTGGAAGATTAAAAGACGTATTCCAATTATGGGCCCAGAAGAACACGGTGGACATTGTGAGATAGAGTATAATGGCTTAGAAATTCCTGATGAAAATAGGTTAGGTGAAGTTGGTAAAGGTCTTAAAATTGTTCAAATACGTCTTGGCCTTGCTCGTCTTACACATTGCATGAGATGGATAGGGCTTTCTAAAAGATGTTTAGAAATAGCTTTAGATTATGTTTCCACTAGAGAAGGCTTTGGTGTTAAACTTTCTGATAGAGAATCTGTTCAAATAAAACTTGGAAAATCCGCAATGGACATCGACATTTCCCGTTTACTTGTAATGAGAGCCGCATGGAAAATTGAACATGGTAGTAAATCTAGACAAGATGTTTCAATGGCTAAAATATACGTTGCCGATACTTTAAATAACGTTTCAGATACTGCTATCCAATTAAATGGAGCTAAAGGCTATAGTAAAGATATTATACTTGAATGGATTTATCGTTATGCACGTCAAGCAAAGTTAGTTGACGGAGCTTCAGAAGTTCATCAAATGATTATTAATAGATTTTTTAATAATTATAAAACTGATTTTTGGCATTGGGGTATAGGTCACGATATTTAATTTTTTAATATTTTTTCTATCTGTTCTAATGAATTTATAATTTGATCTGGTTTTCCTGGTAGTTTCTCCAATGTGCTATCAAATCTATTTACCCATATAGTTTTAAATCCATAATTTGAAGCTGCATGCATATCCCATGCGTTACTTGAGAAAAATAATACGTGTTGTTTATTTACTCCCATTTTTTTTTTAACTAAGTCATATACAACACTTGCAGGTTTATATACTTTGCATTCATCTACCGATAAAATTTCATCAAGTAAATTCTTGATATTTGCATTTATTACTGCGCTCTCTAGCATTTTATTATTTCCGTTAGATAATATAGCAGTTTTCAATCCCATATTTTTTATATTTTCTAAAACTGATTTTACTTCAGGATAAGCTTCTAGTTTTAAGTACAGTGATAATAATTCATCTCTTAATTTAATATTTTTTATATTCAATGTTTCCATGGCATAATCCAAAGCATCAGATGTAATTTTCCAAAAATCTATATATTCTTTCATTGAATTCCTTAGCCATGTGTATTCTACTTGCCTTAATCTCCATAAACTTGAAAGTTCATTCCATTTATCACCGACTTCTTGTGATAATTCTCGACAAGCTGCGTTTATATCGAATAATGTACCGTATGCATCAAATACACATGTTGTAATCTTATCCATTTTTTTCCTCACTTAGATATTCGTAGAATCCTTTTTTGTATTTTTTTGCCCATTCCATGTACTTCTTATTTTTGATTCGTCTTAATGCAAAAATCTTTGAAACCTTCAAATTCTTCATTTTTAATGATTTTAACTGATATTTTTTATAGGCTTGATCAATTTTAATTGAAAATCCTTTTTCCTTGGTAACTGATTCTTTTTGAAGGTTTAACTTATAATATTCATTTTCTATCATCTCTACTTTGTTTTTTTTATTTAGTAATATAGCTGTATTATACACATCCTGGCTTCTATAATTCTCAAATTTGTTAATTAAGTTTCTTTTTACAAATGGATGAAAACTACAGGGAATTTCTCCTATATCTTTTATGCTTAAATACCCTTTTTCCTTTCCTTCGAATTTACCAATTAAAATATTATTTTTGTAAACTATTGTCGGCGCAAATGCTAATCCGTTTTTTTTTACTAATTCATACATTTTTTCAAGATAATTTTCTGACCACTCATCATCTGCGTCTAAAAAACCTATGAATTTTCC
>CACMTN010000054.1 GCA_902616615.1 uncultured SAR116 cluster alpha proteobacterium | reverse complement strand
AACCATCATCATCAATAAAAATTATTTTTAAGTTTGAAATTTGTATTTTATTACTAGATTGCACTTATTTTTATGATTCAAATGTTATTGAAATTAAACTTATTTTTTCTTGGTTTGTTTCTTTTTTGATCTTTGAGGTTTTGCAGCCTTGGCAACAATCAATTCTATAGCTTTATCTAAGTCGATCTCTTCTAATGATATTGACTTGGGCAATGTTGCCCTTATTTTATTATATTCAACATATGGACCAAATCTCCCAGATTTAGCTAAGACTTTTCCATTTCCATCTGGATGATCTCCTAGTACTTTTCCAAGTTTTTGACTGTTTTCACCTATTAAAACCACAGAATGATTAAGGCCAATGTTAATTACTGTTTCATCAGCTGGTATGCTTATAAAATTTATATCATATTTTAAATACGGACCATATCTTCCTATACCTGCTGAAATATCCTGACCTGTTTCTGGGTGTTTGCCTATTAATCTAGGTAATGATAAAAATGAAAGTGCTTTATCTAGGTCGATAGTAGAAGCTTCTACTAGCTTCGGTATACTCGTTCGTTTTGGTTTTTTCTCTTCACCTAATTGAAGATATATACCATATGGACCTTTTTTAATTATAACTTTTAGACCTGTTTCAGGATCAATTCCTAAGACACCGTCATTTTCAGGTATAAAAGTTTCATTGGCATTATTTTCTTCTTTATTTTCATTTTTTGCAATTTGTTTTGTGAATTTACATTCTGGATAATTAGAACAACCTATAAAAGCACCATATCTTCCGAGTTCTAAACCTAAATTCCCATTAGAGCATGTTGGACATTTCCTATTCGGTTGAGCATTAGTATTCTCTTCATTTTTTGGAAAGAATAAATCAGACAATTCCTTTTCTAGTGCTTCAAGAATTTTTTCTCTTTCAAGTTCTGACATTTTATTTAAATGAGGTTTAAAACCATTCCAAAACTCTTCTAAAAGCTTTTTATAATTTAATTTCCCATCTGAAACTTTATCTAATTTTTTTTCCAAGTCAGCCGTAAAATCATATTCAATATACTGTCCAAAAAAATTATTTAAAAATGCTGTTAGAATCCTTCCTCTTTCTTGGGGAACATGCTTCCCTCTGTCTTTCTCAACATAATTTCTATTTACAAGTACTTGTAAGATTGAGGCATAAGTTGATGGCCTTCCTATACCAAGTTCTTCCATTTTCTTTATAAGGCTTGCGTCAGTATACCTTGGAGGTGGTTGAGTAAAATGTTGTTCGCCATCAGTTTTTTCTAAACCAACATTTTCATTTTCAATTAAATGAGGTAAAATTTTATCATCATCTCTATCTCTATATATAAAAAATCCAGGAAAGTGTACTTGTGATCCGTTTGCTCTAAAAACAATAGACTTATTTTCATTTGAAATGTCAGCAGCAGTTTCGTCTAACTCGGCGGACTGCATTTGACTTGATATAGTTCTTCTCCAAATAAGTTCATAAAGTTTTAACTGTTCAGCATCTAAGTAAGATGACATACTTTCTGGGTGACGAGATATTGCAGTTGGTCTTATAGCTTCATGGGCTTCTTGAGCATTTGCTGCCTTAGATTTATAAATTCTAGGTGATTGAGGAATATATTTTTTGCCATGAAGATTTGTTATTTCACTTCTTAATTCGTCAATTGCCTGAGTACTTAATTGGACTCCATCAGTTCTCATGTAGGTTATTAGACCTGTTGTTTCGCTGCCAATATTTATACCCTCATATAATTTTTGTGCTATTCGCATAGTTCTTGATGCGCCAAAACCAAGTTTGTTAGAAGCTTCTTGTTGTAATGTTGAAGTCGTAAAGGGAGGCATGGGATTACGCTTAACTCTTTTTGTTGAAATTTTAGTAATATTGAATGATGAGTTTCTTATTTTTTCTAAAGCCAAATTTGTTTCTTTTTCATTTTTTAAATCCATTTTGGCTAATTTGTTATTATCAAGAACAGACAGCTTAGCTGTGAATTGTTGTTTATCATCTTTTGAAAAGATAGATGTTATTGACCAATATTCTTCAATGTTAAATTTTTCAATTTCAATTTCTCTTTCACATATAAGTTTGAGTGCAACCGACTGAACTCTACCTGCAGATTTTGAACCTGGAAGTTTTCTCCATAATATTGGAGAAATTGAAAACCCAATTAGATGATCTAAAGCTCTTCTTGCCAAATATGCTTCAACTAATTCAGAGTTGATTTTTCGGGGAGTTTCCATAGCATGCAAGACAGCATTTTTAGTTATTTCATTAAAAACAACTCTTTCAACTGGTTTATCAGTTATCATTTTTCTTGAATTTAATATTTCTTGAAGATGCCAACTAATGGCTTCACCTTCTCTGTCTGGGTCAGTGGCTAATATTAATGATTCTGCTGATTTAAGTTCTCCAATTATTTCTTTGACAACTTTTTCTTTATCTTTAGCATTTTTGGGTTTAGCCATGATAACAATTTTCCCTAACTTTATGGCCGCAGGACTTGAACATACAACTGCAGCAAGAGCAGGATTACTTTATGCAACCATGCCACTTTGTACCATATTAATAGCTTTTTTTTTTAATATAGAAAAAATCACAATAAATAAATCTCTTGCTGTTTTTATAGCAGTTCTAGGAGTATCATTCTGTTTGTCAGATAGTGTAAGCAATAACTTCAGTCAAACATTGAAAGGTGATTTTTTAATGATGATTGGAGTAATCGCTGCGTCATGCTTTACTGTTTTTTCAGGCAAATATCTAAATAAATATGGAAACATACCAGTTATGATTTATGTAATGGGTACAGGTACATTGATTAATTTTCTTATAACTTTATTTTTTGGTTCATCTTTTGAAAACATATATCAAATAGGTGAAGTTCCAATCTATGCATTATTAATGTTAGTCATTCCAGGTGGAGTTTTAATGATGTATTGTTGGGGAAAAGCACTTCAATTAATTTCTCCAACTCAAGCAGCTATTTCTCTTGGATTCAACCCTTTATCTGCGATTTTACTTGGCTCTTTTATGCTTAATGAAGAAATAACTTTAAAATTGATTGTA
>CACMTN010000053.1 GCA_902616615.1 uncultured SAR116 cluster alpha proteobacterium | reverse complement strand
TCTATGAATACAAATCAGGTAAAATTTTCAAGCGATTTTAATCCAAATTTTATCGGATCTAATATAAATGAATATTTAAAAAAAACAGAAGATCAATTTTTAGACATTAAAGAAGGATTAGAAAAAAAGGTAATTTGGGCTAATGAAACCAATAAAAAAACTCCGATAGCAATAGTTTATATCCATGGTTTTACAGCGTCTTCAGAAGAAGTTCGCCCTCTTCCTGACAAAATTGCCAGTGATTTAAATGCAAATCTTTTTTTTACAAGATTAACAGGGCACGGAAGAAATCCAGAGGCAATGGAATTATGTTCAATTCCAAATTGGATGAAAGATCTTCATGAGGCATTAGAAATTGGTTCAAAAATTGGAGAAAAAGTTATTTTAATGTCCTCTTCAACTGGCGGAACAATAAGTGTAACTTCTGCTTTAAACAAAAAGCTTTCAAAGAAAATTTTAGGATATATATTTATATCACCTAATTTTGGAATAAATAACAAATTTGCTAGTTTGATTTCATGGCCTTTTTCTGAATATTGGTTAAAATTAATTCTTGGTGAGACAATGAAACACAATCCAAGAAATGATCTTAACAAAAAATATTGGACAATGTCATATCCAACAATTGCTCTTATTCCAATGGCAAAGCTAGTAAATGAAGTAAATGACAAAGATTATAGTAAAGTAGATAAACCTGCGCTTTTTTATTTTTCAATGGATGACAAAGTGGTTGATCCTAAAAAAATTAAAAAATTTATATCTAATTGGGGTGGAAAAAGCACAACAAAAATCATTAAACTTTCAAATAAAGATGATAAATATTCACATGTCTTAGCTGGTGATATTATTTCTCCAAATCAAACTGAGCATGCGAAAAAAACAATGGTAAATTGGATTAAAAATTTGAAATAATGCTGAATTTTAACTTTTAATTTGTATATGGAATAGATGAATGGTGAAGATTTATTAACAAATTATTATTTTTATCTTTAACATAACCAAAAGTAAATTCTACTTTAACCTCATCACTACCATCAACACTTTGAAAAAAGTAATTTCCCATTGATAAAGCTAACTCCTTGAGAATAATTATTTTTCTTTCAGAAAAATTTATTTTTTTCCATGGTTTTAATGCAAAACCTTTATCCTCTGAAATATGACCACCAATGAAGTATGATAAAGCGTCATCATAAGTATAACGAAATTGCTTTTCTGAGGCTAATGTAGGTTTAAATAAAACATTACCTACATCAAAAGCATAAAATTGTTTAACAAAAACACTCGCTCTCGATTTATAATCTTCGTTTTTAGAATATAAATTTCCGATTTCAATAACATTTTGAGCCCACAATTCTTGAGCCCTAATAACTTCTAATTCAGTTATATTAATTTTTTCTTGGATATTTTTCATGATAATAAATTTATTAATATATTAGATGGTGATCCCTAGGGGATTCGAACCCCTATTGCAGCCGTGAAAGGGCTGAGTCCTAACCATTAGACGAAGGGACCACTGAATAAGTTATTAACTATAATTTAATTAAAAATCAAGTAACATCTGCATAAATTATATCATCGAGCATGAACTCAATAGTTTTAGAATTATTCCATGTATCAATAGTTAAAGTACCTAAAAAATCAAAATTTATATTTTCATAATTTTTAAATACTTTATCTAAATCACTATTTAATAAATTAAATTTCTTTACTCTTAGTTTTGTTGAAGATCCATCATTTATATAAAATGAAGCATGCTCATTATTAGAGCCAAATCTTCTAAAAGAGGATATCTTAGAATTAGGCACTATAAATTTTGGTTCCTCCATTCCCGAACCCCACGGACCCAAATTTTCAAGCCATTCAGCTATCTCTGAAGTACAGGCCGAAATTGGAATAATAGAAGTTACAATATGAGAAAATCTTGGAACTCCCTTTTCTATAAAAGAACTTACCTTATCATTTAAAAATTTGTTAAAGTTATTTATTTCAGATGGATCAATTGTAAATCCAGCAGCCATATCATGACCACCACCAGTTTTAATTATTTTCAAATTTAATGCTTCTAAAATTATTTCTCCTAGAGGAATACCATAAATTGACCTACCTGAACCCTTGCCAATTCCATCTTTAATTGAAATTAGGCAAACGGGTCGGTTATATAATTCTTTCATTCTACCAGCTACGATGCCCGTTATACCTTGATGAAAATCATTGCCATTTACAACTATTGCGTTTGGAATTCTATTATCATTATTATTTTTAATTTTTTCTATTAATCCTATGGCTTTACTCTCTAATTCAGCCGTTAAAAATCTTCTTTTTTTGTTTAATTCGTCTAATTTGCTAGCTTTTTCAATAGCTTTACTCTCATCGTTTTCTTTAAGAAGATTTACACCAAGTTCACTATTTCCAATCCTACCACCTGCATTAATTCTTGGTCCCAAAGAGAAACCTAAAGATTGGGTATTTGGCGCACTATTTATTTTACTAATATCAGATAAAACTTTGATCCCAATATTCTCTCTTCTTTTCATTATGTTAAGTCCCTGCTTTACAAGGGCCCTATTTAACTTACTTAAAGGAACCACATCACAAACTGTCCCTAAAGCAACCAAATCAAGAAATTGAAACAAATTAGGTTCAGCTCTATTTTTAAAAAAACCTTGTTTTCTTAATTCTCTATTCAAACCAATTAAGAAAATAAAAGTTACACCAGCCGCACATAAATCTTCATATCCTTTTTCAGTATCAATTCTTTTTGGATTAATAATAGCATATGCTGGAGGCAATTTAATATCTGGTATGTGATGATCAATAACAATTACATCAATATCAACAGAGGTCATTGCTTGAAGAGGTTCAAAAGAAGAAATACCACAATCAACAGTAACTATTAATTTAGAACCTTTTTCATGTAGCCCTTTTAAAGCTTTTTCATTTGGGCCATATCCCTCTAAAAACCTATCTGGTATATGTATAAACGTTTTACAGCCACATTGTTCTAAATATTTTGATATAATAGCCGCAGATGTAGCTCCATCAACGTCATAATCTCCAAAAATACCTATAGGTCGCGATGCAATTACTTCTGAAGCTAATCTTTTTACTCCTTTTTCTAAATCTTTA
>CACMTN010000052.1 GCA_902616615.1 uncultured SAR116 cluster alpha proteobacterium | reverse complement strand
TTAAAAGAAATAAGACAAACTAATTCTATTCCAATCTTGATGCTTACGGCTATGTCAAGTCCTGAAGATAGGCTTGATGGACTCGAATATGGCGCTGATGATTATATGACAAAGCCTTTTGAACCTAGAGAATTATTACTTAGAATTCAAAATGTCCTTAAAAGATTTACCACAAATCCAAAAAGTTCTGAAAATCAAAAAAATACCAGATTTGGCCCATTTTCATTCAATCATGAATCTCTTAATTTATATAAAAATAATATTTCTGTACACTTAACAACTTCTGAACAAAGGTTATTAAATTGCTTTTGTAAGTCACCTAATAAAGCCTTTTCGCGAGATGATATCAATAGTTCTCTTGGTGGTAATATGGAAAATAGATCAATTGACGTTGCTATAGCAAGAATCAGAAGAAAAATTGAAATTGATCAAAGATACCCTGTTTATTTGCAAACAGTTCGTGGTATTGGTTGGATGCTTCAAACTCACGAAGAAGAAAATAACAATTAATAGAAAAGTTTAGACAATGAGATTACGCGACATAACACCAAAAAGCCTTTTTGGCAGAATGTTAGCGATTATTCTTGTTCCAATAATTCTTGTTCAGATAATTTCTGTTTCAATTTTTTATGAAAGACACTGGGATTGGGTTTCTAGACATATGGCAAAAAATTTGTCTAAAGATCTTGGTTTGTTAATTGATGAATTAGGAAAAGAACCTTCAAAAGATCAAAGGGCTTTGTCTGCAGTTAGAGCGAGGCAATACTTTAACATTATTTTTTATTGGTTAGAAGGTGGTATATTAAAACCTAATCAATTGTTTAATGCTAAGTTCGAAAATTTTCGAAATTCTCTTCAAGAACGGATTAAAGAGCCTTTTTATCTGTCTTCAATTGAAAATTCAAGCCAATTTTATGTAGATATTCAATTAGCAAATGGAATTGTTAGAATGCACATTGATAATAAGCGTTTATTTGTACCAACTGGAATTACATTTATAATGTGGTCAATTGGTGCTTCAGTAATTCTTTTTTCTATAGCTATAATTTTTTTAAGAGGGCAAGTAAGGCCTATTTTAAGATTAGCAAATGCAGCTAGGCAAATTGGTTTTGGTAGAGAAGTAGATAACTATAATATAGAAGGTGCAACTGAAGTAAGAATAGCGGGTAGAGCATTTCAAGCGATGAGACACAGGATTAATAAACAAATTTCTGAAAGAATTTCACTTCTTGCAGGAGTTAGTCATGATTTAAAAACTCCATTAACTAGGATGAGGCTTCAATTAGCAGTCATGGATAATAAAAAAGAGATAAAAGAAGATTTTGAAAAGGAATTAATTGAATTAGAAAATATGATTGATGGTTACTTAGAATTTGCGAGAAATGAAAGAGAAGAGCAAATGGTTGACGCAAGTCTATTTAAATTACTTCAACAAGCGGCAAAAACATGTGATCCAACTGGAGAAAAAATAACAATTTCTGTTCCAACAGATAATATACCTATTTTCCCCATACAAGTTCAATCTATCAGAAGAGCATTAATAAATTTAATTACAAATGCAATTAGATATGCTGGTAAAGCAAATGCTCAAATACAAATCTTTGATGATCATAGTGAAGTAATAATTGATGATAATGGTCCAGGAATACCTAGAGATAAGCGAGACGAGGTGGTTTTGCCATTTACTAGATTAGAAAACTCAAGAAATATAAAAACGGGGGGAACCGGATTAGGGTTGTCTATAGCTAAAAACTCTGCATTGAACCATGGCGGTGAATTAATTTTAGAGGATAGTCCTCTCGGAGGTTTGAGAGTAAGACTTTTATTACCATTATAATTATTTTTTTATAATGCCTGTAAAAATACCTATATCTTCAATATCGCTTAAATATTTATCTAAGTATCTTATTACTGCGTCTATATTTTTACTTTCATCTTTTAAAAAAATTTCAAGACTTTTTGTAAAAACAATATTTAAAGCTAAAGATTTTAAAGTTTTTACTCCACATTTTTGATCGTCTTCTATCAAGGTTATGAGATTAGATGAAAAGTTATAATTTTCTTTGAAAATACCTAAGAAAACCTCAATTTTTTGTTTTGAGTTTTGACTTAAAATTTTAAAGGATTGCTTATATTCCAAATACTTCTCAAACCTTAATGATAAACCCTCTAAAATTTTGTCATAAGTACTTGAAATTGTGTCATCCAATATATCTGCTTTGAGTTCAGTTATTACCTCTTTGTCAATTTTGGATATGAGAATTTTTAAAAAAAATATACTATAATTTACTGAATTATTAGGAACTATTTTTTTTATTTGTTCTATAGTAATTTTAGATTTTTTGCTAAGTTGATCTAAACTTATTTCCGATGTCATATTTATTTCTAAGATTGAAAAATAAGCTTCACACAATTTCCATTCTAAATTTTTATTATCTAGTTTCATCAAATATATTTATCCATCAGAATTTAATTCTTTTGCTCTCTTTATAGCATTTTTAACTGTTGATTTTAGTAAAGGATACAATCCATTTTTTTTTGCCTCAAGTACTTTGAGCCCAGCTTCAGTTGTTCCACCCGGGCTAGTAACGTTTTCCTTAAGTAATTTTGGATCAATATTAGAGGTTTCAATCAATCTTGAAGATCCTATTAAAGTTTCTCTAGCTAAAATTTTTGCATCTTTTATTGTAAGCCCTTGATCAATTCCTATTTGAGACAGTACCTCAACTAAATAAAAAATATAACCTGGCCCAGAACCAGATATCGCAGTAACATTGTCAATCATACTTTCATTATTTAAATAAATTGTCTTACTAAAAGCTGTTAATAATAAATAAACATCTTTATCTTCCTCTTCACTTAAATTTTTACTTTTACAATAACCAGTGACACCATATCCAATAGAAGCTGGTAAATTTGGCATTGCTCTAACTATTTTTATATCTTTATTAATCTTATTTTTGAACCAAGAAAAAGATAGCCCAGCAGCGATTGAAACAAAAACTGACTTATACAGATTAGACATGGAAAAACTTTTAACAGTTTCTTCCATTTGCTGAGGCTTTACTGCAAGAAAAATAATATCAAAAATTTTTGACTTTTTAGCTTCATTTAAACGTTCAATATTTTCATAAACCTTAAAACCATCCTTATGCGCAATTTCTCTAAGAGATGCCTCTTTTTCAATTATAATAATATTAAATTCTAGTTCTTTAAGCATCCATCCTCTTGCAATAGATGAACCCATTTTTCCATAACCAAATAAAAGTACGTTTTTCATAACATCCTAAGTTAGTTCTTCTGTTTTTTTT
>CACMTN010000051.1 GCA_902616615.1 uncultured SAR116 cluster alpha proteobacterium | reverse complement strand
GTTAATTATAGGTCTACCATTTATTATTTCTGAAAGTTTGTTTTTATCTCCAAAACGTTTACTTTCACCTGCAGCCAGTAAAATTTTTTTTATATTATTATTTTTCTTTTCATTAATCATGATTGTTGCGTCTATAATTTATTATCTCTGCTAATATTGAAGCAGCTATTTCTGCAGGTGTTTTTGCATTAATATCCAGGCCTATTGGAGCATGAATTTTAGATAATTCGACTTCGTTGAATCCTTTTTCAATTAACCTTACACATCTTTTATTATGAGTTTTTTTACTTCCTAAAGATCCTATATATCCAATATTTTTTTTGATACAAAAAATTAAGGCTAAGTCATCAATTTTAGGATCATGTGTAAGTGTTACTAAATGCGAAGATTTATCTAGATTAAACTTTGAAAGAGCTTCATCTGGCCATTCATTAATTATTTTACAGTTTGGAAATCTACTTTTTGTTGCAAAATGGTCTCTAGGATCAATTAATATAATTTCATAATCAGCTACATTAGCTAATGAAACAAGTGCTTGCGCAATATGAACTGCTCCAATAATAAATAGCCTAGGTTTAGGATCTATAATATGAATGAATTCATTTTTTGATTTATCAAAATGACTTATCTGGTTGTCTATTGTATCATCAATCTTCCTATACCCGGTTGAGCAATCAACTCTTAATTTAACTACTTGTCTTTTCATTATATTATCTACAATTGAATAAATAATTTTATCTTCTAATTCTAAAGGTTGGATAAGAACCTTTAGTTCACCACCACACGCTAACCCAACTTCCCAAGCCATATCATTTGAGATTCCGTAATCTTTTATTCTTGATTTACCATCATTTATAGAGTCAATGCCTTCAGAAATTACAGCTCCCTCGATGCATCCACCAGAAACTGAACCTATTATTTCACCATTTTTATCAATTGCCATTTGGCCACCTACAGGTCTTGGTGAACTACCCCATGTTGAAATTACAGTAGCAAGAGCAATTCTTCTTTTTTGTTTTAACCAAATACTTGTTGGTGTAAGAATGTCATCAACATCATTCATTTTATGACCACCTAAAATATAATTTTATAAAAAAATAATTTATGATATATACAAATATTACATTATTTGTAAGTAAAACTTTATTTTAAAAAGGAATTTGTTATGAATAACACTAAAATATCAAAGGTTAGTTGGTTAGAAAGTTTTGTCTTAAAAGAAAGCCCAAACGAACATTTCAGTCAATTAACTAATTTTTTAACCATTGTTATTTGTAGTTTTATACTAATATTATCTGCTAAAATTAAAGTGGATTTGTATCCTGTTCCAATGACTTTGCAACCTCTAGCTGTGCTCATGATAGCAATGTTATGTGGAAGAAATATATCTGTTGCTGCTGTAAGTTTATACTTATTTCAAGGGATGATAGGAATTCCGGTATTTGCATATGGAGGAGGTTTGCCATATCTACTAGGTCCAACAGGAGGATTTCTTTTTGGATTTCTGTTTGCTTCAATAATTATAGGAGAGCTTGCAGATAGAGGTTGGGGAAAATTACTTTTTAAATCTGTTATTGCAATGTTGTTAGGATTATTTGTAATTTATATTTGCGGAGTTTTTCAACTTAGTATTTTAAAAGGTTTTGATTTTGCAATTATAAATGGTTTGAAACCGTTTATAATTGGTGACTTGTATAAGCTTATATTAGCTGCACTTCTCTTACCACAAGTCTGGAAGTTTACAAATAAAGTTTAAAATTTAAATAAAATTAAAAAATTAGGCATCATTTAATGCGCTATTTTGTGCTTCAGTTGAAGTAAGACCTATATTTTTATTATCTAATGCATCTTCAAATGCAATTAACTCTATGTCTTCGTTTGTTTGAATTTGATTTAAAAAGAAATCTTCTGGTTTTATATTTGATGGATGATCAATTTTAACAGCAATGATTGCAGCCATTGTAGATGATACTTTGTAAACTTTTTTCTCTTTATAATTTTTAAACGAAATCACCTTACACGTTAGTTTATTAACATTAGGATTACGAATCATAAATTATACTCCATAATAAAAACAATAAAAATTATTGACCAACTCTTCTTATGACAATTCTGCCAGAGGGCTTATTATTAACATTTTCAACTGTTCTTGTAGCCTGACTATATAAATTTGTTTCAATACCAAAATTATCAACAACAGCAACCCTGGCTCTTACTTGAGAACCTACCAAGATTTGAGTTAAGGGAAGAATAGGTCCGCTAAGACTATTCAATCCAATCCAATTCCTTCCGTCTTTTGAAGTTTCCCAACTGATTGATATAGATGCTATACCATCTTCATCTGAAAGAGAGTCAGATAATGCTCTAAGAGTCACACCTTCTTTAGGTTCACCAATAATAGTAACTTCACCTTGAACGGGATCGTCTAAATTGTCTATCGTTTCAGAAGGACTTGTATAAAGAACTTCTCTTGTACCATGAGAGTCAATATAAGAAACTACAGCTCTATATGAATAACCTACTTGATTTTGTGTTAGTCTAAGAACTTCGTTTTGACCGTCAGGATATGCTTCCCACGAAGATTTTGAAGATGATCTTTGCCATGTAATATCAAATCCACCAATACCGTCTTCATCAGCTATGCTCGAAGTATCAACAACTAAAGCGCTATCTTCAACTGCAGATCCAATTAGACGCGCTGATCCTGTAGGTTTATCATTAACATTTCTAACTGGAGTTGATGGAGGGCTGATAAGAGGCTCTAAGTTTCCTTGTCCATCTACATATGAAATAGCTACACGTAATCTGCTACCAACGTGGATTTCTCTTGGCGTAAATGATTGGTTAGTAGCTCCGCTTATGTTAGTCCATTTTTTATTATCAGATGAAATTTGCCATTGTACACTAACTGAACCCATTCCGTCAGAATCGGTTACGGATGATAAATCAATAATTAATGGTACATCTTCAATAGCTGCAAAGCCAGCAGTTTCTACATTTTCGTCTTTTTTATCATTTTTGTTAACAGTAGAATTTTTTGATATATTATTCTTATTATTAGATGATAATTTTTTTTGTTTATCTACGAATAATTTGCTGTGATCGTGTTGTTTAATGTTACTCTTTTGCTTGGTGACTTTACTATCCTTTATCGAAGGATCACCACCTGCAAAGACATTTTTGGAATCAAGCGTTACAATACCAACTATTCCAAAGATTATAAATAGTAAGGGATTGATTATGTGAAAACGCATTTAAACCTCCACTAACTTAATAACTAGCACTCAATATATATCACAGAACTAAAAAAGATACAGTTTTTTTAATTCACACATTTCATTTAGCAAAATTGGTAATTGTAATTCAAAATTAGGATTTTATATTAGTACTCACTGAATTTTTGATAATATCTCTTTAAGAAGATTTTCATTATTATTTATCGCTGA
>CACMTN010000050.1 GCA_902616615.1 uncultured SAR116 cluster alpha proteobacterium | reverse complement strand
CAGATTATGTATTACTAAACCTGTGTCAATAGGCACAAAATGGTCTACCGTTTGGTCTACCCCTAAATGTGACATACTAAATCTGCGTTCTTATTAAAGGGAACGTGGACATCAATATGTATATATATAAATTTTTTTGTCTTATTCTATTAATAAAACAGGACTTTTAAAATCTTAAATTCTTTCGTTTTTTATTTAATTATTATTTTTAAACCTAAAAATTAATAAATATGAAATTGGTAAGGCAAATAACGCAGTTGCAAAAATATTAATTTCATAGTTTGAATACCCAGTAACGTCCCCACCCGGAAGAGCTAATAATATTCCTGAAAATCCAAGCATGATCCTTATTGGCCATTCTAAGTATTTTGTGTTTCGTAGATTACCTATTCCAATTAGGTATCCCTGTAATGAACTTGAAATAAGAATGATTCCAATAACAGCTGAAAAGAAGACAATTAAAATATCGAATGCTGATCCTCTTCCTATTAATGCTGGATTAAGTACAAAAAAGAAGGGAATAAAGTAAATAACACTTCCTAATTTCATCGCTTCTACGCCTGTCCTTATTCCATTTGCACCAGCAACTGATGCAGCAGCAAATGCACCAATAGCTACAGGCGGCGTTATAAAAGATATCATTCCCCAATATAACATAAATAAATGAACAGCAACTTTATCTAATCCGCTACCTGTTAATGCTGGAGCAAGAGTTACTGCTAGAAACAAATAAGCAGCAGTTACTGTCATCCCAATACCTAGTATAAAACTAGTAAGTGCGCCCATAATAAGTAAAACAATTATAGAATCACCCGCAAAATTAACTAAGGCGTACGTAATTGTACCAATTTTACCAGTAAAAGTTAGTGAACCAATTATGAGACCAATTGCAACAAGAATTCCAGCAAGTTCTGCAAACAATCGGCCTACACTTTCTATGAAATGAAGGAATTTTTTTTGGTTCCATCTGTGTATTTTTACGATTTGATTGATTATTAATAATGTAGCTGTGGCATAATAAGGTGCTTGTGCTTCTCTTTGCATGTACAGTAACATTAAAATTAACATTACAAACACAAATATAAAATACCAACCTTCTTTTAAAACCCTTTTAATGGATGGAAGTTCATTTGCAGGTAAACCCTTAAGGTTATTTCTTGCAGCATAGGCGTCTATTTGCATAAAAAGACCAAAATAGTACAATATAGAAGGAAAAGCAGCTGCAATAATAATCTCAGAGTATGGGACCTCTAAAAAAGTTGCCATAACAAAAGCAGTTGCTCCCATTACTGGTGGCATTAGCACCCCACCTGTAGACGCACATGCCTCGACACCTGCAGCATAAGAAGATTTAAAACCAGTTTTTTTCATTGCGGGGATTGAGAGAACACCAGTAGTTAAAACATTTGTAATTACACTCCCACTCATTGAACCCATCAGACCAGAAGAAAAAATTGAAACTTTTGCAGGCCCACCTCTTCTGGTACCTAAAAGCGCAAAAGCTAAATTTAAAAAAAATGCCCCACCTCCAGTATGTTGAAGAGCTACTCCAAAAATTAAAAAACCAACAACTAGAGTTGCAAAAGCTGTCATTGGTATACCCATAATACTTTCTGTACCAAAAATATGAAATGTAGCAGTGGTATCCCATGGTTGTGATGGTGCATTTAAAAATCCAGGTAACAAAGTTGAAATTGCTGGATAAATTGAAATAATTAAACAAATAATAAAGATTGCATTTCCACCAGCTCTTCTACTAGCTTCCAAGACCAAACCCCATAAAATAAATGCCATTATTTTAGCGTGTATTGGTGCAAGATATTCCCAACCTTCTTCTAAAATTAATGATCCGCTATAGCAAAAATAACAAGCAATTATAAAGGTTAAAGCTGCAAAAGTGATATCATACCAAGGTATTTTTTTTCCTCTTCTAGGAGTAGGATGATATATGATAAATGGTAAAGGTAATAATAAAGCAATCATTGCATAAAGATACTCAGTATCTAGCAAAACATAAGTATTTAAAAAATTACCAACACCGAACAACATATAAATTGATATCAAAGAGGATAAAATAGCAGCAAACCTTAAAATATAGTTAGAAATATTGTTTGGAGCTCTGTTTCTAATTAAAGTATCTTCTATTTGATTTTTCGACATATTTAATTACAATTTTTGATAAGGTAAAACTTAGTTTTACCTTATCAGATTTATCTTTTAATTATATGCATTTGGCATACCAGCAGCTTTTAGAGCAGATGCTCTATTTTCAAGCCATTTTTTCTTAAAAGCGTCGCCAGATAAATTTGACTTTAAAGTTTTCTGCCAAGCTTTAGATAAGACATCCTGTCTTTGTATTAAGTTTGCGTTATGTTTGTCATGCTTTGATGTCCATACACCTTTTTCTTTGTAAAACTTAACTGCTCCTGGATGATATGGAAAAATCCAACTAAAATTTTGATTTGATAGCTGATATCCATCCATTCCAGGTCCAGAATCTTTGAATTGGTCATAATTATTCATAACAGCTTTAGTCAGATGATATGATAAATCGTCAGAGGTTGTTTTCATTGTAACAAAAATAGGATAAGGATAATTCATTCCTTCAAAAGATTTATTACTATCGGAAGATCCGATGAAGTTCGTTACAACTGCTTTAGCAAAATGCGGTGCTGTAGCTATTGCTCTTTTCCAACCTGCTTCATCGTTATGTGGCATTGGTGGGAAGAAAAGACCTCTAGGTGAAGCATTTGTTTTATTGAAAATACTACTTACAGAAGAACCCATACTTGCATCTGCTTGACCATTTATAACTGCATTAGCCGATGCTCCATAACCAGAAACCTCTACCTTAATAACATCATCCCATGTTAGGCCACCAAACGCTAAAAAACCGGCCATATTTCCATTAAGAGCTGGAGACCCTTTTACCCAGGTAACTCTTTTTCCTTTAAGATCAGCCATTGTTTTAATGTTTGCATCCTTGGCTGTAGCAACTGTTTGACCATTTCTTCCAATATTATTAAACATATTGTAAACTTTCATTGGTCCCCATTTTTTATCTGCAAACATAAATACGCCCTCTTGTGCAAATAAACTTGCTATTCCACATGCGCAGATTTGAGCTTGTCCAGCTTTCAATGGAACCATTCTTGAAACATCGTTTTTCCCAGGTATAATCCGTAAATCAGTACCATAATTTTTTTTAAGCATTTGCCCAATTCCTACAGATTGAGCATAACCTGATGAAGTAGTCCCATATGCTGTCCAAGCAATATTTTTTGGAAGATCTCCTCCTACCGCATTAAATATGCCGAAGAAAAAAATCGTACAAATTGAAAACATATGTAAAAATATTTTTTTCATATTTAATTCTCCCTTTTTTTAATTTTGATAAATTAAGACTAAGGTTTTTTTTAAATTTTTTCTATTAATAATTATTTAATAATTTTTTCAAATTATAATTTGAATAATTTATCTTGAAGATTAATTAGAGGATCATTCCAAAAAACTTGTCGTTTTAGTTTTTCAAA
>CACMTN010000049.1 GCA_902616615.1 uncultured SAR116 cluster alpha proteobacterium | reverse complement strand
CAGCGGCTGTTGGTGTTGGAGCTCTTAAGTCAGATACAAAGTCAATTAATGTTGTATCAGTTTCGTGACCTACAGCTGATATAACAGGTATAGTACTTTTAAATACTGACCTAACAACAATTTCTTCATTAAATGACCATAAATCTTCTAAGCTTCCACCGCCTCTTGCAACTATAAGTAGATCAGGCTTTTTAATATTTGTATTATCATTTAATTGATTAAATTTTTCGATTGCATTTGAAATTTGCTCAGCAGATCCTTCACCTTGGACAGCAACTGGCCATAAATAAACATGAGACGGAAAACGATCAGATAACCTATGAAGAATATCTTGTATTACTGCGCCCGATGGACTACTGATTACACCTATTCTCTTAGGAAGATACGGAATAGTCTTTTTATGTTGTTCATTAAATAGCCCTTCTTTAAGAAGTTTTTTTCTTCTAACCTCAAGCATTTTTAGAAGTGCACCCTCACCCGCCACTTCCATATTTTCTACTATAATTTGATATTTAGATTGCCCTGAAAAAGTAGTTACTTTTCCAGTACAAATTACTTCCATACCCTCTTCTGGTTTTATTGATAACCTTGGTAATGTATACTTCCAAATAATGGCTGCTATTGTACCATCTGAATCTTTTAGGGTAAAATAAACATGTCCTGATCCTGGAAATGAAGGGCGAGAAATTTCACCCTTAATACGAACATAACTAAAGTTTGTTTCAACTAATTTTTTAATAACATGTGAAAATTCGCCAACTGAATATACAGGATTGTTTGTATCTGCATTCATTAGACTACATTAAGATTTATATTTATCATGCATTAATAGTATGGCATATTTCAATAAATCTAAAGCTTTTTGGAGTAATTAGTTAATGAATATTTTACTAGTAGGTGGAGGTGGTAGAGAACACTCTATTGCTAAATCATTGTCAAAGTCACCTTTAACAAAAAAACTAGTTGTGGCACCAGGCAATCCTGGAATTGAAACAATCGCAGAATGTTACCCCATAGCTGCTGACGATATAGCTGGGCAATGTAAATTAGCAAGAGATATTAAAGCAGATTTTGTTTTTATAGGCCCAGAAATACCGTTAGTCCTAGGCTTAAAAGATGAATTATTAAAATTAGGAATTAGCGCATTTGGGCCTTCAAAAAATGCAGCTCAATTAGAAGGTTCAAAAACTTTTTCTAGAAATTTTTGTGACAGACATAATATTCCACAACCACAATTTGAATATTGTACCGATATTGAAACAGCAAAAAAGCAAATTGAGATATTAAGTGGCTATTGCGTTGTAAAAGCGGATGGCCTTGCTGCTGGCAAAGGCGTTGTTGTATGTGACACAGTTGATCAAGCAATTATTGCAGCAACAGATATGTTAGAAAAAAATAAATTTGGTAATGCTGGAAGGTCAATTTTAGTAGAAGAAAGAATAAATGGCATTGAAGCAAGTGTTTTTGTGGTTTCAGATGGTAACAATGCTGTTTTAATTGGAACGGCCCAAGATCATAAAAGAGCCTATGATAATGATCAGGGCCCAAATACTGGTGGCATGGGAGCTATATCTCCTGCTCCTGCTTTAGATCAAAAATTAAATAAAAAAATATTTAATGATATTATTACGCCAACAATTAACGGTATGAAATTAGAGGGATATCCTTATGAGGGGATTTTATATGCTGGAGTAATGATTACAGACAAAGGGCCAAAAGTAATTGAATTTAATTGTAGATTTGGAGATCCTGAAACTCAAGTTATACTTCCGCGTTTAGATACAGATTTAGTTAGCATTGTTCAAAAAACAATTAAAAAAAATCTCAAAGATATGACTATTGATTTCATTCCACAAAGTGCAATTACTGTTGTGATAGCAAGCAAGGGATATCCTGGTGAATTTAAAAAAGGAGTTTTATTACCATCGCTAAAAAATTTTAAAGACAAAACTGAAATTTCTGTATTCCATTCAGGTACCTCTAAAGATAAAAATGGAAACCTTGTTTCAAATGGTGGAAGAGTATTATCAATAACGTCTATTGGAGCAAATACTAAAGATTGTAGGCAAAAAGCATATAAAGTTGTAGAAGCTATAAACTGGGAAAAAGGTTTTTATAGAAAAGATATTGGTAAACTATAAAATTATCTTAATTTTTTAAAAAATTCGTTTATCAATTTTGTAGATTTATTAGCGGAAAATCCTGAGTAAACTTCAGGTTTGGCTTTAGATCTGCAGTTTGAAAAAATTCTAACTCCATTATCAATTGCCCCACCTTTTTTATCTTCTGCACCATAATATAAACGTCTTATTCTTGTTTGCTTAATAATACTTGCACACATTATGCAAGGTTCTAAAGTTACCCAAATATCATAATTATTTAAATATCTCTTTCCAGTAATTTTAAGAGCTTTTTCTATTACTAATTTTTCTGCATGACTAGTAGCATCATTATTAGTTTCCACCAAGTTATGGGCCTTAGCTATAATATTGCCATCATCATCTACTATTATGGCACCAATAGGAACTTCGTTTTTTTCTCTTGCCTTGACAGCTTCGACGATTGCTAATTGCATATAATCAATTTGATGAACCAAATTATTTACCTTTGTTGTTAGTAATGTTGCTAATACTTATTAAAACCTATAATACAAAATTATGAAAAAAACTTTCAAAAAAAATAATACTAAGCATTCAAAGAACCAAAAATCAGAAATTAGTTCATCTAATGCAAAGTCCAATAGGATAGCAAAGGTTATTGCAAGATCCGGCTTATGTTCTAGGAGAGAAGCTGAACGTTTAATCACAAACGGTAAAGTAAAAGTTAATAATAAAATATTATTAGAATGTGGTATAAATGTAACTTCAAAAGATCAGATTGAAGTAAATAATCAACCTTTACCAACAAAGGTTGAAACAAAGTTGTGGCTTTACAATAAACAAAGAGGATATTTAGTAACAAACAATGATCCAGAAGGCAGACCTACAATTTTTGATAGATTAAAAGAAAAATTAGATACTAGGTTTATTTCAGTTGGCCGTTTAGACATGGATTCAGAAGGTCTTTTATTACTTACTAATGACGGTGATTTAGCCAGAAAACTTGAATTACCATCAAATGGGTGGCTTCGTAAATATAGAGTCAGAGTACATGGTTATGTAATAAAAAAAGATCTAGATTTGCTTAAAAGTGGTTTAACAATAAATGGAATTAGATATGGTAAAATAGATGCAATACTAGATAAGCAACAAGGTAGCAATGCATGGCTAAGTTTAGGAATAAGAGAAGGAAAAAACAGAGAGATTAGAAGAGTTATGAACTATCTTGGATATGATGTTAACCGTCTCATTAGAATATCGTTTGGGCCATTTCAAATTAAAAATCTTGCTTCTGGAGAAATTCAAGAGATAAAAAACAAAGTCCTCAATGAACAATTAGGTTTGTCAACATCATTAAACAAAAATAGAAAAAAAGTTTTTAATAATTAAGTTTATATTATGAGAATAACAGGTGGTAAATATAGAGGTTTAAAGCTACTACCCCTTAATAGTTCTTATATTAGACCAACTTCTGATAAATTAAAAGAATCTCTTTTTTCAATTATTACATCAAATAAATACACAATTAATATTTATGATTCAAAT
>CACMTN010000048.1 GCA_902616615.1 uncultured SAR116 cluster alpha proteobacterium | reverse complement strand
TCTCCTGCTTGTATTTCTGGTAATCCATCCGTTAAAGCTTTGTAATCAAAGGCAGGATTAACATTTAATTTCTTTAATTGTTTTATTGATATATTTTTATAATCATTAACTTTTATATTAGGAATTACTGAGATAATTTCATATAATTGATTATACCAAATTGGTGTATATCTTCCTAACTTGGATGATACATTTGTTTCAAATCTATATGAGCCCTTCAAAAGAGAAATATTTAATGGTCTATTTTTACAATTAAATTTTGATAATTCATCTCCAACAACTGCACTTATTTTAATACTTAAAAATTCTCTATCTTGATTTTCAGATAATATATTAAAATCGATTACTCTATTCGTAGCTTTTATAACTGACTGGTCGTTAATTATTGTGCTTGAATTTATAGCTGAAAAACCATTTATATCCGCACCACCTTTGAGTGCAGCTATATATAATGCATCTTCCAGAGCTCTTTTTCGGGAAGTTTCTATATTTTTAGGTAATAAAATCGATCTTCCCGTTGCTTCAACTTTTTTAAAATTTTCTCTATTTTTTGCAAATAATTCACTATTAAATAACATAAATAAAGTTATAAGCTTTAATAATTTATTAATTTTACTAAATTTTAAAAAATTTTTATTCATTTTATATTATTAAGTTCTTCTTGCACTTTTTAACATCATTAGCATCATGTCTTTGTCTATTTCTAAAACTGTTTCGTAAGTATCTACGCCTGTGGGATTAATACGTACAGTTTTAGCCCCTCTTATAATGCCTTTTACAACCGCCCTGAAAGTATCATTTTGAACCATTAGATCTATCACTGTAGTATTAGAGTCAACTTGTATACCATGAATTTGCTCTGCTAATTCTCTCATTGCTGCCATTCTAGCAGACCTAATAGCCATTAGTCTTTTTTGAGCATCAGTTCTTCCTGGTTGACTAGAAACAACAGCATAACCGACAGCTGATAGAGTTGGAATTTTTTCTACAGAACTATCAAAAACCTCTTTAAGAGCAACAATTCCGTCACTCTCTGAGTTAATTTGCTTTGCATTAATACTGTTGGGCAAAAAATTAGAATTAGGTGTACTTTGCAAACATCCTGTATTTAATAGTAATGTGCAAGTTGTAATCCCAACTATTAAATTTTTCTTGTTAATAAGTGACATGAAACACTCCTGAATAAATTATTTGAATTCAGTATGCAGAATACATGCCAATAATTTAAATTCTTAAAATATAAAAACACCAAAAATCAAAATCCCATATTTGTAAAGTATGATTTATTTGGCACTATTCTTGCTTCTCAAATCTTGAATAATTTTAAATAAAATCAATTCCAATAACCTATTGTTTTTATTGGATAGTTTATTTGAAATAAAAAATTAAGGAGATGTCATGAATTTGACAAATACATTAGGTGGACAATTTTTTGCGTCAGATAAATTAAAACCATTTGGTTTACCTATAGCTATTTTAATGTTGATGGTTATGATGGTAATCCCCTTGCCATCAGTATTATTAGATGTTTTTTTTACCACTAATATTTTATTATCATTATTAATATTAATGGTTTCTATCCATACTTTCAGACCCTTGGATTTTTCAAGTTTCCCTACAGTTCTTCTATTTGCAACAATTTTAAGACTAGGTTTAAATGTAGCTTCTACAAGAATTGTGTTAAGCGCAGGTCATACAGGGCCAGACGCTGCAGGAAAAGTTATTGAAGCTTTTGGTGAATTTGTTATTGCTGGCAATTATGTTGTTGGAATTTTTGTTTTTGCAATACTAATCATTATTAATCTAATTGTTATTACGAAAGGAGCTGGTAGAGTTTCTGAGGTTTCTGCAAGATTTACGCTTGATGCTATGCCAGGAAAACAAATGGCTATTGATGCTGACTTGAATGCTGGACTTTTAACTAGCGAAGAAGCAAAGCAAAGAAGAGATGATATAGCTAAAGAAGCTGACTTCTACGGTTCTATGGATGGTGCTTCTAAGTTTGTAAAAGGCGATGCAATTGCGGGAATATTAATACTTCTTATTAATATTATAGGAGGCTTAGTAATTGGAATTTTCCAACACGATCTTCCAGTTTCAATTGCAGCTGAAAATTATATAATATTGTCAGTGGGTGACGGATTAGTTGCTCAAATTCCATCTTTATTACTAGCAATTGCAACAGCAATAATTGTAACTAGAGTATCAACAAGTCAAGATCTTTCAAAACAAATTGGTTCTCAAATTGGTGTTAAACAAGCATGGCTACCTAGTGCTAGTGTTTTGTTTCTTTTGGGTTTAATTCCTGGAATGCCAAATTTATTATTTTTACTTGGTTCGGCTCTTACTTTTTTTGTTTGGTGGATACTTAGAAAAAATAATCAAAAATTTCATGAAAGTGAAAATACAATTTCTGAAAATAATAAAGATCTTAAAAAAACCGACGATGATGAAGATGAAAATATTATTTCTTTATCAGAGATTGCAGATAATTCTTCAATATCAATGCAATTAGGTTATGGTTTAATTCAACTAGTTGATGATGAAAATGATGGTCCATTAATTGCTAGAATAACAGGTGTAAGAAAACAAATTTCAAAAGAATTAGGGTTTATCGTACCTCAAGTAAGAATAAGAGATGATTTAACACTTGAAGCAAATCACTACAGAATTAGGATAGGTCAAGAAATAGTTGCTGAAGATAAAATTTTTCCTCAATTACTTCTAGCTATACCTGGAGATAATGCTCAGACAAAAATTGAAGGTACAGATGTCAAAGATCCAAGTTTTAATATGGACGCGACTTGGATTGAACCACACCAGCAAGCAAGAGCAGAAAATTTAGGATACATGGTAGTCGAACCTGAAGCAGTTATAGCTACTCATTTAAATCAAATTTTATCTAAACAAGCTGCTGAATTACTTGGCCAAGATGATGTTCAATTACTATTAGATAATTTATCAAATTCATCACCACAATTGGTTTCATCAACAATACCAAAATTAGTTCCATTAAATATTTTAACAACAATTTTGAAAGCTTTATTAGCTGAAAGAATGCCAATAAGTGACTTGAAACGTATATTAGAAGTACTTGCAAGCCAGAACGTAAAGAGTATGACACCAATAGAATTAGCAGAGGTAATAAGACCAACTATCTCTGGACTATTAATACAACAGATTGCACCTTTAAATAGTGCACTACCAATAATAACATTCTCAGCTGATTTAGAACAGCTTATAGTCAACGTAGCTAAACAAACAGGAGCAAATGGTTTGATCCTTGAGGCTAATCTTATTAAGAAAATAGTGTCAGCAATAAATACAGTTATGGAAAAAATGCAAAGTGAAAATAGAAAAGCGGTGATGATTACAGCACCTGTTATTAGGAGAGATTTATCACACCTTCTAAGACAACACATTCCTTCATTAGATGTACTCGCATTTACTGAACTGCCAGATAATAAGAAAATTGAAGTTGTTGCCAATATTGGTTCTGAAGAAGAAGAAAAATAATAAGACAATTAGTTAAATAAGGAGAAAAAAATGACACAGCACAAAGTAATTGCCGAAGACAGCCTATCTGCAATGGATGAAATCTCAAAAGTGCTTGGTAAAGATGCTGTAATATTAAATACTCAAAAAATAAATGGTAAAATCGAAATATTGGGTTCTAATAATATTGAAGATATAGCTTCAT
>CACMTN010000047.1 GCA_902616615.1 uncultured SAR116 cluster alpha proteobacterium | reverse complement strand
AAACTTAATTGCAAAGTCTTTTTCATTAAAAATGGTGGTTTTTAAATTTTTTAGTTCTTCTACATTCGTAACTTTAATAAATGCTTTATGGATTTTTTGTTCTTTGTCTTTTAAGGTTAATGTATAATCACCAACTTCCTTATATGTATGTCTTATTGGTAAATCTTTTTTATAATTAAGAATGTTACCATCACCAAAATTGACTAAAGATTCAGAGTGATTTGTTTGGAGTTCTAATTTAAAAGGAGTTTTTCCAGAATATCTGCCTAGAGAATATTGATCCTTAACTTCATCATTTTTATAAGAATAAAGACCAATGGGTATTTCTTTAATTTGTTTTTCATCTTGATTTATAATTAATTGTTTTTGATTCTTTAGATCATATAAAACGGCGTTAATAACGTTTGATTTTTTATCGTTATTAACATTAATTTCTTCTGATATCATGAATGTGTGGTCATCATTTTTTGCAAAAACAAATCCCATCCACTCAGCATTTTTTCGATCATTTTCACTACCAAACATATTTAAAGAAACGGGTTTTTTTGTATTTGTTTCTAAATTTACTAATGATCCACTTCTATGAGTGCCACCATTTTCCAAAGCATATTTTCCATTAAAAGATAAATCATACCCACAAGTTACTTCTAAGGGGTTTTCATCTAATTTTTCATAGATGTTATTATGAGAAAGATCAATAATGCTTGCATTACCATTAAATTGCGTAACTATCATTTTTCCATAAGTTTTATCAATATAAGAAGAGCTGTAGAAACCTTGTAAATCAGTATTTAAATCCAAGAAAGTTTCAATCTTTCCATTAAAAATATTTAGTTTGAGTATGGCACCTGGATTTTTAAGTGTTTTTTTCCCATAATCAGTTGGAACAAACAAAAGCCAGTCAGATTTTTGTGTTATTGGCCAATGGCGTTGATTTAACATATAACCAAAAATTCTAGTATCAATTTCAATAGAATTTAACTGTTTGCCAGTTTTAGTTTCAATTAATACCATTTTAGTATCAGTGAAAAATAAAACTTTTTTCCCATCTGGTGAAAGTGAAACACGAGTTGCATCTAATCCATCATACAGAACATTTGTAGAGGTGACTTTATGATCTTTTACTTCATATTTTACTATATTTCCTTTGTGTTGATAAATAGGATTAGACAAATTATTTTTATCATTAATGACGGTAATAATAAAACCATCAAATGCAAATGCAGAAGGTATCAAGCTTATAAAAATAATTATGATATAAAGTTTAAAACTAATCTTAGTAAGTTTAATTTTTCCCATATTAAAACCGAAAATATCATATAATATTAGCAGAATATTGATAGTGTAAATAATACTAATTTATAAAATAATTGTAAAACATTAGATTAACAAAAAGCTTTTATTTGAAGTAATAGGCATTTGTTAAAATGTTATACAAAGTAAACATTCCATTTTATCAGTATTTGATATTTTATTTTGACAATCAAAGGTGAATTAACCTAAAATTATAAGAATAAGAACCTGTAATCTAATTTTTTCTTCCTAAGTACATTTATCTATTAGTTACATTTCATACCCGATATTTACTATAGTCTATCACTTCTAAAAGTGTAAATCTTTATATACTACCTGTCTTATTAAAACATTAAGTATTATTTGAACTACTTGTCGTTATTTGATTACAACTTAATTTATGAATTAAATTTAATGCTCTATTATTTTTAAAAATTTTTTAAGTAAGGCTTTTAAATTTAAATTATTTTAATCTAAGTTTTACAAATAATTAATTCTTAATTAATATAAATACATAGTTTATCATATTGAAAATATGTATTATGGAAAAATATAACCAAGATAAAATTATATCTTTCAAAGATGAACTTCATGCTAGGCCTTATATAAAGTTAAGTAATAACTTAAGAGTATTTCATTTTGCTTATCTTATAACAGAGAACGATGATAAAAAAAGTTGGGCTTATTTAGACAAATTTTTGAGTAATATTAATTTTCCAAATTTACCCAAAGAAGCCTCAAAATATTGGGTAGCTGAAGGTAAAGATTTAATTATAAGATATGAATGTCACACAGAATTCATTTCTCTAACACTTATATACCCAAACAAAATTGAAAATAAGAATAAAAACAAACCTAAATTATTTGAAGAAAATTGTTTAAGACTTTTACCAACTGAATTTTTAAAAAATTTTCCCGGCGAACATTTAATGTCATCATGGATTGAAATGGTGCCATCCAAACATATTTTCAAACCAATTGATATAGAAAAATTTTTTTATCATGATAACTTTGCAGGATCAAATGTTGCAGAAGATGGTGCTAATGTTTTCATGTCTTTCAAATCTGACAGGACAAATTTTCTTGGTTCTGGATTGAGAAGAGTATTTATACAAAATAAAAATTTAAGAACTAGAAGAACTGGAAGACTTTTACAAAGAATTGTTGAGCTTGAAACTTATCAGGTCTTGTCTTTATTAGGATTACCTCAAGTAAGAAAAGAAAGTTTAAATTTAAGCAATTTAGAAAAACAAATTACAAAAATAACAAAATCTGTTTCAAAAACTGCAAAAAAAAATTTAGATAAAAAAACGATTATATATCCCGATTATCAAGAAGACTTAAATGAGTTATCATATGTTGTAGCAAAAATAGAAGAAATAGATTCGTCTACAAACTACCGTTTATCGGCAACTGCTGCCTATTATAAACTAGTTGAACAAAGAATAACAGATTTGCGAGAAGATCGTTTGGAGTCATTTCAAACGAACAATGAATTTTTAAGTAGAAGATTACAGCCTGCAATAAGAACAAGCCAAGCCTTTTCAAGAAGATTAGAATCATTAGCTACAAGAGCTCAGAGAGCAGATAATTTAGTAAGAACTCAAATAGAAATGGGAGTTCAAATTCAGAATAAAGATTTATTAGAATCTATGGAACTTAGAGCCAGGGCACAACTCCGGTTGCAAGAGACAGTTGAGTCATTGTCTATCGTTGCAATAACATATTACATTGTGGGTCTATTAAGCACACTTGTTGATCCATTAAATTTTGATAAATTTTTAATTGGTAAATCAGTCTTTTTAGCATTATGTGTTCCAATTATACTTATTTTAATTTGGTTTATTGCAAAAATGGTTCGAAAAAAAATTAATAAAATTAAATAAAATAAAATTATTAAACGCATAAGTTAATGGGTGCATGAAGGGTCATTGCTATTTATAAATTCAACTCGCAAAATCTAGAACATAAAACAATCAAATCGTGGTTTTTAGAATGGGAAAAATTTGTACAAAAAAACCAATACTCATCAGCACTACAATTTTTTGAAAATGATGTTGTAAGTTTTGGTACTTGGATGGATGTAGTCGAGGGTTTAGATCAACTTAAAATTAATCAATGGGAAAATGTTTGGCCAACTATTAGTGGATTTAAATTTCTAACAGAAACTTTATTTATTCAATTATCACCAGATAAACTATTTGCGAATTCCATATTGACATGGACATCTCTTGGTTATCATCAAGATGGAAAAACTTACGAAAGATCAGGAAGAGCAACAGTAACTTTAAAAAGATCCAGTTTAAATTGTGAATGGAAAGGAATACATACACATTTTTCATTAAATAGGGGCGTTCCGCAACAATCTTTTGGAAATTTCAAATAAAAGTTGTAAATTTAAATTTTAACTATATTAAATTAGGATAATTTTTCGGGCCATAGCGCAGCCTGGTAGCGCGTCCGTCTGGGGGGCGGGAGGTCGTGGGTTCAAATCCCGCTGGCCCGACCATTATAAAATTAATGACTTAACAATTAAGTCATTAAAATAGTTAAGTTGCTTTTTAAAAAGTTTTTTAAAATAGTCAAAACTGCTTT
>CACMTN010000046.1 GCA_902616615.1 uncultured SAR116 cluster alpha proteobacterium | reverse complement strand
GGAGAAAAATTAGTTGGTAAGTCTCTATATAATTTACTAGCTTTAGATGAATTTAAAAATTTAAGTGCTAGTCATGAAGATGGTATTTTTGATGATCAATTTAATTATCAAACTGATGATCTTTTAAAAAGATCACTATTGATAAAGGTTAAAAAAATTGAGGATAATTTATTTGGTATTTTACTTTTAGACATGACACTTCAAAGAAACTTAGAAAAAGTAAGAAGAGACTTTGTAGCTAATGTTAGTCATGAATTAAGATCACCACTCACCAGTTTGGTTGGTTTTATTGAAACCTTACTGAATGGAAATGTTGAAGAGGAGAAAACCAAAAAAAAATTTTTAAAAATTATGGATGAAGAAGCCAAAAGAATGAATAGGCTTATTGATGATATCTTATCTTTATCTAAAGTAGAGACTGAAGAACATATAACGCCAAATACTACTATATCTATAATTAATCCTATCCAATATGTTATATCATCAATTAAAGAGAGAGGTTTTAGTAATAATAATATAATTTTTGAAGATTTAAGGCAAAACGTAAATGACCCATGCTTTATTATTGGTAATATAGATGAAATTAATCAGGTTTTTGTAAATTTATTAGAAAATGCAATTAAATATGGTTATGAACATACAGATATCATAGTACGCATTGAACAATTTAAAAAAAACGAGATTGTTGCAAGCGTAATCAATAAAGGAGAGGGCATACCAGAAAAATATTTGGATAGATTGACAGAAAGATTTTTTAGAGTTGATAAAGCTAGATCACGAGAACTTGGTGGTACAGGTCTTGGTTTAGCTATTGTTAAGCACATATTAATCAAACATAGAGCGACTCTAGAAATAATAAGCCACTTAAAAGAATCAACATGTTTTTCTATAACCTTTCCACTTGCTTAAGCTAATTTTTTCGAAATAATGTAATAAATTTGTAATATTCATTTATATTTCATTATTTTTATATTAATTGAATTAATTTTTTGTAACAAAATTGTAATATTAATGAAATATTTAAGTAATGATTATAATTCAAAAAAAGCAACGTTGTTTAACTAACTATAATACGGAGTAATAAATGAAAAAAACAATTATTATGGCAGGTATTATTTCTGGTTTAGTAGTAACAGGCGTTGCTCAAGCTAGAGATACATTAAGTCTTGCCGGATCTTCTACAGTTTTACCATTTGCTAGAATTATTGCAGAACAACTTGGTAAAAATCCAAACTTTAAAACTCCAGTGGTAGAATCAGGTGGGTCTTCCGTTGGTAAAAAGGGTGTGTGTGACGGTGTTGGTACAAAATTTATTGATATAGGAAATGCATCTTCAAGAATGAAAGCTAAAGAATTAGCATATTGTGAAAAAAATGGTGTTAAATTAACCGAAATTAAAGTTGGTTACGATGGAATTGTTGTTGCCAACTCAAAGAAAGGTGCTCCATTAAACATCTCTAAAGCTCATTTAGGTATGGCTCTTACTGCAAAAATCCCAGCTTGTTATGAAGGTTCAGGTAGAACATTTAATTGTGACGAGTGGATTGATAACCCATTTAAGAAGTGGTCAGATATTGATGCAAGTTTACCAAATATCGATATTCGTGTTTATGGACCTCCAACAACTTCAGGTACGAGAGCAAGTTATGCTGAAATGGTTAATCAAAAAGGTTATTGTGGTAAAGACAAGATTGCCAAAAAAGCTTCTGCTGCAAGAGGTGATAAAAAAGGTAAAAAATGTCGTGCTATGAGAACTGATGGAGTGTTTATTGAAGCAGGTGAACAAGATAACTTAATTGTTCAAAAGCTAAATGAAGATACATCAGCATACGGAATTTTTGGTTTCTCATACTTAGATCAGAACTCAGATACACTACAAGGTGCAGTAATTAGTAACACAGCTCCTACATTCGAAAATATTGCTGGAAACAATTATTCTGTTTCAAGAGCTCTCTATTATTACGTAAAGCATCAACATATTGGTGTTGTACCAGGTATGAAAGAGTATATGGCTGAGTGGACAAAGCATTGGGGTAATGATGGTGTATTATCAGACGCAGGTATGATACCAATGCCTAAATCAGAAAGAGCTAAATATAAAGCTGCTATGACAAACTTACCAGTTTTGACTGCTGCAGACTTAAAAAAGTAATTTAAATAACTAAAAGGCTAGCATTACTGCTAGCCTTTTAACCAAAGGGGATTATATTGTTCAGCTTTTACTTACTGACAGTCATACTAATAATCTCATTAATTTTCTTTTTACTAGGTTATAATCGAGCTAAGAACCTGGTTAATTCAAATCAAAAAAATCTACATTCTTTAACACATTATTATGGTATATTTTGTTCACTTTCAGCACTTTTGCCAACTTTAGGCGTTTTTATAATTTTTACAATTTGTGATGATCTTGTTTTTGCTGAACTTGTAAAAGAATATATACCAAATGAAGTAATTAATTCTAAAGATTATAATTTTACAATTGTATTGGCACAAATAAATAATTCTGTTGAAGGTTTGGTTTTTGGCACCCCACCCCAATGGGTTACTAATGCAGCAGAAATATGGAAATCTTGGGTGATTAAATCAAACATTTTAACTATGATTGTTTGTACAATAACAATTTTAACATCTGGTTTTTTAAGTTATAAAAAAATTCATAGTGAATTTCGTTCTAGAAATGCTGTTGAAAAAATTGTAATGACCATATTAGCTGTAAGTTCAGTCATTGCAATTTTAACTACTATTGCAATCGTATTCTCTGTTGTTTTTGAATCTATTAGGTTTTTTGCATTAATACCTTATGACGAGTTTTTATTTGGTACTGTTTGGAATCCTCAATTTGAGGGCGCTGAAAGAGCTGGTTCAGGACAAGAGGGTTTATCCCAGTATGGAGCAATACCTTTATTTGCCGGTACATTCCTTATCTCAATAATCGCATTGTGTGTTTCTGTTCCTATTGGTCTTTTTAGTGCTATTTATTTATCAGAATATGCTTCATCCAAAGAAAGAGCATTTTTTAAACCGCTTCTAGAAGTTTTAGCAGGTATACCAACAGTTGTTTATGGATTTTTTGCTGCTTTAACTGTAGCACCTTTTTTAAGGTCTTCAGGTTCAATGTTAGGTTTAGATATAGCTTCAGAATCAGCTTTAGCGGCAGGATTGGTTATGGGTATTATGATTATTCCCTTTATTTCATCATTGTCTGATGATGTAATAAATGCTGTTCCTCAATCCTTAAGAGATGCAGGTTATGGTCTAGGTTCAACTAAAAATGAAACTGTAATGAAAATTGTCTTACCAGCAGCTTTGCCAGGTGTTGTTGCGAGTATAATTTTAGCTGTTTCACGAGCAGTAGGTGAAACTATGATTGTTGTGATGGCTGCAGGATTAGCTGCCAATCTTACTGCAAACCCTCTTGAAGCTGTTACAACTGTTACTTCACAGATAGTAACTATATTAGTTGGTGATCAGGAATTTGAATCTGCAAAGACGTTGTCTGCTTTTGCTTTGGCTTTAACGCTTATAATTATAACACTTGGAATGAATTTCTATGCTCTGCATGTTGTTAAAAAATACAGAGAACAATATGAATAAAAAAATTATAAATCCTGAAGATGCTACAAATATAGTTAAGAATTCTATTCTAAAAAGAAGATCGAAAGATAGCAGGCTCAAATTATTCGGAAGAGTAGCCATAGGATTGGCTGTATGTTTTTTACTTTTTCTTTTTTATTCAATTTTTACAAAAGGTTTTCCAGGTTTTTTTCAATATTACGTCACTCTTGATATAAATTTTGACAGAGAAAGAATTGATCCAAAAGGTGATTTATCAGACAACTCTTTATTTGATGGAGATTCTAGTACAATAGTAAATGAGTCTCTTTTTTCTATTATTGAACCTAAAGGAAGAAAAGAAAAAAAACTGGCAAAAAAAATAGTTTCTTCAACATAAACACCATGCCCCCAAACTAAATCCAATAATTTGCCTCTAGAAAATATATGCCCTGGCCTTTCCATTAATAATGTAAGCAATTTGAATTCTTTTGGACCAAGTTTTACATTTTTGTTAAAATAGGTAACGGTCATTTCATTTAAGGAAATCACTAAATTTTCATGTTCTAAAATATTGTTTATTAAAGCAGGTCTAGAACGTCTTAGAAGAGCGTTGACCCTTGATATGAGTTCTTTTGGAGAAAAAGGTTTAGAAATATAGTCGTCAGCTCCAGTATCTAATCCTAATGATTTATCTGAGTCATCGCTTCTTGCACTAAGAATAATTATAGGTAGTTGTTTAGTTTCAGATCTAGATCTCAAAGTTCTACATAAATCAATTCCAGACATATAAGGCATCATCCAATCCAAAATAACTAAATCTGGAGAATGATCCTCAATCATCTGTAATGCATTTTTACCATCTCTTGCTTTGATTGTTCCAAAACCTGATGTCTCAAGATTATATGCCATTAATTCTAATTGGTTTGGTTCATCATCTGCGATTAATATATTAGTTTTCATTTTTTACCTCTTATTCTGGGATTATAAGACTACTTTCGTCAGCTTTTGGTCTAAGATCTGATAAAACTTTTCCATTAACTAAAAAATAAACTTGTTCTGCAATGTCGGTTACATAATCTGCAACACGTTCAATATTTTTGGCTATAAAAAGAAGATGAGCACCTGTTGGAGCTAACTTTTTGTTTCTCTGCATTGATGCAACAATTTCTAGATAATATTGAGTATGCATTTTATCAATTTTAACGTCTGAATTCCTTACTTTAACTGCTAATTTATCA
>CACMTN010000045.1 GCA_902616615.1 uncultured SAR116 cluster alpha proteobacterium | reverse complement strand
ATAATTATAGTAATTAAAGGCATTTAATTACCAACTTGTACGCCTTGGCATTCCGCCTAAAGTACTAAAGCGGAGATATCCAATGAAAAAAGAAGAGCATTTAAAATACTGCAAAAAAGTAGCAGAAGTTTTAGGTTATGATAGACTGCATAATCTTGATAAACTTCAAAGCCAGTCATTAAATAATCAATTAAATGACTTAATTGAAGCACATGATTACGTAGTAGAAACAGTTACAGACGATGAAATAATTGGTCGTTATAAACTGGTAACTGAGCACATATACCCCAATGAATTCGTTGAAATGCGTAATATGATTAATAAAAAGTAAAATTGTTTATGTGATTTAATGATATTGTTACTTATCAAGAAGTAACCAATAATAACCCTTAAATTTGTTCCCTCTTTTTGCAGCAGAATAAAGCGAACCACTATTAATATGTGTATTATATTTTGTTTCTAAAAAATCTTTTGCATATGTACAACTCAAAAAGCATAAATCAAGTTCTTTACAAAGAATTGGTCTAGAGTTTTTGTTATTAATACCTTTATAAGCAAATTGTTCCCATTTAGTTTTATATGTTTGTTGAAGATTTATTATAATTTTCTCATCATTGGATTTTAGCTCTTTAGTTAGTTTATAATCACTTTCAGTTACATATTGCCATTCTAAGAAGGCATGATGTTTTCTATTACCTTTAGCAACATCTCCAATGAGTGAGTTATCTACATTGATATTTATGGCTTGAAGAATTTTTTGAGCTTGCAAAGCACTTGCAAAAATATAATCTGAGTTAATAATCCTTATAGGTCTCGCCATAGGATGATTTTCACCTTCAAGAACTGGTCTTCTTAAAAGCTTTTTTATAGATTCTGGGTTTTGCCACATTTTTTTTGAAGAAGCAGATATTTTCAACTTAAATGCCTTAGTGTTTCTAACTTTTTGTCTGGCTTTTTCTATATTAGCGTTATCTTCTTTACTGCGATTTTTTGCGGCTAAACTCATTATTAACCTTGATTCTTTATTTCTTCTTAATCCAAGATTTGTACCAGTAACACCTGTTAAATTAGCTAATTTTTTATTTTTCTTCTTTGCTAGGTTTAGATGATAAGCTTCCCTTTTTATTAGATTGTTTTTATCTACTTCTTCAATTATTTTTATAAACCAATTAGAAAAACCATGTTTATTATAAAGTCTTTGCAAAATTCTATTGTTATGAATTTTTTTTATAAGCTTATTTTTATGAGAATAAACTCTACCTTTAATATTTACTCCCGAGCCAATATAAATCCAATCATTAGGCAATAAAATTTCATATATACCAGACTTCATTAATTCTTTAGGATAAGGTTTCATTTCTTCAATTGAAAACATTATTTTCTAATTATCATCCATTCATCATTCCTATCATTCCATTGAGAGTAATCATTCTCTGCATTGAGTATATCGTCTATTTCTAATGATACAAATCCATCTTTATCAATGGGAATATTAGATTTATGTTGTACAACCATTTCTCTTGATACACCTATGTCTTTATTAAACCTCTCGTAAAAAGCTCTTCTCATAACTTCTTCTAATTCACCATATGTTCCAAAACCATGATGCATTACAAAACTATCATGAATAGGTAATGCAGGTGCATCCATCTTTGCAAAATGAACCATTACACTTTCAGCTATACAACTATCCTCAAATTGTAATCTATTGCCTATGCCCTTAAAAAAGTAATCTTTTATAGGTTTATGGGCATTCAGAATGGCTTCTTTAAGCTCTTTCCATGACATATCTATTGCATCTAAATCAATATCATCAATATCATTTGGTTTTGTGTTTAGGATTCTTCCGTGTTGAAACATAGCATTAAATGCTTTTTTAACAACGTCACGATTCTCTTCTCCAGCTACTCTGCTATACGCATCTTCACTACCTAATTCTTTGTTATATACTGAGTAAATCATATTAGGATTAAGCTGAGAATAATCATGCTCTGATGTGGCTTTACTATCTATTGTTATATAAGGTCTATATTCACTTGGAACATTTTGCCACCATCCTCTATAGAACCTGCCACCTTCTTCAAATGAGTTGTTTGTAAAGATACGTACTAATGTTCTCTTGGTTAAGTCTATAGGTTGCTTTTCAGTATCATCAAGTAGTCTTTCTTGAAGTGCTAGAACATCCTTATCTAGAATACGTAAATCTACCCAATGTTTTATAAAGCATTGATTAATTGTTCTAAGATTGATTCTAGCTTTTTCAGTAAAAGCATCTTCTTCATAATCTACTAATACTTTTCTTCCATCTATCTCATCACGTAAGAGAATAGTTTCTGTGTCTAGATTAGGTTTTAAGTGAATGGCTGGATGCTCTGATATCTCATTAAGCATCTCTAATAGTTCTTCTCTTGCACGATATCTTGTTAAACCACCTTGCATTTTAGTACGGTCATAATAACCATCTTTGGTAACCACAATTAGGTTAAGTAATTGCAATCCATCAAATGCGTTCATAGTCATCCTGTATGTGAGGTTTGGGTCACGGTATCTAGTGTTACTTGAGTAGTAATTATTATGTTTGTGAATAGAGCACTCAGCTTCAGGATGTATGTAAGATACTTTCCAAATATCAGTTAGAATATACTCAATAGCATATAAAAAACGTTGATACTCTTCTGCTGTTCTGGAACGCTGACGTGTTTCAGCGTTAGATATTCTTTCTGATAATTTCTTGGCAATTTCTGAAATATTTGTCATCAATTAATATTACATCAGTTTATGAGTACTCACAATGGAGAGATAGAGACGATATGTGTATGAGCAGAGAATGAATAATTTTAAATAGATTATAATGTTTAATTAAATTTTTATGTGATGTTTAACTAAATTTACATGATATAATTAACATAAATTTTTTTATTAAAGGTTTAGGAAAATGTTAAATAAGTTTTTATGTTTTATATTTGTATTTCTATTTTTTCATAACAATGTACTAGCTAATTTTAACCAAAAAAAAATAGTTAAAGCTCCTGAAATGCCTCTGGAAGGTCTTAAAGGTGTTGGTATAAACACTATGGCTTATTGGACAGGAACTAGTAACACCTATAATGTTGAACGATTTATAAATCACATTAAACCTTTAGAAAAGTTTGGTTTCTCTCACGTAGTTATAATATCTTGTGCAGATTGGATTATTGACTTGTCATGTAAAAAATCTTTTCAAGATTATGACAATATTATTGCTGCAACAAAAGCTGCAATAGAAAAAACTTCATTGCATGTTGTTCTTTCACTTAAGGCATATAAACAAAAGAAGATTAGTGGAAAAAGCACATCATCACTTCAACAAAAGTTAGAAAATGATATAAATGCTCAAATTAAATTTATTGAAACTTGGAAAAAAATAGCCAATGTGTTTAGTAACGTGTCAAGAGAGAGATTATCCTTTAATTTACTTAATGAACCTGAATTTGAATTACCAAAAGTTTCATTCAAGAAAAGAAAATTATGGGAAGAAATTGCTTCTAAAGCAATAAAAGAAATTAGAACGATTTCTCCAAATAGAGTTATAATCTATGAAGGAATAGGAAAATCATTGATAGCATCAAGAAATAAATCTGGATATGGAAAGTATAGATATGGATTTCCTGATTTAATTGCTCCTTTACCATTCAAGGATATTGTATATGGTTTTCATAATTATCAACCAGAATATTTCCTTCAACAAGCTAAATATAGAAGTGGTTATGTTGGTAAGCCTTATAACGAAAACATTACTAAAGCTGTAAAAAAAGATGCTTCAAAAATATCAAACTGGGCTAAAGATAAAAATGTACCTGTTATAATGTCCGAGGTTGGGTGTATTGGCTATGTTGATGGTAAAACAGAAGGACCTAAAAATCCTGAAGACTGTGGCAAGTATGCTCAAGACTTATATAAATTTTATGTTTTAAATAATATTCCTATAACTTGGTGGGCATTAGAAAAAGAAAAAACAATTTACAAAAGAGCTATAAAAGGTGGTAAAAATTTTTTACCTTTTGACTTAATTCCAGACAATCATTTATTTAAAGGGTTGAGATTAAATCTTAATTAAGGTGAAAAATAAAAATTTCTTCACCCCATCTGCTGCACACCTTAACTATACATATCTAGCCAGAACTTGATGTACCATGCATAAAGATATGATGTGGATGAGTAGGATATTACATAAAAATAGTCTTGATTTAATATAAATTTTAATAAAAAATTACATATATATATTTATTAATTAAAGAATGTTGAGAGTTAATGAAGTTTATTACTTTATTATTTTTTCTAATTCATATCAGTTCATCTTACGCAGAAGAATTATTTGGATATTTAGAATTGCCTGTAAGTGCAGAAATAGTAAGTTCAACTGGTGAACCAACTTTTTCAAAAGAAAGAGAAATTGTAAGAGAAGGAGAATTTTCTGAAAAATTTATGTTAGGACATGGTGATTGTGGTAAGGGCGAAGATGGTTATTCAGATTGTAACATGGATAGAGGAAGAGTAGAAAGACGAACTGATTACGTAAATAGGCACAAAGCTTTTTACACTTTTTCAATTTATGTTCCTAAAGATTTTAATCCAACAAGATTTACTTCAATAGCCCAAGCAAAAATAAAAAAAGTGAGACCCCCAGTTTGGATGTTTGGTCTTGCAGAAGATGGAATGGGTGGAATATTTTTAAATCTTGAATTTAATACAATTGGAAGAAAATGTAAGAGGATATATCCATTAAGTAAAATGTATGACAAGTGGACAGATATAGATTTTTTTGTATCTTACAAAAATAAATATGACCCTCAAGTTGGAAAAAGTTTAGCCGCCTTATGGATTAATAAAAAAAGAGTTAAAGTTCCTTGTTTTAATAAAAATGTATTAAAAAATGTCATCTCTAAAAAAGAAGTAGGACAATTTAAATCTAAAGCTGTTAATTTTAAATATGGTATCTATCATTCTTATGTAAGTCGCTGGTTATATATTGAAAACATTAAAGCTGGCTATAAAGCAGATGTAAAAGGGTGGATAGATAAAACTGGGAAAGGTAAATCTGGAAGTAGCAAAAGCTATACCAACGAACCATGGAAAATTGACTGGAAGTTAAAGATGCCTCTAAAAACTTTATATTTTGATAGAATTAA
>CACMTN010000044.1 GCA_902616615.1 uncultured SAR116 cluster alpha proteobacterium | reverse complement strand
TATCAAGTTCAAGTTCTGTTGAATAATTTTTCAATATCTTTAAGCGAAAGACTAATAGAAGTAGGTCTTCCATGATTACATTGTCCAGAATTTGGTGTTTTTTCCATTTCTCTAAGTAATTGATTCATTTCAGATTCATTTAAATTACGTCCTGATCTAACTGATCTATGACATGCAATGTTACCTAATATAAGATCAATTTTAGCAAGATAATTTGATGGAAGCCCACATTCTGATAGATCATCACCTAAGTCAATAATTATTTGTTTAATATCAGCATTTCCAAACAAAGCTGGAATTTCTCTTACAACAACGGCACCTTCACCAAATGGTTCTATGACAAAACCTATATCTGTTAACAATGCGATATTTTCTATTATTATTTCTAATGGAATAGGTTCAAGATTAATAACTTCTGGAAGCAATAAAATTTGTCTCTCAATTGATTTGTTAGATCTTGCGAATTTCATTTTTTCTAATGTAATTCTCTCATGCGCAGCATGTTGATCGATTATCACGATGCCATTGGAATTCTCTGATATAATATAATTTTGATGAAATTGACCTAATACGGCACCTAATGGGAAACTCTCATTATTGATATACTGAACTTTATTATTTTCAAAATCATCTTGTTTAATAGCTTTTTTAATAGGTTCAACTTCAATATTATTAAAAATTGATTGTTTTGTATCTTGGTTATCAATAGGCTCATTATTTTTAGGAGTGTTGACTGTTTTATTTTTAGAAAACCTATCAATAGTATCCTTAGAAATTTCATTTGTTGTTTGAAAAAAACTGGAATTTAATTCTCTACTAATTGAACCAACTAATAAACTTCTTATTAATGCATTATCTCGAAACCTAACCTCTGTTTTTCCAGGATGCACATTCACATCAATAAAATCTGTTGGTACATTAATGTATAAACAGAAAACCGGGAAACGTCCTTTTGGAAGAGTATCTCTATATGCTGACCTAATTGCACCAGAGAGATTTCTATCCTTAATAGATCTTCCATTTATGAATAAGTGTTGTTGATTATAATTCGATTTATTAAGAGTAGGTAACCCAGTAAAACCATGTAATTTTGCAAACTTTTTTTCTTTTATTTGTTTTGAATTTTGTATTTTTATTGCTTCATTAGAAAAACTTTCACCCATTATATCTCTAACCCTATTTAAATATAAATCCTCAGATTTATTTTCTGGTTGAATATTTAATAATTCACGCCCATCAATTTTTAAATTAAAACCAACCATTGGATTTACTAATGCCATCTTTAAAACTAACTGATGACAATAACCTTTTTCAACTTGTGAAGATTTTAAGAATTTTAGTCTTGCTGGTGTCGCAAAAAAGAGTTTTTTTATAGAAACTTTTGTACCTATTTCTCTTGAGGAGGGGTAAATACCATTTAAGTTTCCTGCGATAATATTTATTGCCCAAGCTTGATTTGTATCAATATGTTTTGAATGTAGATTTAACTCACTTACAGCTGCAATTGAGGGAAGAGCTTCTCCTCTAAAACCCAAATATTCTATTCTATTAAGATCATTATTAGGTAACTTTGATGTGGCGTGCCTTTCTAAAGCTAAACGTATATGTTCTTTTTGAATTCCAATACCATTATCAGATACTGAAATTAAATTTTTTCCTCCATTTTCTAATGTAATGTCTATTTGAGTTGCTTTTGCATCTAAAGCATTTTCAATTAATTCCTTTAATGCAGAAGAAGGTCTTTCTACAACCTCTCCAGCAGCTATTTGATTAATGAGATTTTGTGGAAGCCTTCTAATTTCCATTTTTAGTTACCTGATTATTTAATTAGCAAAGACTTTCCTGAATTTATATCAATAGCTGGAGAAGGAGTTGAATTAATCTTTTGTTTAAGTGAATTATTTTTCTTTATTCTTAATGCTTCTTTTTTGGAGTCGATGACAATTCCTGTCTTAGGAATTTGTCCAAATAAAATATCAATTCCTCTTCTTTCACTTAAAGAAATACCAAGTGTTTCTTCATCAACTATTTTTCTAATATTTTTTGGAATATTTTTTAAACTAAATAATTCATTAAAACTACTTACTTCTTTTTCAACTTTTATTTCAATTTCGTTACTCAAACTAAAATCATTCTCTGCAGCTTCTAAGTCATCATTTTTAAGTGATTGAGGGTCAATTTTATAACCCGGTGGTATTAACAGAGAGGGCGTTACTGCTACTGAAAATTCATCTGGTATAACCTTTTCTTTACCAACAGCTTTTCTAAAATCTGAACAATTAGACAACATTCCTAAAGGGAGTAAAAAAACAAAAATTTTCACAAATTTATTTTTCATAGTAAGTACTCTCGACACTAAAAAATTGATTATAAAGAAATAGAAATGCTCCTATAAAAATTATTGTATCAGCTAGATTAAAGACTGGCCAGTGTAAATCTTCAATGTGAAAATCAATAAAATCTACCACCTTTCCATAAATTATACGGTCAATTGCGTTTCCAATAGCTCCACTAGCTATGAGTATGAAACCCAGAGATGAATATCTTGGCATTTTAAATGAAGAAAAAATCAACCAAACGCTTACTAAAAATGCAAAGATAGTAAAGCCATATCTTCCAATCTCACCAGAATCTTGAAAAAAACCAAATGAAACACCACTATTCCAAACTGGCGTCATAGATAAAAATGGTGTTAATTCAATTGACTTATAGTTTATGAAAAGGTTTTTAATCGCCCACAATTTTGAAACATAATCAAAAAATATAAGTAACAACAAAATTAATATAAGATTTATAATACCAAAATTTTTTTTCATTTAATTGAATTTAAGTACCTTTATACACCTGTTGCAAAGCTCAGTGTTATTTTTAACTTCTGGAACTATTTTCCAGCATCTCATGCATTTTCCACCAGATGCCAACTCAATATTTACCTTAATGTTTGTTTCAGATAAATTATGATTCAAATCAATTTGTACATCAGAACAAATAAAAATCTCTGGTAGATTAACATCTTGAAGGATTTTAAAAGTTTCCTCATTTGCCTCTATTAAAACTTTAGCCTGTAGACTGGAGCCTAAGGTACCTTCTTTTCTTTTCTCTTCTATAGATGTTGTTACAATTGATCTTAACTCTCTAATATCAGACCACTTCTTACCAAGCTCATCATTCTTCCAAATTTTGTCACCTTTGAAGTAAGTCTGTAAATGAACAGAATTTTCGCTGTCTTTATATCTGCTCTGCCACGCTTCCTCTGCGGTAAAACAAATAATTGGTGCTAACCATGTAGTTAATGATTTGAATAAAATATCCATTACTGTTCTGCATGATTTTCTCTCTACACTGCTTAGATCTTCACAGTACAAGGTATCTTTTCTGATATCAAAGTAAAAAGCTGACAAATCAATAGTACAGAAATTATGAATATCTAAGTAAATATCATGAAGATTAAACTTTTCTGTGTTTTCTTGTATTTTTTTACTTAATTCAGAAACTCTATGAAGAACCCATTTTTCTAACTCGGGCATTTCAGTAAAATTTATTTTTTCTCCTTCATCAAATTCGTTTAATGCACCTAGTAGATATCTCAGAGTATTTCTAAGTCTTCTATAATGATCAGAGTGTCTTATTAAAATTTCTTTTCCAATTCTAAGATCATCATAGTAGTCTGAGCCAACCACCCATAAACGAAGAATATCTGCTCCAAACTCATTAATTACTTTTTGTGGTGCAGTAATATTACCAAGAGATTTTGACATCTTTCTTCCTTGTTGGTCTAAAACAAAACCATGAGTTAAAACTGCATCATATGGAGCACGGCCTCTTGTCCCACAACTTTCTAGTAAAGATGAGTGAAACCACCCTCTATGTTGATCTGTTCCCTCTAGATATAATGAAGCTGGCCAGAATAAATCATCCCTCTCTTCTAAAACAAATGAATGGGTAGAACCAGAATCAAACCAGACATCTGCTATATCAGTTACTGCCTCATAATCGTCTGGATTATATTTTGATCCCAGAAAATGAGAAGAAGGTTTTTCAAACCAAGCGTCTGCCCCATCTGTCTTAAAGGCATCTACAATTCTGTCTATTACCTCTTGATCACGAAGTGGCTCTTGAGTTTTTTTATTAACAAATATCGCAAGAGGTACTCCCCATGCTCTTTGTCTAGATATACACCAGTCAGGCCTGTCTTCTATCATTTTTGTAAGACGGTTTTGACCCTGAGGCGGATAAAAAGTAGTTTGTGACAAAGCTTTAAGAGAGGTATCCCTTAAATTATTAGATGTCATTGAAATGAACCATTGAGGTGTTGTTCTAAAAACGAGTGGGGCTTTTGATCTCCAACTATGTGGATACGAGTGATTTAGTTTTCCTCTTCCAATTAAGGCATTATGTTCAGACATAATATCAGCAATTATCTCATTATCCTTTAAAACGCGAAGTCCTCCTAATAAAGGTAAATCATTATTTAAAATCCCATTATCTGAGACTGTTTCTGGTATTTGTAAATTATTTTGTCTTCCAAGTTCAAAATCATCCGCTCCATGACCAGGAGCAATGTGAACAAAACCAGTTCCTTGATCAATTGTCACAAAGTCAGCTTCTAAAAGTAAAACCTCATGTTCATAACCATTGTTACTTAGCGGATGTGCTAAAACTGTTCCTTCAAAATCACTGCCATTAAGAGTTCTAATAGAATTAAAACTTAAGACAGAAATTTCTTTCATTACATCATCTACTAATTCTTTAGCTATAATAATTTTATCACCTATTTTTGCTAAAGAATTTTCACCTACATTAGTAATTTCTAAAAGTGAATAATCAATATCCTTACCATATGCTACCGCTCTATTGCCTGGCATTGTCCATGGTGTTGTTGTCCAAATTATAATTTCAAAATCGCTTATTATATCCAATGATGTTTTGACAACTGGAAATCTTGCAAAAATAGTAGTGCTTATATGATCATGATATTCAATCTCAGCTTCTGCTAAAGCAGTTTTTTCAACAGGAGACCACATAACGGGTTTAATTCCTCTGTAAAGGCTGCCATTCATAAGGAATTTACCTATTTCTGACATTATGATTGCCTCAGATTCAAACTTCATAGTCGAATAAGGATCTTCCCAGTCACCATACACACCTAATCTTTGAAATTCTTCAGATTGAACATCCATCCATTTTGCAGCAAAATCCCTACATTCTTTTCTAAATTCTACAATTGGTACGTCATCTTTATTTTTTTTCCTTTTTCTAT
>CACMTN010000043.1 GCA_902616615.1 uncultured SAR116 cluster alpha proteobacterium | reverse complement strand
AAAAAAGGAACCATAATACCTTCTCTTAAAAGTTGATCTCCAGTGAGGCCAACAATTTCACCATTTTTAAGTTTTCCAGCCATACCTATAGCTGCTAGACGACCTTTCTTGTAAAAATCAGCATTAGCATCTTTATTTCTGTAAATTTGTATTTTATTTAATATCCAATTATTAATTGGTCTAAAAACGTATCCAGCACGTCTTCCTGCAAGATCTCCAACCCTTAAAAGAAATTCCCAATTTCCCATATGAGCCCCTACAAGAATAGCAGGGCCTTTTTTAATTTTTTCTAAACCTTCGGTTTTTAAATTACCTAATTTAGTTTCAAAACAACAACTTCTAGAGACAAAATTTAAAAATAATTTTGATAACATAATAAATAGAAAAGAAACAAAATTAAATTCCTTAAACCAGCTTCTTGAAGCCTCAAGTTTTAATAAGATTTTAGAAAGAGGTTTCACACTTGTAATGGATTTGGATGGCAAACCTATTAAATTAAGTAGTGAAGCTCCTCAAAACACAAATGTAAAAATTAAGTTTTCAGATGAAATTAGATCAGCACAATTAGACAAATGAGTTTTATATTTATTTATACTCAATGCACTTATAACACATCATCTCATACAATTCATTTGGCCTAAGTAATTCATTAAAAAAATTTAAATTATTTAATGTCAAAATTAAATGTGGTAAATTTTATTATGAGAAAAGAACTAAAGCTATTTCTGTTTGTGGCAATTTTCTTTATTTTGTTAAAAGGTTATATATTTTTTTATATATCTCCATTGATATTAACTAACCCTAATATGGGATATGATTTTATAGTTAAATAATATGACAAAAAAACTTACAACTAATTTTGATCAATGGTGGAATGATGGAGAAAATAAATTTAAAAAATTAATCTTTCTTTTTACAAGTTGGTGGGATGATGGAAATAGTAAATTAATAAAGGCAATCTTCTTATCTTTAGCCTGTCATTTAATTTTTGCAATTTTTTGGGTTTTGTTTAAAGGATTTAATTATATAATTTAATAACTAATAGGAAAAGAATTGAAAAAAGAAGGTAAACCACATTCTTATATATTTAAATGGTATCTTTGTGCATACATGATTATAGCAATTGTAGTCACTTACTTAGAATACGATAATTGGTTTGGTATGTGATTAACATTTTTAAATTTTAATAGCTAATATATGTGCTGATGCACATATATCTTTTATATTTTAAACACTATAACAAAAAAATTGTTGATTAAATCATAAAGGTTTAAATAATATTAAATAATGCATGTAAGAATTGTTGAAATAACAGCTCCGACTAAACTTCAGTTGAATGATTTTTTGGATTATTTAAAAATAAGGCATTTTCCTAAAAATTTAATAAAAGGCCAAATCTCAGCAAAAGTTTTTATAATAAATGATGAAGCTGTATTTGTAATTGCAAGATTTAACGATAAGAAATCTGCAGATAAAATTAAAATTATGAATAACTCAAAAATTAATGAATTGAAAACTAATTTAAAATTAAGATCATTTGAGGGACCAATTGAGTATACATTAGAGTAATTGGTTAATGATTATAGTATTTTTCACTATATTTTTTATAATAAGTTCAAATATTGCAACTGCGACTATTCAAGGTGAAACACTGATTTGTGATAAAGACACCAGGGGGTACAATTTCGTAACTAAGGATAAAGTTGAATTTTTAAGTATTGACTTTGAGGAACTAAAAATAATTTCAATTCATTATTCATATCACATTAATGACAACTCCATATTTATTAATAAACCAACCAAAGAATTTTATAAAGAAAAAAAATCTAAACCTATTGGTTGGATATTTAGAAGAACTTTAGACTATGTATCATTAGATTATGTTAATGGAGATTGGAGTAGAAAGTTTTTATGGAGTTGCGAAATTATCATGTCAGACCGGCTAAAAAAAAGGTTACAAAACAAAATTGATAAATTAAAAAAAGTTAATGAAAATAAAGTAAAGGAGCAAAAGTATGAGTAGATACATTGGATTAATGATATGTTTATTAATTATAATAGGAGCTATATCTCACGTTGGATTTAATATTTATAAAGATATTCTTAGCTTTTCATTTGTTGCGGGTGGATGTGTTGGTTACGGATTATTAAAAGACCAAAAAGGTAAGTTTATAATAAATTGTGGTAATGGTGCTGTTTATTTTGGATGGTTTGGCACTTTGATAGGAATAATAGCTTTAACTGCAGGTAAATGGAATAATTGGGGAGATATAGATAAAACCGGCATTGCCTTATCTGTAGCCATGCTAACTGTTTTTTATGGTTATATAATTAAACTAATAACTATTGTTTTTAAAAAAAACACTCAATAATCTCACACTTAATGAACTAGAAAGTTAGTAAAGATAATTACTTATCTAAAAGTTTAGTTGAAGTCTTCTGAGGTAAATTCATGTAATACAATACCTCTACTTCCAACAACTTTATTGACAAAGGTTTTTACTTGTGGTGCATGATATTTGTCTAAAAGAGTTTGACATGCAACAAATGCCTTTTCATCTCTGTATTCAAATAGTATTCCTACTCTTGCGACACCTTCTTTATTCCAAATTCTAGTTAAAACTCTTCTTAACATACCTGCTTTTTTGAATTCTTCTATGACTTTAGGAGTGAAAATTTCATCTTGTTTTTTGGCATATAATTCAAGCTCATTTTCTGACATAAATTCTCTTGTGGTATAATTTATTAATTTTGATGTTGGCATTAAATAATCCTATAAAGTTTATATCCTATAATAAAAGCATAATTCGAATTAATAAACTAAAAAACATTATAACCTCCTGTATATTCTAACAATAGATATTTATCGATACTCCAGTGTCCTATGCCTTGAGATGATTACCCTAAAATTTCATATCAAGGTGTAATTATTGCTAAGTTAATATTATGCCTAAATTCAATCATTTACGAAAGTATAATAAAAGCTAATTTGACTGATTAACATTTCGTACATATTGACATTATATCTGTAATGCATAAGTTAGATTTATATTTTATTTAGTAGTGTGTGTGGCACAGTAAATAATTACAACTCATATAAGATAACAAAGTTACACACTAATTTTAAGAATTAAGATATTGATGTATAATATTTTAATATTTGTTTAATAGGTAATTAAAATGGTGAAACCAATAACTAAAGAAACTTTGTTTATGAATGTTATGGAATTGGATTTTCCCTCCAATATTGAGTTGGAGCACTGGCTTGAAACTTTTCAAGAAAGAATATGGACTGAAGCTTTAATGGCTGAACTTTCTAAAGCTGGTTTGATCAGAGTGACAGTTGCCCAAGTTTGGAATAAAGAAAATCACAGGCTTACAAGAGTTTTTGAATACGAGTCTGAGAAAGCTTATAAAGTCTGTCAAAAAATAATTGAAGAGAAAGTTGTTCCAAAAGTAGGAAAAAATTATAACACTAGATATAGGAACAATAGAGGAATTGTCCTTCATGATTATAGAAGTTAATGGACTTTATAAGTAATATTTTTTTTTACGCCATATATTGTTTATTTGAATTTTTTGTATTTAAATTCTAGTATTAACTTAATCAATTTTTATTCTTTTAATATAATTTACCCTGAGTTTAATTTATGTCGATAACAATTTTATAGGAGTTTCATATATGTCAAAATTTTTAATTCACATCCACAGTGGTCCTGATTTAAAAAATAAAGCTACTCTTGGAATGTTAGTTGCAATTACGGCATTTAAGAAAGGTAAAGAAGTTAACATTTTTTTGGCTGCAGATGGAACACATTTACTAAATGTAAAAGGTGAAGGAGAAGTAGTAGGACAAGGTACAGGTGACTTAAAAAATCATTTAGATGAACTTAAACAAAATGATATTAAATTATATGTATCCGGCATGTCAGCTAAAGCAAGAGGTTATGATGAAAATTTGTTGGATGGGTTCAATGCTGAGTTCGCTATGCCTGACAAGCTTTTAGAATTATCAACTGAAAGTGATGCTGTTCTTTGTTATTAAATTTAAATTACAAAATTACAAGCTGTAAACACATTTGTGTAAGACATTAGAAATATATTTTTGCATAACTTCGGCCTTTAATTAATATTCAACACCTGATGGAGATAACTATGGATAAATTTACAAACGTAAACGTTGATAAATTAGCTAATATTTATTTTGAAGGAAATGTAATTAGTCGAAATATATTTTTGGAGAATGGTTCTAGAAAAACATTGGGAGTTATGTTGCCTGGGAAGTATGAATTTAATACAGATACAAGAGAATTAATGGAAATCATCTCTGGAAAATTGAATTTAAAGCTTCAAAATAATGATGAGTGGAAATTGATAAAAAAGGGAATGAATTTTAATGTTCCTAAAAAATCGTCTTTTAAAGTAGAGGTATTAGAACTAGTTAACTACACTTGCTCATATTTTGATGATTAATATTTTAGTGATCTAATTATTTATTAGAAAAAATAGAGAATTTGATTTGTTCATTTTTTTTAAAATTTTAATTACAGCATTAATAGTTGTTATCGTTACTGAGATAGCTAAGTTTAATGACAGAATTGGTGGATTAATAGCCGCCTTGCCTATTACTACGTTTATTATCTTATTTTGGTTGCATTATGAGAATAATTCGGTTGAAAAGATTTCTAATCATGCATCATATACTCTTCTATATGTGCTACCAACACTGCCAATGTTTCTAGTTTTTCCTTATCTCATAAATAAATTTGGTTTTTACTGGTCAATTTTTTTTTTTAGTGTGTTAATTACTGCTTTTTTTTTCATTGTTTTAGTACATTTTTTTACAAAAAAGTATGGTTACAAAATTTTGTAGATACTTTAACGTGCTATGTTTGAAGTATTGAGAATGATAAAACATTAATTGGTTCATTTTAAAGGTATCAAGTAAATACGTGTATTTTGATTATTTGGAAACTTTTACCATAACATTAATTTTTCTCTCTGTTTTTGTGGGTGGTATAGTTAAAGGATCTGTAGGCATAGGAATGTCTATGTTTTCTGTTCCGATTATTGCGTTTATATTGCCTCCTACTAAAGCAATGATGCTTTTGTGTGTACCAGTTATCACAACTAACTTTATTCAAATGAGTATAAAAAAAGGAATTACTGATTACAGGTTTTTTCCTATGTTCTTAATGCTGTTCGCAGGCATATTAATTGGTGGAAAGTTAATTCTTCAACTTAATTTTCAGACAATTTCAATTATA
>CACMTN010000042.1 GCA_902616615.1 uncultured SAR116 cluster alpha proteobacterium | reverse complement strand
GTTGTTGTTAAACCAACTCTTTACAATTCTGAGGGTGTTAGAGCTAATTTAGTTGAAATAAAATCACCATCACCAAAAAGAATTGAACCTAAATGTGAACATTTTTTTCAATGTGGCGGATGTTTACTTCAGCACTGGAATTTTGAAGATTATGTCTCTTGGAAATTTGATAAAATTTCGCTACCAATATTAAAAATATCGCCAACAACAATGATAAAAGAAATTAAAACATCTCCAATAAAAAGTCGTAGACATGCTAAATTTAAAGCAAAAAAATATAAATCTAATACAATAATTGGGTTTAATGAATATAGGAGTAGATTTATTACAAAAATTGAAGAATGTATCATCATTGATACAAAACTCTTAAGATTTATTCATGATTTAGAAAAACCCTTACACAAACTTCTTGGTATAGGTGATGAAATTGATGTTCATGCAAATCTTCTAGACAACGGAATAGATCTTCTCATAAATGGCATAGATAAAATAGATTACCATAAATTAAATATCTTTGCTGATGTTATTTCTAAAAGTTCAGTTATTAGATTTCATAGAAAATTAAAAGATAATACTAACGAATTACTATTTACAACAGACCTATCAAGTTTATCTAACAAGTCTTTTTCATCAATTACTTTTCCTCCTCCAGGTGGGTTTCTTCAAGCGACTATAGAAGGAGAAAATGCGATTCTTGAAAGCGTTATGCTGGCATTAAATGAAAATAAAAAAACAAAACTGATTTGTGAACTTTTTTGTGGGAGTGGTACGGTAACCTTACCATTATTAAAAAAAACCTTATCAAATACACGTATTTGAATTGGACAAAGAGTCTTTAAATTCTCTTGATATTGCTGCTAGAAAAGAAAATTTTGGAAATAAAGTCAATATAAAAGTAAGAGATTTAAAAAATTTTCCTTTAACATCAGATGAACTCAGTAAATATGACGCAATTATAGTTGACCCACCACGTTCAGGTGCAAAATTGCAATTTTTGAATATTGCAAGATCAAATGTATCAACAATTATAAGTATCTCTTGTAATGTAAACACTTTTGTACGAGATGCCAAAATATTAATTGAAAGTAATTATGAATTAAAATGGGTGCAACCAATTGATCAATTTTTATTTTCTGCACATGTTGAATTAGTTGCAATATTTCAATTAAAATATAAAAATGTTAATTAAAAAATCTATAACTATAAAAAAACATAGAACATCTTTATCTTTAGAAAAAGAATTTTGGGATGCCTTAGAAATTATTTCAAACGAACAAAAGTGTTCCCTAGAAACTATAATTACTAAAATTGACTCTAACAGAAAAAGTTCGCTTGCCTCATCAATAAGAGTCTATCTTTTAAAATTTTATATGAAAAACTAACCTGTTATTCCAATTTGCCAAGGCGCAAATTCATGGCGACCAAGGTTTAAAATTTCACTTTTTGTTTTTTTACCAGAAGCAAAAGAAATGAATTCTTCAAAAATTATTTTGCCCATTTCTTCGATATCTTTATCTCCATCAATAACTAAACCACAATTTATATCCATATCTTCATACATTTTTTTATAAAGAGAAGAGTTAGTTGCTAATTTTATTGAAGGAGTTGGTTTTGCACCAAAACATGAACCTCTGCCTGTAGTAAATGCTATTAGATTTGCTCCACCTGCAATCTGACCAGTTGCTGAAACAGGATCAAACCCAGGTGTATCCATAAAAACAAAGCCCTTTTCATTGACTCTATCTGCATAATCATATACTTCCATTAAACCTGTTGTTCCACCTTTCATAGCTGATCCTAAGGATTTTTCTAAAATATTTGCAAGACCTCCTTGTTGATTTCCTGGGCTAACAATTCCATTTATTTGTACGTCTCGACCTACTGCGTAAACATTCTTCCACCAATTTACACGGTCCAATAATTTTTCTGCTACCAAAGAATTTACAGCTCTTGCAGTTAAAGTATTCTCAACGCCATATATTTCAGGCGTTTCTGATAAAATAGCAGTACCACCGTGACTAACAAGTATATCAACAGCTTTCCCCAAGGAAGGATTAGCAGATATAGAAGAAAAAGCGTCTGATCCTCCGCACTGAAGTCCTACCACAAGTTTAGATAATGGGACTTCTTCTCTAAAGATCCCTTTCGAATTTTCTAACATACTCTCTACAATTTTAATTCCTTCTTTAATTGTTGCAGTAGTACCACCATTTTCTTGCATTACTAAAGTTTTTAAATTTTCATTTTCCGAAAGTCCTTGGTGTAAAAACAAACCTCCAACCTGACACCTTTCGCAACCAAGACCAACGACTAAAGATGAGGCAACATTTGGGTGACTTATATACCCGCCTAGTGTTCTATTTAACAAATTCATAGGTTCACCTGACAATTCCATTCCACATCCAGTTGAATGACTAAAAGCGGCTACGCCGTCTACATTAGGATAATTAGTTAGTTTTTCAGGGGTAAAATAAGATGCAATTTCATGTACAACAGTTGCAGAACAATTTACTGTTGACACAACTGCAATAAAATTTCTGGTGCCTACTCGTCCATCTGATCTTTTGAAACCTGAAAAAGTTCTTTCACTTGAAGAATTTACAAATCTAGTTGGCACATACTTAGAGCAATACTCATGTTCTCGTCCAAATTCTTTAAACACAACATTTGAATTCGTTAAAACTTGTCCTTTTAATAAATCTGAATCTGCAAAACCTATTATTGTACCATATTTATAAATCGGACTATCTTTAGCAATATCTAATCTAGCAATTTTTTGTCCTGAAAGTATTGGAGAATCTAATGTAATATCAAAATCATCTAAGTGTTGATAGGCTTCCATATTCTTTATTGCAATAACAATGTTATCAACATCATTTAGAAGTACTGCTTTTGATGCATTTATATTAATATGTTTTTTATCCATATAAACCTCTTATAAAACCTAATTACTATCTTTAGTTCTTAACCAGTTTTCAAATATTTTTTTTTCGTTTTCGTTGGTTAAGGGATATAAACCTCTTATAGTTGCTCCTTTTTGAACCTTATCTATTACATAATCTTCGTATATTGTCATAGATTTAACCTCATCAGAAATTTCTTTTATGATCTCATTAGGCACCACGACAACACCCTCTTTGTCGCCAACAATTAAATCATTTGGCCAAATAGCAACATCTCCACAACCAATAGGTATATTTATATCAATTGCTTGATGCAAAGTAAGATTGGTTGGAGATGACGGTCTATTATGGTAAGCTGGAATATTCAAATTCTTTATTTCATCTGAATCCCTAAACCCACCATCTGTTACTACACCAGCACATCCTCTAACCATTAATCTTGTAACTAGTATGGCACCTGCTGATGCAGCTCTGGGATCTTTCCTGCTATCAAAAATTAAGACATAATCTTTAGGACATTCCTCAATAGCTAACCGTTGCGGATGTTTTGGATTTTTAAATACCTCTATACTATTTAGATCTTCCCTTGCTGGAATATATCTTACTGTATAGGCTAATCCCACCATATTCGGTAATTTTGTATTTAGTGGGGAAACTCCTTGAATAAATTGATTTTTTAGTCCTTTTTTGAATAAAGCAGTACAAATTGTTGCTACACTTGCGTTTGAAAAAGTTTTTTTTAATTCATTTGATAACATTCTTAGTCTCTAAAAAATATCAGGTTCTTTGGCAGAAACTCCAAAATCGCTCTCTAAAAAATCAAAGTCACAACCTTCATTTGCTTGGCGAACATGATTACTATACATCCATAACCATCCTCTACCTGCTTTTGGATTATTTTTTTTAACTTTCTTTTTTCTTTGTAATAAAGTTTTTTCATCTACAAGCATGTTTATTGACCTTAAGTCCACATTTATCTCTATAATATCTCCTGTTTCTAACAACGATAATGGACCGCCCACATAACTTTCTGGAGCAACATGAAGAACGCAAGCACCATAACTAGTTCCACTCATTCTTGCGTCAGAAATTCTAACCATGTCTCGCACACCCTTTTTAAGAAGTTTTTTTGGTATAGGCATCATTCCCCACTCAGGCATTCCTGGCCCCCCAACAGGGCCAACATTTCTTAAAACTAACACATGATTTTCCGTCACATCTAATTCATCACTATCAATAATTTTTTTCATATCTGGATAACTGTCAAAAACTATAGCTGGACCTTTATGTTTCAAAAATCTTTTATCACATGCAGCTGGTTTGATAACACAACCATCTGGCGCTAAATTTCCTTTTAAAACAGCCAGTGATCCTTCTTTATAGATTGGATTATCTAAGGGCCGAATTATGTCTTGGTTAAGCGTTTCTTTTCCATCAATAAGTTCACCTAACTTCATTCCTGATACAGTTGTTTGTTCTAAATTAAGTTGGCTTGCTAAAGAATTCATCAAAGATAAAATACCACCAGCATAATAAAAATCTTCCATTAAATAATTTTTTCCAGAAGGTCTTATATTTGCAATTAAAGGAATTATTCTTCCCTTTTTATCTAGATCATCCATTGTTAAATTAACACCAGCTCTCCTTGCCATAGCTATCAAATGAATAATAGCGTTAGTAGAACAACCCATTGCCATAGCTACAGTAACAGCATTTTCAACAGAGTTTTCTGTTATGATATTTCTTGGAGTTAAGTCTTCCCATACCATTTCAACAATTCTTTTTCCTACATTTACAGACATTCTAATATGATTAGAATCTGCTGCGGGAATAGAACTAGCACCAGGTAAACACAAACCCATTGCTTCTGCGATAGCAGTCATTGTACTTGCTGTTCCCATTGTCATACAATGTCCATAAGATCTAGCAATACCAGTCTCAACTTCTTCCCAATCTTTTTGAGAAATATTTCCTGCTCTTAATTCATCCCAATATTTCCAACCATCTGAACCACTTCCTAAAAATTTACCTTTATAATTCCCCCTTAACATTGGCCCAGCTGGTAAAAAAATTGTTGGTAAATTTAAGGATATCGCTCCCATAATTAAAGCAGGGGTGGTTTTATCACAGCCACCCATCAAAACAACTCCGTCAATGGGATGAGATCTGATAAGTTCCTCCACTTCCATTGACAACATGTTTCTATATAACATTGTTGTAGGTTTCACATACATTTCAGCAAGAGAAATAGCTGGAAGCTCTATTGGGAAACCACCTAATTGATAAATTCCCTTTTTTACATCTTCAACTCTTTGTTTGAAGTGCATATGACATGGTTGGATGTCAGACCAAGTATTAATAATACCAATGACAGGTTTGTTTTCCCAATCTTCTTTATCTAATCCCATTTGCATAGCTCTAGATCTATGGCCAAAAGATCTTACATCATTGGGCGCGAACCATCTAGAGCTTCTAAATTCTTCATATTTTTTTTTCAAATTAAAACCTTTAATTTTATCTAAATTTGATTTTGACTCTAATATAATAATAATTCAAAGAAAAAATACTTGGAATAATTTCGTTAAGTTTTTTTAGAGAGTTTGGTAGGCCTGGAGGGACTTGAACCCCCAACCACTCCGTTATGAGCGGAGGGCTCTAACCAGTTGAGCTACAGGCCTAAATTA
>CACMTN010000041.1 GCA_902616615.1 uncultured SAR116 cluster alpha proteobacterium | reverse complement strand
TTGTCTTTTTTTAAAGCACCAAATAATTCAGTAATCATCCAATTGGCCGTAAGCTTTCCGTCTCTTCCATTTGCTGCTTGTTGGTAAAAATCAATGTAATCTTTTTCTTCGACAAGAATAGAGGCATCATAAGAAGTAATACCAAAATCCTTAACTAGTCTTTTTTTAAGACTATCTGGAAGTTCTGGAAGTTTTTCTTTAATATCTTGAACCCAACTTTCTGTAAATTCTAGAGGCAATAAATCTGGATCAGGAAAATATCTATAGTCGTGAGCATCTTCCTTACTCCTCATTGATCTAGTTTCTCCTGTGGAAGTATCAAAAAGTCTTGTTTCTTGATCTATTGTTCCACCCTCCTCCAATATATCAACTTGTCTTTCTGCTTCAGATTGTATTGCTTGAATAATAAATCTAATTGAATTTAGATTTTTTATCTCACATCTTGTTCCAAATTCTTCTCCAGACTTTCTAACAGATACATTGCAATCAGCTCTGAGTGATCCTTCTTCCATATTTCCATCACAGGCACCAATATATCTAAGTATAGATCTAATTTTTTTTACGTATGCACCTGCTTCTTGAGGTGATCTTATATCTGGCTTCGAAACTATTTCCATTAATGCAACACCAGTTCTGTTTAAATCTATATATGATTTAGTTGGATGTTGATCATGAAGTGATTTTCCTGCATCCTGTTCTAAGTGTAATCTTTCAATACCAATTGTCGTTTGTTCGCCGTCATCTAAATCGACTATGATCTCACCTTCACCTACAATTGGTTTGGTAAATTGACTTATCTGATATCCTTGAGGTAAATCTGCGTAAAAGTAATTTTTTCTATCAAAAACTGAAACATTATTTATTTTAGCATTTAGTGCCAGTCCTGTTTTAACTGCCTGTTCCACACAGAACTCATTAATAACTGGCAGCATGCCAGGCATTGCAGCATCAACTAGGGATACATTTCTATTAGCTTCAGAACCAAAGGAAGCCGACGCTCCTGAAAACAATTTTGATTTACTTGAAATTTGTGCATGTATTTCAAGTCCAATTACCATTTCCCATATACCAGTTTCACCTTGAATATGACCTGGCTTCAAAGTTGAAGTGTCATTCATTTTGCAGCTCCATCAGCTATAAAATTAAATCCTGCACTCATTTCTAATACTCTAGCTGTACTAATCAAGCCAGCTTCATCAAAAGAATTTGCAATCAATTGTATACCAATTGGTAATCCAGATTTATCTAGGCCAACTGGCAAAGAAATTCCAGGCAATCCAGCCAAGCTTGCTGGTACTGTAAAAATATCATTTAGATACATAGTTAGTGGATCTTGTTTTTTACCTAATTCGAAAGAAGTTGTTGGTGTTGAGGGGGTCAAAATATAATCTACTTTTTTGTAAACGTTCTCAAAGTCCTCTTTTATCAATCTTCTTACTTTTTGAGCTTTTAAATAATATGCGTCATAATATCCTGAAGATAAAACATAAGTACCTATCATTATCCTTCTTTTAACTTCATCGCCAAAGCCATTTCCACGAGTTAATTCATACATTTCATCTAAACTAGAAGCTTCCTGTCTTGCGCCGTATCTAACGCCATCATATCGAGCTAAATTACTTGAAGCTTCAGCGGGAGCAATAATATAATAAGCAGGCAGAGCGTATTTAGTATGAGGCAAGGAAACTGGAATTATCTCAGCTCCTTCATCTCTTAACCAACCAATTGATTTCTCATAAAATTTTACAATATCTTCAGAAATACCATCTTGTGTGTATTCTTTTGGTATGCCTATTTTTTTTCCTTTTATGCCTTTATCCAAATAATCCATTAAGTCTGGCATTTTTAAATTTGCTGATGTGGAGTCTTTTTGGTCATAACCAGCCATAGAATTTAACATTAAAGCAGCATCACTCACTGTTCTAGTAAGTGGACCTGCCTGATCTAAGGAAGAAGAAAATGCTACAATTCCCCATCTTGAACACCTTCCATATGTAGGCTTTAAACCAGTTATACCACAAAACGCTGCTGGTTGCCTTATTGATCCACCTGTATCTGTACCTGTTGCTGCCAAAGCGGACCTTGCAGCAACCGCTGCGGCTGATCCACCTGAAGAACCACCTGGAGACATTTTTTTATTTTTCAACCATGGGTTGATTACATTACCTTTAGCTGCAGTTTCATTACTAGAGCCCATTGCAAATTCATCACACGATAATTTTCCAAGAATAACTGCACCATCATTCCATAGATTCTGAGTTACTGTACTTTCATAAGTAGGTATAAAATTTTCTAAAATTTTTGAAGACGCCGTTGTTTTTATGTCTTTGGTGCAAAACATGTCTTTAATTCCTATGGGAACTCCCTCTAAAGGTCTTGCTGTAGCATCAATCAATTTTTTGTCTGATTCTTTTGCCATATTTATGGCCTTATCCTCTACTATTTCAAGATAAGCACCTAATGAAGATGTATCACTAATAGATTTTAAATAAGCTTTCGTTAATTCTAATGACGAAATCTCTTTATTTTTAAGAGCTTTCGAGGCCTCAACTAAATTTAAATCAAGTAATTCAGACATCATTCAATAACCTTTGGAACAACAAAAAAGCCACTAGAGCTTTCAGGAGCATTTTTTAAAACTAAATCTTCAATATTACCATCATTTACGTCATCACTCCTAAGTGGCAACTTATGTCCTGTTACAGAAGCTAATGGCTCTACATTAGAGGTATCTACTTCATCAAGCTGTGCAACAAAGCCTAAAATATTATTTAAATCATTAGTAAGACTTTCTTTATTTACTTCTGGAATATCTAAACGAGAAAGCCGAGCTATTTTATTTACAGTAGGAACATCTACAATTGTATCTTTGTTAGACATGTTCAACCCTATATTAAATTGATAAATTTTATTTTATATGAAAGTCTGTTAGCATCAATTATGCCTATCTTCAAGCCTGATGAATTTTTGTTAAATATTTTGCCTAAAAAAAGACTGTTAGGGATTGATCATGGTACTAAAACACTAGGCATTGCAATAAGTAACTCCGATATGACAGTTGCTTCACCAATAAAAACTATAAAAAGGAACAAACTCAAATCCGATTTAAATAAATTGATTTCAATTTTTGATGAGTACGATATTACGGGATTAGTAATGGGCTGGCCACTTAATATGGATGGTAGTGTAGGTCCTAGATGCGACTCAGTAAGAGATTTTACAAATAGTGTTTTAAAAGAGAAAGATCTTCCAGTTTTATTACAAGACGAAAGAATGTCCACAATGGCTATAGAAAAGCCAATGATTACAGTAGATATGACAAGAAAACAAAGAAGTTTAAGAACTGATAAACTGGCAGCTTGTTGGATTTTGCAAACTGCACTAGACGTATTAAAAAAAAAGATGTAGTAAGATATTTTTAATGAATAATATATTTAAATAATCCTGAATTTAATAAATCTTCCCCTGTAAAATTATCATCCCATCACCTTTTAGCAATAGAAGGAATGCAAAAAACTGAAATTCAGAAACTACTTGATAGAGCTGACTATTTTGCAAATTTAGATAAACATGCCGACACTAAATATCTGTCTGGATATGTGGTACTAAATGTCTTTTTTGAAAATTCAACTCGTACTAGGGTTTCATTTGAACTTGCAGCTAGAAGACTTGGAGCAGAAGTAATTAATATTTCTTTAATTAACTCATCTATAAAGAAAGGGGAAAGCTTATTAGATACCGCCAGTACCTTAAACGCAATGAAACCTGATTTATTGATAGTGAGACATCCCCATAGTGGCGCACCACTCCTATTCGCAGAATATTTAAGTTGTAGTATTATTAATGCTGGTGATGGAAGACACGAGCACCCAACCCAAGCTTTATTAGATGCTCTAACAATCAAAAGAAGAATTGGATACCTAGAGGGTTTAAAGATTAGCATATGTGGTGACATTTCTAACAGTAGAGTAGCGAGATCAAATATACATTTGTTAACAACTATGGGTGCTGAAGTTAGATGTGTTGCTCCATCAACATTAATGCCTTCGAGCTTAGAAAAATTAGGTGTGAGATGCTTTAATGATATGAAAGAAGGAATTAAAGATGCTGATGTTGTAATGTTATTACGTCTTCAAAATGAAAGAATGTCAGGCACGGAAAATCCTTCTGAAAGAGAATATTTTAATTTTTTTGGCCTTGATGAAACAAAACTTTCATTGGCCAACCCAAATGCAGTAATCATGCATCCTGGACCAATGAATAGAGGTGTAGAAATAGCATCTGCCCTAGCAGATGATACAAATAGGAGTTTAATTAAAACTCAAGTTGAAATGGGTGTTGCTGTAAGGATGTCAATAATTGAGGCACTAAATCATTCTAAAAATAAAACTTAAAGAATTCTATGACACATTCAATTTTTAAATCTATCAAACTTATAAATCCTGCTACAAATTTTAATCAAAAAGTAAATGTAGTAATTCAAAATGAAACTATTATTAGTATATCAAAAGATTTAAATTTAGAAAAATTTAATAAAGATGATCAAACTATAATTTATGACTGTGAGGGTCTTACAATGTCGCCTGGCATATTTGATATGCGGGTCAATATTGGAAAGACTGAGAATCTAAAATTCACTCAAATTACTGCCGCCGAAAGTGGAATTACGTCTATGGCAATTCTACCTAATCAAACTCCAAAGTTAAACAATCCATCTATAATTGATCATATTAAAAGACAATCAGAAGATATAAATCTTCCAAAAGTGATGGTTTATGGAGCCGCAACAAAAGATCTAAACAGTTTAGAAATGAGTGAAATTGGGCTGATGTCAGAAATGGGAGCGATAGGTTTCACCAATGGAAATAAGAGTATTAAAAATAGTCTAGTTATGAGACGATTAATGAGTTATGCAACAATGATAAATCGCCCCATAATACAACATGCAGAAGATGAAGATTTATCTGGTTTAAATCAAGCTTCAACAACCTCTATAAGAGGTGAAATGAACGAAGGAGAAATATCTACTCGTTTAGGATTAATAGGCATTCCAGCTTGTGCTGAAGTTATTATAATTGAAAGAGATATCAGATTAGCTAAGTTGACTGGGGCGCATTATCACGTAGCACATGTGTCTACAAGAGATGCGGTAAACGTAATTAGGGAAGCTAAAAAATCAGGCATAAAAATTACATGTGATACGGCCCCACCCTATTTTTCATTAAACGAAAGTAAATTATTAACTTACAACACAGCATTCAAATTATCACCCCCTCTTAGAAGCGAAGATGATAGACTAGCAATTATTGAAGGAATTCAAGATGGAACAATTGATGCTATAGCATCAGATCATAGAGCTAGATCAAAGGACACAAAAGCTCAACCTTTTTCTGCCGCTTCGGTTGGCGCGTCTGGAATTGAAACTTTGTTTTCAATTACCTTAGATTTAGTACATAAAAAAATTATTGATATTAATAAAGCGATCTCTTTTTTAACTATTAACCCAGCAAAAATTTTTGGAATTGAAAGCTCAAGCTTAGAGGAAGAAAAAGTAGCTGACTTTATAGTTTTTGATGAAAATGAGCCTCATACGATTAAAAAAGAAAATTTAAAGACTAGTCCAACTCCGTTTGA
>CACMTN010000040.1 GCA_902616615.1 uncultured SAR116 cluster alpha proteobacterium | reverse complement strand
AAAATAGTTCCTATGGAGAGTGGATTCTTAAATACAGATTTCTAGTTTTAGGTCTTATCACATCTGTAACTTTGATTGTAGCTACAGGCGTTCAATTCCTATACTTTGACAATGATTACAGAGTGTTCTTTGGTAAAGAAAACCCCCAACTTAAAGCATTCGAAAAAATCCAGCAGACCTATACCAAGATTGATAACGTTAACTTTGCTGTTGATCCAATTTCAGGCAAAGCTAACGCGCCTGAGGTGTTAGCCGCTGTTGAAGAGTTAACCGATATTGCGTGGCAACTTCCTTTTTCCATCCGAGTTGATAGCCTTTCAAATTATCAGTACACCGAGGTTGAAGGTGATGATTTAATTGTCAGGGATTTATATGTTGATGCAATGTCTATGAGTGCTAATGAGCAAGCTTTGGTTGATAATATTAGCACGACCGAGCCAGCTCTGGCAGGAAAAATTCATGATAAGCAACACCGGGCCACATCGGTAAATGCGACCATTCAGATGCCAGGCAAAAGCGCTGACGAGGTTGCAATTGTTGCAGCTGCTGCACGTGAAATGGCAACCAAGATAGAAGCCAAACATGATGTAAAAATTCGTTTGGGGGGTGTTATTTTTCTTAATAACGCGTTTTTGGAATCATCAATGCTGGACATGGCAACATTGGTGCCGGCTATGTATTTGGTCATCTTGATCGTTGCATATTTATTGCTTAGATCGGTAATGGCAACATTTTTAGTGTTGTTTGTTGTTGTGCCAAGTATCATCGTAGCTATGGGTGCTGGTGGGTGGATGGGCATTGGCTTGACACCTCCATCGGCCAGCGCACCAACTATTATAACCACCCTTGCTGTTGCCGACTCAATCCATTTATTGGTGAGCATGTTTAACCGGATGCGGGCAGGACATAGTCAACGCGACAGTTTGCTTTATAGTATAAGAGTTAATGGCAAACCTATTTTTTTAACCAGTTTGACAACAGCTTTGGGTTTTCTGTCGATGAATTTTTCAGATTCCCCACCGTTTCACGACCTTGGTAATATCACAGCCATAGGCGTAATGGCTGCTTGGATATATTCAATTGTTCTACTGCCTATTCTCATCAGCTTTTTGCCACTGAAATCAAAAGCCACTTTGGCAAAGCTTGATGATAAAATGGGCAAGCTTGGCGTCTATATCGCATCGCGTTATAAGTCAGTTCTAACTTTCAGTGTTATTATCTCAGTTAGTGTTTTGTCGCTTATACCACTCAATGAAATTAATGATGACTTTGTCAAATATTTTGACAAGTCAGTCCAGTATCGTCAGGATACCGACTGGATCAGTCGAAATCTAACTGGTGTAAATCAGGTGCAATTTAGTTTACCTGCTGGCGAATCCAATGGTGTTAGCGATCCAGCCTTTATTGAAAAAGTATCTAATTTTACTGCCTGGGCGCAAAATGAGCGTGTGGTAACTCATGTTCAATCAATTTCGGATACCTTTAAGCGCCTTAATCGTGATCTAAATGCTGGTGATCCTACTTTTTATAAGGTGCCTGATACGCGGGAACTTGCTGCCCAATATCTACTTTTATATGAGTTATCCTTGCCATTCGGTTTAGACTTGAATAATCAACTTGATATTAGCAAATCATCAACACAGGTTATCGTCACGATTAACGATATGACAACGAATGAACTTCGTGCCTGGATTGCACGGGCTGAAAGCTACCTTGCGGATAAGCTTGATTTTAACCTTACAGCAGTCGGACCTACTGTGATGTTTGCCTATATTTCTGAACGAAATATTCAAAGCATGCTTTTAGGAACTCTTGTTGCCGTTTTTCTGATTAGTGGTGTTATCCTGATTGCCTTACGTGATGTCCGGCTTGGAATCATCAGTTTGATACCTAATTTGCTGCCAGCAGCACTCGCCTTTGGCCTTTGGGGTTTGCTTGTTGGGCAAGTTAATATGGCTGTCGCTGTTGTTGCGGGTATGGCGCTAGGCGTTGTTGTTGACGATAGCGTTCATTTTCTTAGCAAATATCAGATTGCTAGACGCGAATTAAAACTGTCTTCGCATGAAGCTGTCATTTCGGCTTTCAATGGTGTTGGAACGGCTCTAGTTGTTACAACCTTGATACTGACAGCTGGTTTTGGTATTCTAGCCCAATCAACCTTTGGTGTGAATAGCAATATGGCAATGTTAACAGGCATAGCCCTTGTCATAGCTTTGATTGCTGACATGACTTTACTTCCTGCATTGCTGATTGCCCTTGATAAGGATAAAAAAGAAACTGCACCTGTAATAGGTGATAAAGAAGCATCACAAAATGCTTAAGTGCATGATGTTGTCTAAGGAGACTATGATGAAATTCGCTATTATAAACATGTTTGTCACATTAGTCTGTCCTTTTATAACAACAATGACATTTGCCTCGCCTGAAAAGGGACTTGAGATTGCGATTGAAGCCGATAGCCGCGATAAGGGGTTTGGTGATTCAACTGCACAGATAACAATGATTCTTATGGACAAATATGGCCAATCAACTGAACGTGCTATTCGTAATAGAACATTTGAAGGTGATAACGAAGGTGATAAGTCTCTGGTGATATTTGACAGTCCTGGTGATGTGCGTGGCACAGCTTTCCTATCACATACAAAAAAATCTGACTCGGATGACCAATGGCTATATTTGCCAGCTCTGAAACGCGTCAAGCGAATTGCATCATCAAATAAGGCAGGTCCTTTTATGGGAAGTGAATTTTCGTATGAAGATATTGCGAGTCAGGAAGTTGAAAAATATACTTATAATTATCTGCGTGATGAAGAGTTGAATGGTCTTGATTGTTTTGTTGTTGAATATGATCCGGTTGATCCCAAAAGTGGTTATAAGCGCCAGATCGTTTGGATGGATAAGGCTGAGTACCGCATTCATAAAATTGACTTTTATGACCGCAAAGACGCAATTTTGAAAACCTTAACCTATGAAGATTATAATCAATATCTAAATAAATTCTGGCGGTCTAGTCGTTTGGTTATGATTAATCACCAGACAGGCAAGAAAACAGAACTCACTTTTGCCGATTGGAAGTTTCAGACGGGTATGACAGAACGTGATTTTGAAAAATCCGCATTGAAACGGACACGATGATTTACTATTATGCTCGTAGCTTTGCTATTATCCTTTTGTTAGTACAACCAGCTTTTGCAGGCAAGTTCAATGGCACGCTATCGTCACGGCTAGATTTTTATCCAGATCACTCTAAAGGCACGGCTTCAGAGGGGCGCTCGGCGGAAGTTAAAATTGATGCCTTTCATGATTTTGACAATAGTAGAATTGTGGGTGAATTAATTTTCCGTGGGGATGAAAAAGATAGTGGTCGCCGGATCACTGAAGCTCGACAGGCTTATTTTCGTAGTCCTTTCGCTGGATTTGATGTATTTGTTGGAAATCGGCAGGAATTTTGGGGGAAGGCAGAAAGTAAAAATGTTGTTGATGTTATTAATCAGTCCGATGCAGCAGCAAATGAAGGTAAATCAGGTAAACTTGGGGCACCATCTATATCTGCTGAGCGCTATCTAGATATTGGCGACTTGCAACTTTGGTATATTTCTAATTTTCGAGAAAAAACATTTAATGATAGTGATGCACATCCAAGTAATGGAGTTCCAGTTAGTTTTGCTCAATATGCTCGTACAGATGGCAAGGATGCTGATGACTTTGCAGCACGCTTTTCTATCTTTGCCGGAGATTGGGATCTAGCAGCAAGTGTTTTTTACGGTACTGCTCGTGATCCCATTTTGTCTTTCAACAGTAATGGAAGTGCATTAAATCCATATTACGCTTTACAAAAATCAATTGGATTTGAAGCTCAATATACGGGCAATGTTACATTGCTCAAATGGGAAAGCCTTCATGGCACCCAAAGCAGCTTAATTGGAACGCATGATTTTGCGGCGGCCGTTGCGGGTTTTGAATATACTTATTATGGACCATTTGAGACAATATGGGATATTGGCTTGATTGGTGAAATTCAACATGACGACCGCCCACAGGCCGCAGCCAATCAATTTGGTGTTGCTGGAATAAGGCTTATATTTAATGACATTGCAGATAGTAATTTCTTATTTTTGGCATCAGTGGATCGTAAAACGGATCAGTCCTTTGTTTCTTTGGAAGCATCGCGACGGGTTAATGATGTCACCAGTGTCAAATTGACCAGCCAATTTTATAATGCACGTACAGCTACTTCTGCATTTGGGCAGCTATCGGATGATGATGCAATCACCTTAACGTTAAATATGTTCTTTTAGAACAATACGTATAATAGTAAACTTCAATCAAAAAAAATAAGCGTTGCTGTTTTATGTTCAATTTTATCCTTAGCTATAATTACACACACATATATTTAAATTTTTAGACCAATCTTACAATTTAAACCAACATATTTACAAATAATTCAATAAGTTTATATTAACAATTGTTTACTAAGCCAAGTTATTTTTCTTTTTAACTCGTTATGCTTTGGAAGTGTATGAATTTATTGGAAAATCTGCCCCCCAAATTGAGAGGGCTAGAGTTCAAACTAATATGATAATTTTTTCACTTATAGTACTGATAATAATAGGAAATATGGTTTATGCTTACCAATGTATTTTCCAAACACGCAAGTACATTGAAAAATATGGCTTCGGTGAAGGCAGCGCAATTATGACAAGACTTGTTGGTACTTTTGCTGCCGGCTTTGCAATCACCCTAGCAATTGCTTTACTGACCTCTATGGAAGGCGCTTGGTTACTATTTGTCTATGGTTTTGTGCAGGCATGTATTGGCGCTGTTGTTTGCTTTCAAACTATCCATAGTTATTGGGGTTCTGTTGACGGCGTAAAGACATCTGCTGAAGGGTACGTCGCACCTGCTATAATAGCATTTTTAAATTTAATGGTACTTGTTATTGGTTGGGACTTTCTGTTTAAAATATGACTGCTACATAGTGATAAACTTATTGAAATGCCTCATATGTTAAATAAAAAATAATTAGAGATATTTAAATGAATGATAGTAAAATTCCTAACTGGCTTATGAATGCATCTAATAGAATAATTGAACACATGAATGAAGATCATTCTAATTCTATTGTTTCCACATTAAATGCCCAACATGGCATTAAAGACAATAATGCAAAGATGGAGAAGTTACTAGTTAATGGGTACTTTGCTTTATCAAACCAAAAATTATATTTTTTAGAATTTGAACAAGTTTGTAATTCTGCCGAAGAATATAAGGCAGAACTTATTAAGCATGCTAAAAAGTATAGAAGTTATGAATTATAGTTTTTGTTATATTTTAAAATCTACCTAATTCAGCATATTTAAATAGATTATGAGATGACTTTTGAGTTATATCATCTTTTCCTTTTATCAAACTCATATACCTAAGTGCTAAATTAGCTTTTTTAAATAAATCTAATTCTTTATTATTAAGAGCTTCATTAATTACAATCTGAGAACTAATTAATAGATTTTTATGTGTCTCATCTATTTCCCTTAAAATATCTTCTACTGCATCTTCAATCGCTTCTTTAAACTCATCAATTTGCCTCCAACGTGATAATGTTTCTTCTCTTATGCCAAGTTGATTGGCAATAATCGACGCCTTAACACCCGAGGCTATTAAATGAACAGCAATAAGTTGATTTTCATTGAGTTTTGTTGACATCTTTACACTTAATTT
>CACMTN010000039.1 GCA_902616615.1 uncultured SAR116 cluster alpha proteobacterium | reverse complement strand
AATAAACTTTCTAAAAAGTTTTTAGAAGATTGTGTTATTAAATTACCAAAAACTAATAATATTGAAAATAAAAACTTCAAACTTCAATATGGATGTATTTCCCAAAATGGGAAATTAGTTTGTGGTAATAAATACAAATAAAAATATTTAAAAATTTAAATAAATTATTCTTAGTGCAATAAAACCTAATAAAATTAATGTGATTTTATCAAAAATATCTTTTGACATGTTTTTAGCAAACCAAGAACCAAGGGGCATAAAACAATTTAAAACAATTGTAGATACAAAACTAAGAATAGTTATCTCAAAGTTAAAAAAATCATAGTAATATAAAGTTGGAATTTGAAAAACAGACATAACTCCGAAGTAAACTGAAATAGTTGGTATAAACTGATTTCGCTCTAATTTCATAGAATTTAAGAAAGTTATAGATACTGGAGCTGATAGACCAGCACTACCTTGCAACACCCCACCACCAGCGCCCATAATAAAAACTAATTTTGTAGCTTTTTGATAGGCTAATTTCCATGAAGGAACAATCAGCTTGAGTGAAATATAAATTATTACAATAAATGCAACTGAGAGTGTAAGTATTTTTATTGGTAAATTTATTAACAAAATGGTGCCAACAAAAGCACCTATACCACCACCTAAAGCAAATGAAAAAGTAAAAAATATTGGAAGAATTGTTTTTCTAAATTGATAAATCTGGCTTATGTTTGTTAATAAATTTGGTATTACCATTATTATAACTGCTATTCGAACGTCATAAAATGCAGCTATAACAGGTATTGTTATTATAGGTGCTCCTGCACCAGTTGCACCTTTAAGTGTTCCTCCTAGAGCGAAAGCAGCTAAAATTGCAAAAATCGTAATTGGATCAAAAGTCATAAACTATTTAAACTTTTAAAATCAATTTACCAAAATGTTGATTGTTTCTCATACATGATAAAGCATCTGAAACATCATCAAATTCAAAAATCTTTTCTATAGGTAGAGATAATTTCCCGTTGACAACCAAATCACCTAAATCACTCCACATTTTTGAGTAGACTTTTCTGATTTCGTTTATTGATCTAGTTCTAAAAGTGACACCACGATAATTTATTCTTCTTAAAGCATGAAGATCACAATTAAATTCTGTATTACCTCCAGCTAACCTTCCTACATTTACTATTGTTCCTTTTACTTTGGATGCTCTCATATTTTCGTTGATTGTATATCCAGAAAGTTGATCTATAATTAAATCTACACCTTCGTTATTAGTTACTTGTAATACATGATCAACCCAGTCTTTATCTTTTGAATTTACCACTAGGTCGGCACCAATGGATTTTAATTTATCAAATTTTTCTGGCTTTGTAGATGTTCCTATAACTAGTTTAGCTCCTAAATGTTTTGCTATTTGGAGTCCCATAAGACCAACGCCTGAACTTGCTCCTTGTATTAAAATGGTTTGTCCTTTACTAAAATTACCAATTGTAACAATAGCATTATGCATCGTTGCTAGAGCTATCGGTAATGTACTAGCTGTAGCAAAATCCATATTATTGTCAGGTATCTTTATTACTCTTCCATAATCTGCAATTGCATATTCAGCCCAAACTGAAGCTCCTGAACACATTACTCTATCACCAATTGAGAGATTTTTTACATGTTCTCCACATTTAATAATTTCTCCTGAAAACTCCATCCCAACAATTGTACCGGGACCTCCTGCCGTACCATGTGCTCCACCATCCGCTACTACCATATCAGCTCTATTCAATCCACATGCATGTACCTTTACGAGAACCTCACTATCCTTGGGTGATGGAGTATCTACATCAATTATTTGAACTCCAGATTCAACTACAGCAACTGCTTTCATTCTTATCCTCTCAAATGTTTGAATTTTATGATCTTGCTTCTTTAATTTTGTTACTCAAACCTTCCGCATAAATTCTAACATCACTAGCTAATGTAGCTAAATCATAACCATTAGATAATTTTTCTTTTAAGTAAGCAGGAGAAAGACAGTGTATACCAACTTTAATATTGTTGTTTTTACAAGCATCATAAATTTTGTTTATAGCACTAATCATTTCAGGCTCAACTCTATCTAAACCAGGTTTAAAACCCATTGAAATACTTAGATCTGAAGGGCCAATATAAATTCCTGTCAAACCTTCAGTAGCAGCTATTTTTTCTACATTTTCAAGAGCTTCTACTGTTTCTATCATAGCTAAAGAAATAATTTTCTCGTTTGCTTCATCATGATAGTTTGCACCATGAACCATTAGTGCTCTTGTTGGCCCAGAACTTCGGTGACCTTCTGGAGCATACCTAGTAGCACCTACAAAATTAATTGCATCTTCGGGAGAGTTTATCATTGGACATATAACACCTAAGGCACCTGCATCTAATGATTTCATTATGATACCAGGTTCGTTCCATGGGACCCTTACCATAGGAGTTTTACCTGAGCCTGAGATAACTTGTAACATATTTAAAGCAGATTGATAATCAACAAGCCCGTGTTGCATATCAATTGTAATAGAATCAAAATCATTCATAGACATCATTTCTGCAGTAACAGCGCTCGGTATTGAACACCAAGCATTGATGGCCCCTTTTTCTTTAGCCCAACAATCTCTTAAAGTTTGTTGTTTCATTTTTTTCTCCTATAAAACATTTTTATTAATAATAACTTCAGGATCTACTTTGTTATCAAATACATCAAGTACATTTTGAACAGCTTGTTTGGACATCCTTATTGTTGCCTCTTGAGTAACTCCTGCAATATGAGGAGAAAGTAGAATATTATCTAGAGCAAATAACGGATTTGAAGACGTGGATGGCTCATCGTCGTAAACATCCAAACCAGCAGCTCTAATTTTATTAGATTTTAGAGCGTCTAATAATGCGACTTCATTAATAATTCCTCCTCTGGCACAATTAATCAAAAAAGCACTTTCTTTCATAATTTTAAACTCATTTTCAGAGAACATATTAATTGTTTCTTTATTCTTAGGACAATGTAATGAAACAGCATCCATTTGAGGTAAAATATCAAGAAAATTACTTACATAATTGGCGCCAGATTTTTTTATTTCTAACTCATCCACATAAGGATCGTAAACAAAAACTTTCATATCAAAAGCAAGAGCTCTTTTAACTAATCTTGAGCCAATTCTGCCAAAACCAATTACTAACAAATTCTTTTCTGCAACATCCCAAGCGCGTATATCCCAACGAGTGGTCCAGTCAGCTTTGCGGGCAAATTTATCATAATAAAAAACATTTTTTGATAATGACAACAACATAAACATTGCATGTTCAGCTACTGAGATCATATTTGAATGAGCAGCAATGGCTAAAGGAATGCCACAATCGTTTAGAGCATCAACATCAATAGAATCATAACCAACACCATGTCTTGAGACCACTTGTAGATTTTTTGAATTTTCAATTATTTTTCTCGAAATATTAGCAGTTCTTACTGTGATACCATGAACTTCTTTTGCAGCTTCAAGAATTTCATCTTCGTTTGCTGACATAATTGTAATGGGTTCAATATCATCTCTTTGTAACAACAACTTTTGACCCTCTTCATGAAGACCTTGAACCATTAAAACTTTCTTTTTATTATTTATGTTTATGTTCATTATAAAGCCCCCCCGAACCATGTAATAGACAAATAAAAGTTTTTTTCTATTTAATTTAGATAAAATGGTAGTCTATAGAAATAAAATTTGTAAACAAAATTTATTGAAAATAGAATAAAATTAATAAATGATATTGGTTTAAAATTTGCATAATTTATAATAACATGAAAAAAAATTTTTTTAGAAAAGTTGCTTTTGGCATTGGTCCAGATGAAGAAATTCCTGATAACCCTGTATCTTGGGCTCAAAGTCAAGTTGATAAAATACCACCTCTAATATGGGATAAACCTCTACGATCAGGAAAAGAGATGCTAGATTACTATGCAGAGTGGGTATATACAGACAGAGAAATATTGCGAAAAAAATATAAAGGTAATCGAAAGGCATATGAAGATGCCAAAGATCAACTTCGTCACAAAGTTGGGAAGCGATATTTTGAAAACCTTGAGATATGTATTAGACAAAATACTGCTTTAAAAAGTGGCGCCCCAGTATTTGAAAGATTATGGTTTTTCTGGTGTAATCATTTTGCAATAATTGATAAAGACGCCATGCCACAATTTACTACTGGTCCTTATCATCGTGAAACAATTAGAACAAATATGTGTGGTTCATTTGAAACACTCTTAAAAGAAGCAACCCTGGGTTGGTCTATGATACATAATCTAGATAACTCAGAGTCTATTGGACCACATTCTGAATGGGGGAAAAATCGAAGGAAAAGAGGCAAACTTTCAACAGTAAACGAAAATCACGCTCGTGAATTACTTGAATTGCACACTGTTTCTCCAGCCGCAGGTTATAATCAAGAAGATATAGTTCAACTTTCTTATATTATGGCTGGATGGGAACATGAACACACTAAAAAACGGAAAGAATGTAATCCTGTAAGATTTAACCAAAAAAAGCATGAACCCGGAAATCATAAAGTATTAGGAAAAATTTACAAACAACGAGGCCTTTCACCAAAAAATAAATTGCTTGATGTATTAAAAGATTTAGCTGTTCATCCTGAGACCAAGCGTTTTATTTCTTATAAGTTATGTAGGCATTTTATCACTGACAATCCAACAGAATACATGATAGCACCAATTATTGCTGCATGGGAAGAGTCTGATGGAGATCTACCTACGATTCATAAGGTTTTATTAGATGTCATCTATGATAATGCTGACAAAGAAAAGAAATTTCAAAATCCAGAAATATGGATGTTACAAATGGTTCATATGGTTGGTGGGAGTTGGCCACTACAAGCAGACGAAATGAAATATAATTTTCAAATGAAACCTAATAATCATCAACGAAGACCTGGTTTTTTCATGAAAGAAATTGGATATGAACCTTATAGGCCAATACAACCAAATGGTTATTCTGATATGGAATCAGATTGGATATCACCAGAATTAATTATTAGAAGAATGTCTGCTCCAAAAGAAATAGCTCAACGTTCGATTGCCCTCAAGAATTTCGAAGCAATGATAGAAAAAAATTTTGATAATCCAGAAGAAATAAAAGCCCTCATTGATGGAGTAAAGTCACCTTCAACAAAGATGCAGCTAATTTTTCCTAGTTATAGGATGTTAAAAACATGATAAATAGACGTACTTTTCTAACTGGTTCAATAACAGTAACTCTTTTAGGTTCCCCATTATTCTCAGCATTAGCTGAAAAGAGAAAAAAGCGTAACCTAATAATTATCTCTCTACGAGGAGGTATGGATGGTTTATCAGCTGTTCCACCTATTGACCCTATACTTGAAAAATATCGTCCTGATATCGTCGTAAAGAAAACTTTGCCACTTACATCTGATTTTGCATTACATCCATCTTTAAAAAATTTCCATAATGCCTGGAAACAAGATATGGCTGCTATTGTACATTCTACAAATATACCTTATACAAAGCGTTCACATTTTGAAGGGCAGGATTTAATGGAAAGTGGTGGTCATAAGCCTTTTGCTGAATATACAGGTTGGCTTGGCCGTGGGATGGAAACTGCTAATTTAGACGGTTTGGCGATTGCTTTACCAATGCCATTAATTCTCAGAAGTAAAGCAAATTTAGATAATTATTTTCCAACAAAATTATCTACCCCGTCACCTGATATTATGAAAAGAGTTGCTTTAACCTACCCTGAGAATAGTAATCTAAGATCAACAATTCAAAGGATTATGATGCGTCCATATTCAATGCTTTCCGGAACAGGATCTAGGAAAGCCCATAGACTTGCTGGAACTGCTGCGAAGGCTTTATCAAAACCTGATGGCCCACGAGTTGCAGTTTTTGATATAAACGGCTTTGACACTCATGCTGCACAAGGTGGATCTAACGGGGAACACGCTGATAAATTGTATAATTTAGACAATATTTTTGGAACTCTTCAAAAAAATCTGGGTTCAACTTTTGATGATACATTGATAATTACTTTGACAGA
>CACMTN010000038.1 GCA_902616615.1 uncultured SAR116 cluster alpha proteobacterium | reverse complement strand
AACTTCTCTCGGATATCATCATATAAACTCTAATGATATGCAGTTTTTAAGAGTTAATAAACATAAAGAATTATTGAACGTATATGATTTTGGTGGTGCTTTAAAACTTAATAGTTTTTTTAAATATCATTTACCTTATGATCTTGCTAAGAGAATACTAATCGAATTAAAAAAAAGTAAATCTTTTACAATTGATTTCGTAATTGAAACATCTGATGAATTATCAAAATTTAAAAAACTACTTTTTAAATTATCTAATTTTTTTGAATTAAATATTAAGGAAAAAAAATTACTTTTATATCTTGTAAATGAAAAAAAGTTTATTCCAACTAATTGTTCACTCCATAATAAGTTAAATGCTGTAACTCTATTTTATGAGAATGAATTTTTAGAAATTTTTGTTAATGATAAAAGTTGTTTCAATAAAAAAGTTATTTTTTCAAGCATTGATCAAGACATCGTTAATAAATTCCTTCATGGATGGTATTACAAATTACACGTAGGTAATATGCCAAATGTAACAGATGAGTATAATTTTACTAATACAAAACTCTACGCTCTAAGAATTTATTCAAAAAAACATTTTCTTAAAAATATTGCAAATAGCCGTTATTCAAATATCTTATTAAACTCAAAACAAATTAAAGGTAAATTAATAGAAAAATCCTATGCCCCATCTCACAATGAGGTGCTTCCATATAGAAGAGTTCTAATGCTAAATAAATATAGTATATCAGAACATGACAATAACTTTATTTCAGGGATAAAGGCTAAAACTACTAATAATATTTCTTGGTACCAGAATTTGAAAAATTTTATAACTAGAGAAAATTATAATAAAGAAAATTATAATAAAATTGTGGGTGTTGCTGAATGGTCACTTTCGGAAACTGCTAAGACAAATAATACTAAGAAAAAAGTTGGTGGTATATATGAATTAGATCTCTTACCTTTTGATAAAATACCTGAACTTGAACAAGAATATGTCTCAGATACAATTGAGAATAGTTTTGATTTGGAGATTTATTTTGCAAAAAACTAAATTCTTTGTTTTTATTTTTTTAAGCTTTTTTCTGCCAAGCATACTAATAGCAGATACTTTTCAAGAAGATCTAAAGTTTTATTTAAAAAAAAATGTAGATAATAATCAAAAAATTTTGTTTGGTGATGGAAATTGGCTTCAATTGAGAAGTAATTTAAATTTTATTTCCCATAATGAATTCTGGGGTGCAACAAGTAAAATAACCAGTAAAGCAAGAGATTTAAGTGCTAGGGATCCATTGTCTGCAATATTAGACTTTGATAGGAAGCTTAAAATTCAAAACATAAAATTGATTTTAGTACCAATACCTGTAAAGACAACTCTTTACCCAGAAAAATTATTGCCAAAAGAAATAGTCAATAAATATTTCAATAAAAGATTAGATGCAAATTTGAAAAATTTTATTAAAATTTTGAAAGAAAATGAAGTAACCGTTGTTGATTTGTATGAAATTTTTTTAAAATCTAAGAAGATATCAAAAATGTATTGTCAAACTGACAGTCATTGGACAAGTAAAGCTTCATTTATTGCTGCAAAATATATATCAGAATTAATAAAAGAAAATGAAAATTTTGTTTTTAAAAAAAATTATAGTTTTGAAGTAAAAGAAGAAAAAATATCAATAACAGGAGATCTATCAAAAATTTTGTATAAAGATGATAAAGAGGATATTGAAATTATAAAAGTTTTACCAACAGATAAAATACTTTCCAAAGATAGTCCAATTTTGGTTCTAGGAGATAGCCATACTTTAGTATTTTCACAAGGAGGCGAATTTCATTCAAAAAATTCAGGGTTCCCTGATCATCTTGCCTTTCATACTGGTCAACCTGTTGATTTGTTAGGAGTAAGAGGATCTGCTTCTACTGTTTCAAGAATAAAAATGGTAAGACAAAATAGAGCAAAAAATAAAAAAGTTATTATTTGGGTTTTTTCATCTAGAGAATTTACAGAGTCACCTGTTGGATGGAAACATCTACCAGTAACAAAATAATTTATGGTATTTACTAGTCAATTTTTTTTATTCTTTTTTCTACCTACCATTATAATTATTTATTATTTAGTCCCAAGAAGATTTAAAAACTTATATTTAACATTAATTAGTTATATATTCTATGGTTGGACAGATATCCAAATTATTTCTCTTTTATTTTATACTACTGTTGTAATTTATTTTTCTGGGATTTTAATAGAAAAATATAGACATATACCAAATATCCACCAATTTAAATTTCTAACAATTAATTTAAAAAAAATATTTGCTATTTTTGCGATTACAAATTTAGTTATTATGCTAGGATTTTTTAAGTATTTTGTTTTTATTCAAGAAAATATTAACTTTCTATTAGAAATTTATGACAAGGGTCTAATAGAAATATATTTAATTGTTTTACCTATAGGAATATCTTTTTATACATTTCAAGGAATTAGTTACATTGTAGATGTTTATAAAGATGATGTAAAAGCCACAAAGTCTTTTGTTGACTTATCATGTTATATAACAATGTTTTCACAATTGATAGCAGGACCAATTATTAGATATTCTGTAATTCAAGATCAATTAAGAAAAAGAACCAATAACCTTAAAAAAATTGCACTTGGAATAGTGTTTTTTATGATAGGATTTTCAAAAAAAATTATTTTAGCAAACCCAATGGGTAATGTTGCTGATGTAGCTTTTAATGCAACTTATATTTCTTTTTTAGAGGCATGGATTGGGTTAATAGCCTACTCATTTCAAATATATTTTGATTTCAGTGCATATTCTGACATGGCTGTAGGATTGGGCTTAATGCTAGGTTTTAGTTTTCCTAAAAACTTTGATTCACCCTATAAGTCAATTTCAATAACAATGTTTTGGAGAAAATGGCATATTACTCTATCAACTTGGCTTAAACAATATTTATATATTCCCATTGGTGGCAACAGAAATGGTGTTGTACAAACATATAGAAATTTAATAACAGTAATGATTATAGGTGGATTATGGCATGGAGCTAGTTATAATTTTTTATTGTGGGGATTTATTCATGGTTTCTTTTTATCTCTAGAGAGATATTTGAGTAAATTTTTTAAATTTCAATTCCATAGGTTTTTGAAAATTATTTATACTTATTTTGTAGTACTAATTGCTTGGGTTTTTTTTAGATCTGAAAATATTTTTGATTCATTTCAATATATAAAAAATTTATTTGATATTGGTGATAATGTTAAAAGTTCAACATATGTTTTAGGTTATATGTTATCAAATTATAATATATTGATTTTTACCACTTGTATTTTTATTATTTGGTTCACTGAAAATTCTTGGGAATATTTGAGAAATTTATCATTTGTTAAAGTGATTTTTATTTTAACTGTATTTTTTATCAGTATTTCAATATTAATTTTGGATACATATAATCCATTTATATATTTTCGGTTCTAAAAAATGTCAAAAATAAATTTATATGAATTCAAAATTGCTAAATTAACTCAATGGTTCATATTAACAATGTTTTCAATTTTAATTGTTACATTTTTTTTATCTGGTTTATTAGGTTTATATATAAACAAGAAAAATATTGAAATAATTTCAAATTATCAAATATTTAAACAGTTTGAAGAACTTATGGATAAAAATTATTTAATTGCAAATAAAATAAAACCAAAAGTTCAGGAACTATTAATGCTGAATTTTAGTGAAGGAAATAAAAAAGTACATATTGGTAAAGATAACTATTTATTTTTTAAAGAAGACACGCAAACATTGATTAATAAGACTCATTGTAAAAATGTAGAAATAATTAAAAAAAATTTTGAAGGATTGAATACTTTTTTAAAAAAACAAGAAGTTGAATTCTTCTTAGGAATACTTCCTACAAAATCACAAATATTACATCATATGTTTAGCAATAATTATTCCTTACCAACTCAAAAGTACAAAGGATGCTACAACTCAATTTCATTAAATTTGAAAGAAAAAGGATTGATGACTTTCAATGTAGAAGAATTTTATCAAAATTTGGAAAATAATAATATATTCCTAAAATATGATACTCATTGGACTTTTGATACTATGGAAGAATTTTCAAAATTTATTGCTAACACTATTATTAATAAATCAAAAAATTTAAAAATTAATCATATCAATTTTATAAAAAATAAATTTAAAATTGAAAACCATGGAGATCTTTATGATATGCTAGACATCAATGTTAATTTAAATATGCAAGAGGTAAAAATTAATCAAATTAAAAGTAAAAATTATAGTAAAATTATTAATGATATAAATTCTGATATAACATTGATTGGTGATAGTTTTACAAATATTTATTCTGATAAAGCTTTGAAGTGGGGTTCAAATTCAGGACTAGCATATCAACTTGCGTATAGATTAAAAGGATCAATAAATAGTATCGCCATCAATGGTTCTGCATTCAAAACAGCATTAATTAAAAATTTTTTAAAAGCTAAAAAACTAAAAAAGAAATCGATTTTAGTTTTAATAATTTCTGAAAGAGAATTAAGAAACATTAATGAAGAAATAGATTTTGACAAATTAGTATTAGAAACAAAACATTTAAAAACTTTTAATAACCTAGAAACAATTTTAATTACTAAAGAAAGTGAATTTACTAACAATTTTACACCTTATAAAAATGTACTTATAGTGCATGAAGCAATTCATAATAATGAAAAAATTTTAGTGGTTACTTGGGCAATAAAAAATAGAAAAAAATATCCTCAATTAAAATTAGATGATGAAATTAAAGCTCAACTTATCCCATTTTCAAACAAGATTAAAGACAATACTAAGCTTTCTACGTACATGATGATTGATCAAACCAACAATTTTGAGAGTGAAATGTATTGGTTAGAAACTTTCAACTTAAATTAAATATAGCAAAATTCACAGGAATTGAATTCTCCATCTGTGACTATAAAATATTGAAGTCATAAAAATTATTTTATCTACTTGATAATGCACGACACTTTATTGTGTGTTTTATTTGAAGTAAATAATTTAGTTTTACAAAACAAGCCGTATAATCTTAAAGTATATTTAGAGCTTATTATTCAATGAAAGATGAATAATGATAGCAATTTAATTTAAATCGCATGCAGATTTAACTGCTGAAAGAAAATTGTTATAAAAATCTTTATCAACAGTGTCACTCATCATCTTAAGATTTTTTTCTATATTAAAATTTGGTGTTCTAGATTTAGCTTTTTTACATTTTTCTCTAGCAATTTCAATATTGTTTTTATAATTAGCAATAGCAGCTTGATTCAATAGTAATATCGTATTTTGAGTGCCAGCTTCCTTTGTTTTTAGAGCTTTTTCAATAATTGAATTTGCTTTTTCGTACTGTTTCAATGCTGTTAATGTAATTGCGTATTCAAACCAAACCCAATGTGCTGGATTTGAACTTAATTCTAATGTTTTTGTAAATACTGGCAAAGCATCATCGTATTTACCTAATCTTCTCAATAATGAACCTGCAACAGGTATTATTTTTGAATTAAATGGGTCAATTTCAAGCGCTTTTTTTGCGTTTTTTTCTGTATTAACAAAATCCTGACTCAAAAAATCTAACCAGCCAGCAAGAATGTATGGCATACCGTTGGTAAGTGATTTCTTACTTTTTTTTGCAATATCTCTTGCTAATTTCATATCTTGATCAGCGTCTTTGGTCGTTCCCATCCAAATATTTTGAAAATGCAACCAACCCTTTACCATAGAAACATATGGGTTAGTTTTATAGTCTGAAATCTCTTTTAAGCACTTGAACGATTCCATATTTGTTTTGGGAGAAAACTGGGCATATAAATTATGACATTTTAAGTATGTCATATAATCTTTGTTTGAAACAAAATATGAAAGCTCACTTCTTGGCAAACCACTAACTTTGACGTGAGCCTCCTTAAATATTGTACTTGAAATATCATCTAGGATTTCAAACATATTATCAATTTCATTATCAAATTTTCCTGACCAAATAATATTTTTTTCAAAAGCGTCGTTTAGCTGTGAAGTAATCCTTATTTTTTTTCCTAACACTTGGTAACTTCCGGTTAAAACATACCTAACATTGTTCTTTTCAGCTATTTCTTGAATATTAAGATTTTGATTAATCTGATTTAAGCTAGTTTCACTTGATAAAACAACTAATTGTGGTGAGCCATTAATAACAGAAATTATATTTTCTACGATTGATTTACTCAAATATTTATATTCAGAGTTATTTGAGATATTTTCAAATGGCATCACAATAATTGAAGGATTTTCTGGTATTGAA
>CACMTN010000037.1 GCA_902616615.1 uncultured SAR116 cluster alpha proteobacterium | reverse complement strand
AATAAAACAAAAAAGGAAATCGTACCATTTATACCTACCCAAAGTTGGATTAATCAACTAGGAAGTAGAATATTAATAACTCATTAATATTTATCTTATAGGTACTACATTTTTACGTGTTTCATTTTGAGAATATATTTTATCTAACTCACCTTTCAACACAAATTTTTCAATGAATGAACCAAATTGTCTAAAATCAGATTGGGCGTTTAAATCACTTTTATTTTCCCATTTTTCTGCTTTTCCATTATAAAAATGTCTGACACTAGCTAAGTCCCGTAGGGCAGGTCCAATAACAACATCATGATTTTTTAATCTTTCTGCCATTATAGAAAAATCTTTTTGGCCAAAAGGTATTTTATTAGGACATACAATAAGATGTGGATATGATTTTGCATATCTAGCTTTAACTTTATCCATGCTCCTTATAAAATTTTCAGTCGGAAGTAAATCTGCATTACTAAGTGTAGTTGGGATTAATACACAATAACCCTCTGCAACCAAATTCCATAGTCTTTGTGAACTACCAGCAGGTGTGTCAACAATTGCGACATGTCCAGGTCTGAATTCATTTTGCTTTATGAATTGTTGTACAAGTGAAATATTAGTATTTTCAAATGCTGGTGTAATTGGAAGAAATTCTATATTAATTTCAGGATTACTCTTTGATAAAAACTCAGTTGCCGTTCTTTGAAGGTCTGTGTCAATTAGAGTTATATTTTGAGGAGGCATTTTTTCAGCTAAAGCTCTAGCAAGCATTATAGATAAAGTGCTTTTACCAACACCTCCTTTAACGTTAGCAACAAATATAGATTTAGCATTATTTAGATTTTTAACTTTGTTGTTAGGCATTTTCACCTCCAAATTAATAACGTTTTAATTTTTCTATAATGTTGATTGTTTTATCAATCATTTCTTTTTCTTCAGTCATTTTATTGATTTTATCTTCTGCAATTTTCTTTTTATGTAAAAACTCAACTTCAAATTTCTTAAGATCTTCTTTTAAATTATTTTTTTCTGCTTCTATAGTCTCTAATCTAAGAACAATTAAATTAACTTTATTAATATGAGATAAGAAACTTTCATTTGAATTAATACTATGCAATTCTTCATTTTCTTTTTGATTATTATTACTTTCATCAAGAACTAAGTCGTCTGGCTTAACTTTTTTCCAGTTACCACCTCTTCTTAATATGTTTATTTCATAATTATCCATATTAACAATATTAAAGGACATTATAGATTTTGGCTATAAATTATTGAAATTATTGAAAAATTAATACTTATTTACAATATATAGTGATTTTTTTTTTTAAAATTAAAATATATGGTGTATTGCAAATTATTTATTGCATTTCAGTTTTACATTTAAATGATTTTTGACATACAGGTGAAGGTTGAAACACAGTTACATCTTTGCCCTTTCCTTGTCTTTTAAAAATACATTTATATCCATCTTTTACTCCATCTTTTATATTTACCTCAGTTTTTTTCAGTCTACAATTTTCATATTTTATATATTCTTTAGATAAAGTTTTAGACTGACCATAAATTTTTCCTTTTGATAAAGATGGTGTAACATTCAAACAGAAAATTATGAAAAGTGCATGTAATATGAAAATATTTTTAAAAGTAAGCATGTTTTCAATACCATTATTTTTTTTCATCTGATCCAGGCAAATATGCTTGACCTTGCACCGCTTTTGCGCCTACATCTTCAAAAAAATTTGAATTTATTTTTATAAAGCTTTCAATTTTATTTTTAATTTCATCTTCAGCTGAATCTAAATCATTTGCTTCAATTTCAACAAGACCATCAATCAACCAATGAACTTTGTATTTCATGAGTATCTCCATTAATCATTAATCTTTTTAAATAGCTTAATCGATAAAGTCTGGGCATCAAGTAAATCTTTTTCATTAAGATTATCTAAGATTTCATTCCTTTTTAATTTTGCAGTTTTAATACCTTTTGCTACGGCTATGTTATACCACGTGTAAGCATTAATATTATCAGGAGGATCTATAAATTGTTCATATAGTTTTGCAATTTGTATTATTGCTCTTTTATCATTCTTAAAAGCTCTTTCTTCTAAAAAAATTTTTAAATTTGTTGTAATTTTCTCAATCTGTTCATCTGATAAATAATTACCAAGTTTTTCTAAGATATTAGATGATTTTTTCATACCTCCAAGTAATGCTGCAAAACCCCAAAAATATGATTTTTCAAAATCTTGTGGACTTATATCACCAGAAAATAATATTTTAGAGTAGAGTAATTGTGCGTTTATATCATTCTGTCCTGATAAAATTTCTAATTTTTTTATAACTTGTTCAAACTTTTTTTCTTGCAAAAGTTTATAAACATTTTGAATATTTTCTTTTTTTTCATCTGCTATTGAAAAAGATGAACAAAGAATATAGAAATATATAACAAAAATTGTAAAAATTTTATTCATTAATTTCGCATTTCTTCTAGAAAAAATTATCTACCTGCTAACATTACCAATTGTAATTGAACAACCCTGACTTTGAAATTTGAATTTTGTTTTTTCTCATAAACTATAATCTTTGGTCTGTCTGAATTTGGCTTTTGGAATTCTAATGTCATATCATCCGGTAAAAAAACACCATTTTCATTCAGAACTTGTCTAGGATTTGATTTGAAACTCTCTTTAAATAACTTGTCAATCCAAATTCTTGCTAAAACTCTACCTAAAATATCTGGTAAATATTTTTTTACTTCTTCTCTGTTTTTTAGGATTAAGTCTTTATTAACTAATTCAAGAGCTTGATTAACTTCACTTGGGTTGAACTTTATAGGGAGTTTAGATTTTTTTTCGTTGAATTTAACTAAATCAGTGCTTTTAGATGGAATACTCATTTAACTAAAACTCCAGATTATTATTAAATTTCATCAAATATACTTACGTTGTTTATGACAATATGTTTATAAATTTTTATTATCGATAAAGTCAATGGCATAAATATTGCTCTTATAATTATATAGGAGATATCATATGTTATCAATTTTAAAAAGTGCCCTTAATGCCAATACCAAAGAAATGGGTATAGTATCAAATAATATTGCTAATGCAAACAGTATAGCCTTCAAAAAAAGTAAGACTAATTTTGAACATATCTATTCAAGAGAAAGGTCATCTTCTCCTGACAAGTTTTCCGGTCAAGGTGTGGGAATAAATGATCCAATTTTACAAATGAGTCAAGGTTCTCTTCAAACGACCGGTGGTGCATTGGATTTAGCGATAACAGGATCTGGTTTTTTTCAGGTTTTAAATGAGAAAGAACCAGATAATCCCTATTTTACTAGAGATGGTTCATTTAACATAACTGCAACAGGTGAAGTTGTTACAAACGATGGATTGAAAGTAATGGGATATCTTGGTGAAAATAATTTAGTTTTAAAAAATTTGATAATACCTCCAACTAGACAAAGTCTGGAAAATGGTAACTATATGCTTTCAAATGTTAATGTTAATTCAAAAGGCAAAATTACCGCCACTTATGGACTTGATAAAGAGGTAACAATTGGAAATTTTATTTTAGCTTCTTTTGCAAATGATATTGGATTAAAACAAGTTGGAAATAATCGATATCAAAGTAATCCCAAATCTGGTTTAGCCAAATACGGTTTTCCAATGAATGGGTCTTTTGGTAAAATTGAATCTGGTAATTTAGAAAGATCAAATGTTGATATAACATCAGAAATGATTACTATGTTAAAAGCACAGCAAGCATTTTCAGGTGTTTCTAGACTTCTTCAAACAGAAGTTGATATAACAAAAAGATTAATTGACGGTTGATAGAATATTTTTTTATAACAAAGGAATAAAAAACTTATATTCATTTATTTTAGAAATTAATTCTTTTTCAAGAAACAGAATACCATTTTTATTAATGTTTAATTTATTATTAATAATTAATTCTAATCTAGCAGGTCGTTCATTCTTTAACGATAATTGATATTGCAATGTTTTGAAATAATCATCATTAACAACAATGGAACCTGACATTACTGCTCTTTCGTATTTTATAGTTATTTTATTTTGAAAATTACTTTTTTCTTCAACTATCATTAAATTACATGTGCCTCTGGCAATGTTTAAAAGACTGCATGAAAGATAAATACATTGTATTTGAAGTTTGCTATCAAAATGTGCATCAACTGTCTTTATAAGCATTTCTAATTTTTGCATTATAATATTTAATTAATTTGTTTAAGTTGTTCTCTAATTTTTTTTATGGCAGAAGTTTTTATTTGAGAAACCCTTCCAGTAGTAACTTCCATTACTTCTGCAATCTCATATATATTAAGCTCTTCTACAAAATATAGTTGTATAATAAGAGCTTCTTTACCTTCTAATTTATTTAATGCATCTTTTAAATTATTTCTTAGCTCTACGTCACTTATTTGTTCTTCAGGGTTTAAATCGTTTGTTATAAACCAATATGAATATTCGTCATACGAATCTTCTAAACTTTTAATTACACTCGCTTCAAAAGCATGGGACCATTCTAAATATTTTTCAGATGACATACCGAGTTCTTCTGCTATTTCATTATTAAAAGGTTCACGTCCTAGTTTATTTCTTAAATAATTCAGTGCTTTTTCAGAATTTTTTTTGATTAAAATTGTTGTTCTATCTAAATTAGAACTTTTTCTTAAATAATCTATTATTTCACCCTTAATTCTAATACTTGCATATGAAGAAAAAGAAGCATTTTTTTGTGGAACATAATTTTGAGCAGCTGAAATTAACCCCAGCATTCCAATTTGGATAATATCTTCAATGTCAATTATAGAATTTACTCGACCATGTAAATGCCATGAAATTTTTTTGACTAAATTTGTATGGTCGTTTATGAGTTGATTAATATTTGGTTTAATTATTTTTGAATAACTATTCATTTTCATGCTTTCATAAAAGTATTTTAATTATCAAAAAATTTAATTGTGCCATTATTATTATTTTGAACTAATGATAATTTTGACGAGATTTCATTAAAAGCTTTTGTTTCTAGATCATTATTTTTTGAAGAAACTACAGCATTCCTCGAAATAATAGAATTTCTAACTTTTTGTGAATTCGGAATTTGACCAAGAAAATTCAAATTAACATCTAAAAATTTTTGTGTAATGGATCGAAATTTGTCAAAGTTCAACTTGGCTTGTATAGGTGATTGTGCCATGTTAATTATAATACCAAAATTATTCATCTTGTAATCTAGAAAAGAAGTTTTTATAAGAGTATAAGCATCAATAAAACTTGTAGGTTCTCCTGTAAGTACCACAATAACTTTATCTGCTGAAGCCATGAATGTCATTGAAGATGACTCAGCACCTGCTCCAACATCAATTAGCATAAATTCAGGTTTCTTATTTAGATCATTAAAACTTTTAATAATTTTGTGACGCTCAAGATCACTTAAATTTAATAGACTATTAATAGCGTTTCCACCAGAAACAAATCTTAGGTTGCCTCTTGTTGATGTAATTACCTTATCAAGTGGCGAATTACCGGTTACAAAATCTTCTAAGGAATACTTGGGATTAATTCCAAGTAAAATATGTGCATTAGCCATCCCTAAATCAGCATCTAAAAGAAGTGTTTCTCTATTTTGTATAGCTAGGCTCAAAGCAAGATTAACTGCTATTGTTGTTTTACCTACACCTCCTTTTCCAGAAGTTATAGCTATTGTAGTGGTCATTAATAATCCTAACTTTTTTTTATAAGTTAATGTCTTTCATATATTGTGCCAAAACTTCACTTTTAGCAAAAGCTATTGAACCAATAATTGATCTTGATCCTGACAAAATACCAATTTTACAATTTAGCTCTGCAAAAATTGAGAATTCTTCAGCACTTAGGTGAGATTCGTCCAATTTTGTAAGTGCAATTGTTGGAAATGTATTTTTATAAAACTTCATTGTTGAATTAATCATACTTTTATTAGCACTTGCAGGTAAGGCAAGTAAATTTGAATATTTTTTATTTAAAGTTATTTTTTCAAGATAATCTAAATATCCTGTCATATTTTTATTTTCTTGAGACACATCAATTACTAATTTATTATTACTATTTTCTTCAATATATGTAACTAAATCCTCTAACGATGATATAGATGATACATTTATATTTAATAATTTGCCAAAATTTAAAAGTTGAGAATGATCAGTAGATTTTGGTCCAAAATTTATTATTGATAACTTATGTTTATCATTTGCTGAAAATAAATTATCTAAAATATATGAAGCTATCTTAGCACACAAAGTAGTTTTTCCAGCACCTGTTGGTCCGTTTAAAAATAAAACATCATTTTTTAATATTTGGTCTTCGTAAGGTAAAACTAATTTTTTTCCTATATAGTGATAAAAAAATAACTGATGATCTTCGATTTCTTGATCACAGACTATTTTTTCATGAAACTCAGAAATGACTTTTTTGGAAAAACCTTTTTTTAATAAATCAATTGTTAATGATTTAT
>CACMTN010000036.1 GCA_902616615.1 uncultured SAR116 cluster alpha proteobacterium | reverse complement strand
AGCATTTAGAACTAATGATATTAAGCTATTTCTAAAAAAATTAAGGGATAATAATATACCATTTTCAGACTACGGAACTACTTTTGCTAGAGAATGGCACCAAGTTTTCTTTCAAGATCCAGAGGGTAATGTCATTGAAGTCCATCAAAAAATTTCCTAAGAACTTAAATGATTAAAGAATGTTTTAATAATCAAGACTTTAGAGTTCTTTGGGGTGCCGGTGGAATGACGGGCATTGCAAGAGCAATGGAGTTTTTAGCACTAAGTTTATACGCATTGCAAGAGCTTGGACTTCCATATTTGGTTACGATAATTTTTGCAGCAAGAATGTTACCTATGAGCCTCTTAGGAATAATAATAGGTACTATCTCAGAAAGAATATCACCATTATTATTAATTAAAATTATTTATTCTTTATCTAATATTTTCACTGCAACATGCGTAATATTAGTCATCACGAATAATTTTAATGTTTTTTTTGCGTTTATTCTTGCTTTTATAAATGGAATTACTTGGGTTGTAGATCTTGCTGTTAGAAGACGTATATTAGCAGAGAATATTAAAAAAAATCTTTTAAGTTCTTCTCTAGCAATGGAAACTCTTTCTAACAACGCAACACGGTTAATTGGACCTATTTGTGCTGGATCTTTATATGCTTTTATCGGGTTATCAGGTATTTTTTGTATTCAATTATTGATGTATATTTTTGCGCTCGGATTAATATTTAGATTTAAAGATAATACAAATAATAAAAAGTCTTTAAACTCTTCTAACAAAATAGTTTCTAACATCAAAGAGCATTGGGCACATGGACTTTTAGGTGAAATCTTAAAAACTAGTAAAAATGCTTATAGTTTAATTAGTTTAAGGTTCGTATTAATAACCACCCTAATTTTTAATGTTTTTGGGTTTCCATTAGTTTCGTTAATACCTGTATTAGGTAGAGAAAAGCTAATGTTATCTGAATTTAATATTGGCATTCTGGCATCATCAGAAGGTTTTGGAGCTCTTATAGGTGCCTTACTCATTGGAAATATTTCACCTCAAAAATATCTTTCCTTAATTTTTATTACTGGTGTGGGAGGTTTCTTTTTTGGTATGTATTTGTTTTCTTATTCACCTAACTTATTAATAGCTTTTATAAGTTTAACTTTTGGAGGGATTTTTCTTTCAGGGTTCAGCACAATGCAAGGCGCGTTAGTATACCAAGCTTCAACAACTTCTAGGGGTAATAACTTTGGTATATTAGTAACTTGTATTGGAACAGCCCCACTTGGATTGATTAACTTGTCATGGATAATAACAATAATCCCAGTTGACCAAACTCTTCGAATAAACGTATATCTTGGTTTAATATGTCTTATTGCAACTGGCTTTTATTTTTTAATTAGGAAAAGCTAAATTATTCCATTAGTTAGGTATGGCCTTTAATAAAAATTGGTTCATCATCTTACTAAATTGTGCTGGGTCAGCTGGCATCTTACCTTCCATTAGCCTTGCTTGTTCAAATAGGAGCGTTCCAGCATCACTTACTAGATCATTACTTTCTTTTTTACTGAGAAGTGATTTCATATTTTTGATTAAAGAATGATCTCCATTAATTTCTAATATTCTCGGGGCTCCTTTATAGTTAGAGTCTCTTTGAGCCATTAATTGTTCCATAGCAATATCCATATCACCCTCGTCTGCTACTAGACATACCGGACTATCTGTCAATTTAGAGGATAACCTAATGTCTTTGACTTGGTCTCCCAAAACAACTTTTAGTTGAGCAATTAAATCTACATACTCTTTGTCTTGTTTATCTTTATCATCATTAGACTTATTTTTTTCGTCTTTATTTTTTGAACCTAATTCATCTAAATTTATCTTACCTTGAGTGATTGATGTAAATTTCTTTTCTTTAAAAGATCCAATCATTGGTAACCAAAATTGATCTATTGCATCTGTCATTATTAGCACTGGTATGTTTTTTGATTTAAAACCTTCTAAATGTGGACTAGCTAATGCTTGAGCGCTTGTTTCAGCTGAAATGTAATAAATTTCTTTTTGTGTATCTGGCATTTTTTCTAAATATTGTGATAGAGATATTGGGTCTTCACTTTCATTGGTAGAAAACCTACATAAATCTAACAATGTTTCTTTTCTTTCTACATCCTCATATAAACCTTCTTTAAGAACGGCCCCATATTCTTTCCAGAAGTTCTTATAACCATCCAAATCTTTTTCACTAACTTTTTTAAGCTCTCTTAAAATTTTACCAACTAATGATTTGCTAATTTTTGCAACAGCAGGATTATTTTGAAGCATTTCTCTACTAACATTCAAATCTATGTCTTGTGTATCAACAAGTCCTTTTATAAATCTTAGATAACTAGGTATCAATGCATCGCATTTATCAGTTATGAAAACTCTGTTAATATATAATTTTAAAGATGATTTTCTATCAGGATTAAATAAATCAAAAGGTCTAGTAGATGGTATACAAATAAGATTAGTATAACTAATTGTACCTTCTGTATTATTATGCATTGTTAAGAGTGGCTTTCCAAAGCCCGCACCTATATGAGAGAAAAATTCTTGATATTGTTCATCTTTAATTTCTTTAGCTGGACGAGTCCAAAGGGCAGATGCTTCATTTAATGTTTTAATTTCAGAGTCTTTTTTATCTTTTTGGCTTAATTTTACAGGATAAGAAATATGATCTGAATACTTTCTTACAATAAATTGAAGTCTAGTTTCTTCCAGAAACTCTTTTGCATCTTTTTTAAGTTTTAATAAAATAGATGTTCCAAAATTATCTTTGTCAGCTTTAACTAAATTAAAACCAGTTTTACCATCTGAAGACCACTTCCACGCTTGGCTGTCACCTACTTTCTTAGATATTACTTCTACGTCGTCAGCTACCATAAATGAAGCATAAAAACCTACACCAAATTGACCAATCATTGACACGTCAGTTTTTTTATCTTTGTTGCTTTTTGAAACTTGTTCTAAAAAAGCTTTTGTTCCTGACCTTGCTATTGTTCCTAATGATGACTTAAGGTCTTCCTCATTCATACCTATACCATTATCAGAAATAGTTAGAGTTTTTTCTTTATTATCCACTTCTATGATTACTTCTGGGATTTCTGATGAATTAGCAATTTTTTTATCTGTTAAACCAAGATATTTTCTTTTATCTAGAGCATCTGAAGCGTTTGAAATCAATTCACGCAAAAATATTTCTCTTTCTGAGTACAATGAATTGATGACTATATCTAAAATTTTCCCAGTATCAGCTTCAAATTTATTATTCATATTAGTCATAGAAATTACCTTAATTTTTGTTAGTTTATATTGTAAATTAGTTATTAAAACTAGTTTTTCAAGAGTAAAATTTATATTTTCGACTTTATTAAAAGTCTTTGAATTAACTTATATAAATAATCGTAAATAAGTTTAAAAATACTATTCTGAATTTAGATTGTTATTGAGAATAATTAGACTTTTCTTGATCAAGAATAAGTTTTATCTCTCTTAAAAAAGCAGTTCCCGCAGGGTTGGGAAGCTCTTCATTTTCTAATTCCTGAGCAGTTTTCTCAGCAATATCGTCATCTAATATGCTTAGTGTTTTTCCAGTTTGAAGAGCTTGTACATATATTTTAGCTGCTCTTTCAAAATAAAATAGTCTATTGAAAGTTTCAGCAACATTTTGCCCAAACATTAATATTCCATGATTTCCCATTATAAAGGTATGTTTTTTTGGGTCGGAAAGTAAATCTGCGCATCTTTTACCCTCCTCTTCAAAAGCCAATCCTCCATAGTTTTTGTCCACTACTTGTCTATTAAAAAACATAGATGCAACTTGATTAATTGGAGGTAAAATACATTCATCAATAGAAGCTAAAGTCGTTGCATAAACAGAGTGAACATGCATTATGCATTTTGCGTGTGGACATAGTTTATGAATAGCTCCATGTAATCCCCATGCTGTTGCATCTGGTGGATTATCTCCTAAAAGAACTGACTTATCATTAACGTCTAATAAAAGTAAATCAGATGCCCTAATTCTTGAAAAGTGCCACATATTTGGATTCATTAAAAATTTTGTACCTTCAGAATTAACTGCAAGACTGAAATGATTTGCTACAGCTTCATGCAAATTACTTCTTTCAGCCCATCTAAATGCGGCAGCTAAGTCTTTTCTTTCTTCAACATAATTATTGTTTGCTAAGTGGTTTTCGTTATGTTTAATTTCATCCATTTTTAAAACTATAAAAAAATTTTTTTCATATTATAGTTAGAAAAGTGAAATAATACAAACAAAAGTAAATATCAGGATAAAGATGGGATACTTTTATCTTTTTATAGCTATTGTTGGTGAGGTGATAGCAACTACCTATCTTAAAAGCACCAACAATTTTACAGAATTTTTACCTACAACCTATGTTGTAATAGGGTATGGAACTGCTTTTTATTTTATGATGCTTGCAATGAAAACTATTCCTATCGCAATTACATATTCAGTGTGGGCAGGTATAGGTATTTCTGCAATTACAATTTTAGGTGCCTTAAAATATAAGGAAATACCAGATATGTTAGCTATTTTAGGGCTATTCCTCATAATTCTTGGAGTAATAATATTAGTTTTTTTCAGCAAGATGAGTGCCAATTAAAAATGTATAGCTTTTGAATAAGTTGCCAGGGCAGCTTCCTTAATTGCCTCATTAACTGTAGGATGACCGTGGCATATTCTAGCTACATCCTCAGATGACGCACCAAATCCCATAGCAATGGATAATTCATGTATTACAGTACCTGCTTCATGGCCAATCATGTGAGCACCAAGTATTTTATCAGTTAATTTGTCTGAAAGTATCTTTACCATACCATCAGTATGACTAATAGCTTTGGCTCTACTATTAGCCATTAGTGGAAATGTCCCTTTGTTATAAGATATTCCTGCTGCTTTTAATTCTTCTTCTGTTTTGCCAATCACTGCTACTTCAGGTGAGGTATATATGATACCTGGAACAAGATTGTAATCTACATGTCCTGCTTCACCATTTATTATTTCAACAGCCGCAACACCATCTTCCTCAGCTTTGTGGGCTAACATAGGCCCTCTAATTACATCGCCAATTGCATAGATATTTGAAATTGAAGTTTGAAAATTTTCATTTGTTTCTATGAACCCAAGCTTATCTATTTTTAAATTTAATTTTTCTAGACCTAATCCATTAGTATTTGGTTTTCTACCAACTGATACAAGCGCAACATCTGCAACTAATTCATTAATTGAACTATTATTAACATCTTTAATAAAGAGCAATACTTTATCTTTTTCGATCTTTGCTTTTTCAACTGAGTGACCTAATTTAAATTTTACACCTTGCTTTTCAAGTATTTTCATAAAATTTGTTGCTATTTCATCGTCTATTCCAGGTAAAATTCTTGGTAGGTATTCTACCACCTCAACTTCTGCTCCAAGCCTTCTCCATACAGTACCCATTTCAAGACCAATTATTCCAGCACCAATGACAACCATCTTTTGTGGTACCTTATCCAACTCTAGGGCACCTGTTGATGTTACAATTTTCTTTTCATCGATATTAATGTTTGGAAGATTTGTGGATTCAGACCCTGTAGCAATAATTATTTTATCTGCATTGATTATTTCAATTTTTTCATCATTCATAATTTTAATTTCATTAGGAGATAAAATTTTTGCACTTCCAATATATTTAGAAACTTTATTTTTTTTGAACAAGAAATCTATTCCTTTTGTAAGCTCATCTACAATACCTAATTTCTTTTTAAGTAATTTTGGCAGGTCAAGGCTTACTTCTTTGTATCTAATACCCCATTCTTCATTACCATTGGATTTGATTGAATTTTCATATTGTTCTGAAGCATGCAATAATGCTTTAGACGGAATACATCCAACATTCAAACATGTTCCACCTAGAGTTTTTCGTTTTTCAATACAGGCAACTTTCATACCTTTTTGAGCAGCGACAATAGCAGAAACATAACCTCCAGGGCCTGCACCAATTACAACAAGATCAAATTTTTTATCAGACATTAAACACCTTCAACTTAAAAACTATGCGCCTACTACAAGTCGTCTAGGATCTTCTATTATTTCTTTGATCCTAACTAAAAAAGAAACTGCTTCACGACCATCAATTATTCTATGATCATATGAAAGCGCGAGATACATCATTGGTCTAATCTCAATATTATCACCTATTACAACTGGCCTTTTTTGAATTTTGTGCATTCCTAAAATACCAGATTGAGGTGGATTTAAAATTGGTGAAGACATCAATGATCCATATACACCACCATTTGAGATAGTAAAAGTTCCACCGGCCATGTCAGACATCGCTAAATTACCTTCTTTCGCTCTTCTACCAAATTCAGCAATTGTTGCTTCAGTTTCACCAAAAGACATTTTGTCTGCTTTTTTTAGAACAGGAACAACTAAACCTTGGGATGTTCCAACAGCGACACCTATATTATAATAATTCTTATAAATAATGTCATTGCCATCTATTTCAGCATTTACAGCTGGAAATTGATTTAATGCGTCTATCGATGCTTTTACAAAAAAACTCATATAACCAAGTCTTACACCATTCTTCTTTTCAAAACTTTCTTGATAATTCTTACGCATCTCCATTAGTGCTGACATGTCAACTTCATTGTATGTTGTTAACATTGCTGCAGTATTCTGAGCTTCTTTTAATCTCCTTGCTATAGCTTGACGAAGACGAGACATCGGAATTCTCTCTTCAAGATTAATATTATCTTCATTTCGACTGTTTTCAGTAATTTGGTTATTAGATTTAATTTCAAGTTTATGTGTAATTGGTTTTTCTTTTTCTACATCTTCAATTTCTACTTCTTCAGAAACTTTTTCCTTTTTTTCTTGTTTTTCTCCAGCAATTATTGTCCCTAATAAAGCTCCAACTTCTACTGTGTCTCCTTCAGAAACAAGGGTGTTTTCTAATATTCCTGAAATAGAAGCAGGAACTTCTAGGGTTACCTTATCAGTTTCTAATTCTACAATTGGATCGTCAACTTCAACATATTCACCTTGTTTCTTTATCCATTTGGAAACAGT
>CACMTN010000035.1 GCA_902616615.1 uncultured SAR116 cluster alpha proteobacterium | reverse complement strand
CGAGCGTATTTAATAAAAGATGAAAAAGTTTTATCTGCTGCAAAAACAAATGATGGAATGAAATTTGTTCGAAATAATAATTTTGAAGAAACATTAATCAATTCAATAGAACCATGGTTAGATAATAAATATAAAATAGAAGTACTAGCAAGTGGCATGATTGGCTCAAAGCAAGGTTGGATAGAGGCCCCTTACCAAAAAATACCATGTAATTTAAATAATATTGAGTTTATATCTCCGTTTGTTAGAGATGACAGATTTTCTATAAAAATTTTTTCAGGAATTTCACAGAGTAACAAACCAGACGTAATGCGAGGCGAAGAAACCCAGATAGCAGGATTTCTATATGATAATCAAAACTTTAATGGTTCAATATGTTTGCCTGGAACCCACAGTAAATGGGTACAAATCGAAAATGGAAACATTATAAATTTCAAAACTTTTATGACAGGTGAATTATTTGAGATTATTTCTAAAAACTCTATATTAATTCATACTGTAACATCCAAAAAAATTTTAAAAAATGAACTAATAAACGCTGTTAATGAAATTCTTATAAAACCTGAGATTTTTGGAAATGTATTATTTCAATTAAGAGCAGATGACCTTATTAATTCAAGGGGATCTGAAATTTATAAATCAAAATTGTCGGGATACTTACTAGGTTTAGAGTTATTAGGTAGTATGGAGTTTTGGGAAAAAAAGGATATAGTTTTGATTGGTAATGCAGATTTAGTGAAGATGTATGAGTATGTATTGCAAAAAAAAGTAAATTCCATAAAAAGTTTTTTATCAGAGGAAATGGTATTAAAGGGATTGAAAAATTTTAAAAATAAATGTTTATAAGGTTATATGACTAACAGTAAAAAAATATTTAATTCACGAAGACCATTAATAGCTATTTTAAGAGGTATTACTCCTCTCGAAGCTGAAAGTGTTTCAGATGTATTAATTGAAGCTGGTATCACTATAATAGAAGTACCCTTAAATTCTCCACAACCTTTTGAAACAATTAAAAGAATGGTAAAATTCCATGGTAAAAATGGTATTTTTGGAGCTGGAACCGTTTTAAGAGAACATGATGTTTATAGAGTTCAAGAAGTTGGAGGTAAAATAATAGTTTCTCCAAATTTGAACACACTTGTTATAAAAAAAACAAAAGAATTAAATATGTATAGTATACCTGGAGTTTTTACTGCAACTGAGTGTTTTGATGCTTTGGATAGTGGAGCTGATGCACTCAAATTTTTTCCAGCCTCTCTTTTAAAAGAAGAAAATTTTAGAGCTTTACAGGCAGTTTTGCCAGAAAACACTGTTTCTATTGCTGTCGGTGGTATAACTGAAAACATATTTGAAAGTTGGTTAAAAGTTAATATTAGTGGTTTTGGCTTGGGGTCTAATCTTTATAAACCTGGAATGTTGGTTGAAGAAGTAAAGTTAAAAGCTCAAAATATTGTTAAGTTTTATGATAAGTGTATGCGAGACTGAGCGAAGTTAAATAATGAAAACAGTTAAATTGAATAATGATCTTAAGAATAGAAGTTTATCTAAAGATCAAATTTCACTTAAAAAAATTTTATCACCTTTAGAGTTTAGACGTGATTTGTTAATTGAACATTTACATAAAATTCAAGATCATTTTGGATATCTATCAGAAAAAAATTTAGAATTTTTAGCTGAATTTTTAAGTTTAAGTAAAGTTGAAGTATATGAGGTAGCATCTTTTTATGCTCATTTTGACATAGTTAAAGAAGGAGATATTCCTCCTCCTAAAACAACTATAAGAGTATGTAACTCTTTATCTTGTCAAATTAATGGATCAACAACATTAAAAAATAAAATAATTAAAAAATTTCAAGATCAAGATATTAGAGTTCTTGACGCTCCTTGTATGGGACGTTGTGCCTTTGCCCCAGCATTAGAGATAGGTCATTTTCATGTTGAAAACGCAAACTTAGAAAAAGTTTCTGAAGCAATTGAAAAGAAATGGATAAACCCAATAATACCAAATTATCAATCTTTTTATGATTATATTAATAAAGGTGGATATCAGAAACTTAAAGCAGTTAAAAATCGGAAAGACATTTGGTATGATAATATTATTAAAGCTGATTTAAGAGGTCTTGGAGGTGCAGGTTTTAGAACAGCAAAAAAATGGAAACTGGTTTCTGATGAAAAGGGACCTAGATATTTAGCAGTTAACGGTGATGAAGGAGAACCTGGAACATTCAAAGATAAATATTATCTTGAAAAAGAACCTCACATGTTTTTAGAAGGAATGTTGATGGCAGCAACTTCTATTAATGCTGAAAAATGTTTTATTTATATAAGAGATGAATACCCTGCAGTTTTAAAAATTTTAAAAGATGAAATTATAAAACTAGAAAATGAAAAGATTATTCCTTTAAATTATATTGATTTAAGAAGAGGTGCTGGAGCTTACATATGTGGTGAAGAAAGTGCAATGATAGAAAGTATAGAAGGTAAAAGAGGTTTGCCTAGACATCGTCCACCTTACGTTGGTCAATCTGGTGTTTTTGGAAAACCAACATTAGTTCATAATGTTGAAACTCTTTATTGGGTTGCAAGAATAATAAGAGAAGGTCCTGAAATTTTTACTGACTTTACCAAAAATCATTGCATGGGACTAAGAAGTTACTCTGTTTCTGGGAGAGTGAAAAATCCAGGTTTATATTTACTCCCTTCTGGCTCTACTATTTTAGATATAATTGAAGCCTCTGGAGGAATGATTGAAGGACATCATTTTAAAGCTTACCAACCTGGAGGAGCTTCCTCTGGTCTTTTACCTGCAACTATAAATGATGTTCCATTAGATTTTGGTACTCTTGATGAATATAACACATTTATTGGTTCTGCAGCTGTTGTGGTTTTATCTGATAAAGATAAAATAAGAGATGTGGCTTTAAATATGATTGAATTTTTTAAATCTGAAAGTTGTGGTCAATGCACTCCTTGCAGAGTAGGATGTGAAAAGGCTGTTACTATAATGAAACAAAAAGATTGGGATTTCTCTCTTCTTGAGGATTTATGCGAAGTAATGGAAAGCTCATCAATTTGTGGCTTGGGTCAGGCTGCAACAAATCCTATAAAATCAAGTATCTCCTACTTTAGTGAAGAGTTAAAAAATGAATAATAAAATTTCATTTTTTCTTAATACTAAAAAAGTTGAAGCTAATAATAATGAAACAATTTGGGATGTCTCTAAAAGAGAAGGTATAGATATTCCTCATCTTTGCCACAGTAATAAAAATGGTTATAAACCGGATGGTAATTGCAGGGCATGTGTTGTAGAGATTCAAGGAGAAAAAACATTAGCTGCTTCTTGCATAAGAAAACCAAAAGAGGGAATGAAAGTTTCTACTAACACTTCTAAAGTTGAAAATTCTCAAAAATTAATTTTAGAATTACTCTTATCAGATCAACCTAAAATAAAAGATAAAAACTTTCAGAGAAATCATTTTTGGAACATACTCCATAAAAAAAAGATCAATAATTCTAGATTTTTACCAAAAAATAAGAACTATGTTCCAAACATAGATCAAAGTCACCCTGCAATGACTGTTTCATTGGATGCCTGCATACAATGTGGACTATGCATTAGAGCATGTAGAGATGTTCAGGTAAATGATGTGCTAGGAATGTCTGGAAGGGGAGCTGAAAGCTATCCTGTTTTTGACATGAATAATCCTATGGGTGAAAGTAGTTGTGTTGGTTGTGGTGAATGCGTCCAAGCTTGTCCAACTGGCGCTCTTATTGAAACTTCTTTATTAGATAAAAATAATGATCAGACAATTTTTCCTGAAAAAAAAATAAAGAGTTTATGCCCCTTTTGTGGTGTTGGTTGCCAGACCTTAGTAAGTGTAAAAGATAATAAAATTTTAACTGTAAATGGTGAAAATGGACCTGCTAATGAAAATAGACTATGTGTTAAAGGACGTTTTGGTTTCGATTATATAAACAGTCCACAAAGATTAACCACCCCACTAATTAGAATTAGCCAAAAAACAAAATCTTGGGACATATCAATTGATAATAAAGATATATATAAATATTTTAGAAAAGCTTCATGGCAAGAAGCTTTAGATTTTGCCTCTAATCGATTTACTAAAATTTTAAAAAATAATGATAAAAATTCTTTAGCAGGTTTTGGATCAGCAAAAGGTTCGAATGAAGAAGCATATATATTTCAAAAATTAATAAGGACTGGTTTTAAGACAAATAATGTAGATCATTGTACACGACTTTGTCATGCATCGTCTGTAGCTGCATTGTTACAATCAGTTGGATCAGCAGCTGTGTCTGCCCCATTTACAGCTGTGAAAGATAGCGAATGTATAATTTTAATAGGAGCAAGACCTGAACAAAATCATCCTGTTGCGGCTTCATATTTTAAACAAGCAGTCAAAAATGGGACAAAATTAATTATTTTAGATCCAAGAAAGCAAAGTCTATCGAGATACGCGACACATCATTTGCAATTTAATCCAGGTCATGATTTAGCTTTGTTAAATGCAATGATTTATACAATTATTAAAGAAAATTTAACAAACGAAGAATATATAGAAAATCATACTGAAGGATTTAAAAAATTAGCAAAAGAGATAAACAAATTTAATCCTGTACTAATGGAAAATTTATGTGGAATACCAAAAGAAATTATTAGAGAAGTTGCAAGAATATATGCAAAGGCAAAAACATCAATCATCTTTTGGGGAATGGGTATTTCTCAACATGTGCATGGAACTCAAAATGCTTTTTCATTAATAAATTTAGCTTTGATCACAGGACATCTAGGAAAACCAGGCACTGGTTTGCACCCTTTAAGAGGACAAAATAATGTACAAGGAGCTTCTGATGCTGGGTTAATACCTATGTCATATCCAGATTATAATTCTGTTAAAATAAAAACAAATAATCAAAAAATGCAAAAGTTTTGGAATTCAAATTTAGACCTTAATGATGGTAAGACAGTTGTAGAAATTATTAAGGATATCGAAGCAGGTGTAATTAAAGGGTTGTATGTTCTAGGCGAAAATCCTGCTATGTCAGATCCAGATTTAACACATACTAGAAAAGGTTTAGCAAAGTTAGATCATTTAGTTGTTCAAGATATTTTTATGACTGAAACAGCATGGTTTGCAGATGTAATTTTGCCAGCAACTGCTCATGCTGAAAAATTAGGAACTTATACTAATACTAATAGACAAGTACAAATAGGAAGAAATGTAGTAGAGCCTCCAAAAGGTGTAAAACAAGATTGGTGGATTATTCAAGAAATTGCTAGAAGAATAGGATTAAATTGGAATTATACTTCTCCAAAAGAAATCTTTGATGAAATGAAATTAATAATGCCTTCTCTAAATTATATCTCTTGGGAAAGGTTAGAAAAAGAAAATTATGTGACTTACCCTGTGAAAAGTGAAAATATTCTGGGTGAGGATATTATATTTCAAGATGGTTTTCCAACGCCAAATAAGTTAGGTAAAATTATGCCAGTAGATTTAATTTACCCTAATGATGAAATAAGCAGTGATTTCCCAATGATATTATCGACAGGTAGATTGTTAGAGCATTGGCATACTGGTACTATGACAAGAAGAGCATTAGTTTTAGATGAACTTGAGCCAGTTCCTATAATTTTCATTAATGAAATAGACAGTAAGTTTTATGATCTTGATTTAACTCGAAAAGTAACAATTGAAACAAAGCGAGGAAAGATAAAAATAAAAATTAGACATGATAATGACCTTCTTCCTGGTATGTTATTTTTGCCATTTTGTTTTAAGGAAGCTGCAGCAAATATTTTGACAAATTCAGATTTAGACCCTGTTGGGAAAATTCCAGAGTTTAAATATAATGCCGCTAGAATCTACCAAATATAAATTCAAATATGTTGAAATTTGTTTAAAGATTTATTTCTGATTAAAAAGAGTTTTTTTCATGTTTAAGGCTACAAAAATTAAAGAATTTTTAAATGGAAATATTAAAATTCCTCAATTCGATCATGTAGTTGCTAATAAAGCTAGAGATTTTCAAAAACAACTAACTAAACCTGAAGGAAGTCTTGGGAAATTAGAGGATATTGCTATTTGGATGGCAGGTTGGCAAAAAAATATTAAACCAACTATAAAAAACCCACATTGTATCATCTTCGCAGGTAATCACGGCATATCAAACAAGGGTGTTTCAGCATATCCATCTGAAGTAACCGCTCAAATGGTAGAAAACTTTAAACAAGGTGGAGCTGCAATAAATCAACTGTGTAAATTAGCAAAAATTAAATTATCTGTAATTCCAATAGATTTGGACAAACCTACAATGGATTTTTCTGAAAGCAAAGCTATGAGCGAAGAAGAAGTATTTTCCTTCATGCAATTAGGTTTTGACTCAATCCCTTCTAGCTGTGATTTACTTATTTTAGGTGAAATGGGAATTTCAAATACGACATCTGCAACGTCGATTTCCTGCGCTCTATTTAATGAACCTGTTGATGTAATGACAGGTATTGGGACGGGTATTAATAAAGTCCAACTATCTAACAAAATAAAAATAATTAATAAAGCTCTTCAGTTGCACGGAAAAAAATTTAGAGACCCAGTGAGTATATTGTCATGTTATGGAGGTAAAGAAATTGCAGCTATTGCAGGATCTGTAATTTCTGCCAGAATAAAGTCTATTCCAGTGCTTTTGGATGGATTTATAACTACAGCTGCAGCCTCTACTTTAATAAGTTTTGAAAAAAATATTTTAGATCATTGTTTAGTTTCTCATTTATCTTCTGAACCAGGTCATGTTAGAATACTAAATAATCTTAAAATAGAACCAATTTTAGATTTGAATCTAAGACTTGGAGAGGGGAGCGGAGCAGCGATAGCTTTACATATATTAAAAGCAGCTTTAGCTACACACAATGGTATGTCTACTTTTGACAATGCAAAAGTTTCTAAAAAAATAATTTCATGAAAACAATTTTAAAAAATAGAGTAGTGTTAGATTTTTTTGCTAGTCTAATGTTTTTTACAAGAATACCAGTTAATTGGAAATTCTTTTCAAACAAACCACCAAATCTTACAAACGCAGCATGGAGTTTTCCTTTAATAGGTTATATAATAGGTATAATATCAGGAATCATTGGTGAACTATGTATTAACATTAATTTATCAATATTTTTATCTTGTACGATAGCAATCGCATTTAGTGTCATGATTACTGGAGCTTTCCATGAGGACGGTTTGGCTGATATGGCGGATGGTTTTGGGGCAGGCGGTTCACCAAAAAAAATTA
>CACMTN010000034.1 GCA_902616615.1 uncultured SAR116 cluster alpha proteobacterium | reverse complement strand
AAAAAATTTTAGATTAAGAACTTTAAAGATTCTTTAAGACTAGTTTCAAGGCATAATTATCATTTTTTGCAAAGAAATGACTAAGTTAATTATGAAATACATGATATTAAAATTTTATAAAATTACATTCTTCAAGGTTTAATCATTGGATATATCAACTAACTCAAATGAAGTTGCCCTAATAGTAAGTTTTGCTTTTTTTGTTGCTGGTGTTGTTAAAGGGGTAATTGGAATTGGTCTTCCAACAACAGCAATTACAATTATGACTTTTTTTGTTTCACCATTAATGGCATTAGGACTTAATCTAATACCAATGACCGTTGCAAACATTTGGCAGTTGAGTAAGGCAGATAATCCTAGAGAATTAGTAAAAAATTATAAATATTTCGCTACGTCGTTGGTAGTTTGTATCTTAATTACTTCTTTTTATGCAAATCAAATTGGAGACGATGTAGTTCGTCTCATTTTTGCGGTTGCAGTTCTTTTATTTGTTTGTCTGCAAGTTTTTGGTTTTAATTTTAAAATGAAACCTAATCATGACAATTTTTGGCAAGGTGGTCTTGGGGCATTAGGAGGTTTAGTAGGAGGTGCAGCATCAATATGGGCAGTTCCAGTAACTATGTATCTATTAATGAAAAATGTAAAACCTAAACAATTTGTAGATGTTAGTGGTTTTTTAATAACCATTGGGTGTATACCTGTATCAATTGGATATATAGCAACAGGTGTTTTTCAGCCTAATATGTTTATTTATGGAGCTCTTGGGTCAGTGGTTGCAGTAATAGGGTTTCAAATAGGAGAAAAGCTTAGAAATAAAGTAAATGCTAAAACATTTAAAAATTTGTTACTCATTTTTTTTAGTATATCAGCTATTAACATGATTATACGATCATTGTTAGAATATAATATTTTAAATTAAATTATCTTAATCTCTACTTCTGATAGATCCTCAACTTTATATATTATGTGATCACCTTTATTAGGAGCACGAGTCTTAATCACGCTTCCGGTAATTATAACACTATCTTTTGGGATAGTTCTTTCCAATGAAGTTAATAGGTTCGAAACCCAAGATAATGACTCAAGTGGGTTAGCGTCCTTTATCATTGCGTCTTGGGGAATTTCATCATTCCAAAGTAATTGTGATCTAATAATATCTAGGTTTAATTTTTCCCAATTTGGAAGTTCTTTGCCCATAACTATACCAGAACACCAAGCATTATCTGTTATCATTGATAGTGGATTTATATTAGAATAATCTGCATTTCGATCTATAATTAATTCAAAAGCAGGTGACAGGGATTTTATAAATTCTCTAATATTATCTTTATTAAATGGTCCCATTTCAGGTTTCAAATCATCTGATAATGTTACAGCTATTTCGAATTCTAACCCTAATCCATGAAAGTTTTCTAATTCAAAGGTTGAAGGACTTGACTTGATTTCATTTACAAAAATACCACCAGCAACAGGATGGTCTATCCCACATAGTTGTTGCTGCACTCTAGAAGCTAAAGCAATTTTAAAACCACCCAAGCTACCTCTTCCAGAATTTTCTTGAAAGATTTTTTGTATTTTATAAGCTTCATCAAAATCTTTAGGCATTAATGTTTCTGGTAAGTTTTCATAGTTTTGTTTTAAATTATGTTGGTCTAACATAAATTGTGCAATTTGCTCTAATCTATTCATAATTAATCCTTCACAAAAATCATGTAGAAATATCTTATAAAAAATTTATATTATTACAAACTATAGTTTGGTATTAATAGATATCTAAAAATACATCGAATTTATTGAGGCTTATTGTGTTAGACAACCAAATCATTAATATCAGAAGTGAAGTGGATAATTGGTTGCAGAATTTCAATCAAGCTATTTCACAGCAAAAAAATAAAGATGAATCTATAAAAATTCTTTCCAATCTGTTTTTTGAAGATAGTCATTGGAGAGATATTTTAGCCCTTACATGGAAGATACAAACTGTATCGGGAAAATCTAAAGTAATCGAAAATCTTTATAACAAAATAATGGACGTTTCTGCCAAGAGTTTCCAAATTGACCAGCAAAGAACACTTCCTAGAGAAGTCATAAGAGCTGGAAAAAATGTTATTGAAGTTATTTTAAGTTTCAAAACAAAGTTTGGAAATTGTGAGGGAGTAGTTCGTCTATTTGAAGATCAAGAAAGAAAGGGTTATTTTAAAGCCTGGAGTCTTCTGACTGCCCTAAGTGATCTAAGTTCTTCTGACAAAAAAAACAATGAACAATATCAAAATGTACTAGAAGGACCTAATTGGTTAGATAAAAGAAATGAAGATAGGCTTTATAAAAATAGGGAACCAGAAGTAATTGTTGTTGGAAGTGGTCAGGCTGGTCTTTCAATTGCAGCAAGGCTTAAACAACAAAATATAGATACACTTATTGTAGATAAAAATGAAAGAATAGGAGATAACTGGAGAAATAGATATCATTCTTTAAAATTACATAATCAGACACATGTCAATCATTTACCATATATGCCTTTTCCTTCTACCTGGCCAACATATATTCCGAAAGATAAGTTGGCAGGGTGGTTTGAGTATTATGTTGAAAGTATGGAATTAAATGTATGGACTAATACAAAATTTATTGGTGCGGAATATGACGAAAATAAAAAGCACTGGAAAGTAAAACTCAAATTATCTGATGACACTATTAAGATCATGAAGCCTAAGCATATTGTGATGGCTGTTGGTGTAAGCTCAGTTCCAAATCGCACAAAAATACCTGGCATGGATCACTATAAAGGCAAAGTCATTCACTCAGCAGATTATGATAATGGAAAACACTACAATGGAAAAAACGTTTTAGTTTACGGTACTGGAACAAGTGCACATGATGTTGCACAAGATCTCTATGTTCATGGAGCAAATGTAAAAATCGTACAACGCTCACCATCTATGGTAGTTAATGTGGAACCTAGCGCACAATTGCCATATCAATTATATAATGAAGGTCCAAATACTGACGATTGTGATTTAATAACTATTTCAACACCTCTCCAAGTACTCAAAAAGACACACCAGTTATTAACTGAAAAAACAAAGAGAATTGATAAACCGCTTTTGGATAAACTTACAAGAGTTGGCTTTAACCTTGAATATGGAGAAGAAAACTCTGGGTGGCAATTTAAATATTTAACCAGGGGTGGTGGTTATTATTTCAATGTAGGAGCATCAGATTTAATCGCAGATGGTAAGATAAAAGTTTTACAATTTTCAAACATTGAAAATTTTTTATCCTCTGGCATTGAAATGAAATCAGGAGAAAAGCTTGATATAGATTTGATGGTTACAGCTACTGGATATAAAGGTCAAGAATATGTTGTAGAAGAATTATTTGGCAAAGCAGTTGTAGACAAAATTGGTCCGATTTGGGGGTTTGATGATGAAAGGCAAGAGTTAAGAAATATGTGGATGCAAACCAAACAGCCAGGACTTTGGTTTCATGCAGGAAGTTTAGCTCAGTGCAGAATTTTTTCAAAGTTTCTAGCTTTGCAGATCAAAGCTATTAATGAGAATATTTTAATTTAATCTTTTAGAAATAAATTTGTAACAAAACCTATATATAAAAATTTTAATTTAATTTTAAATTACTTTTCATATTAATGGTTAAACACAAAAATAAAAACTATAGAGCTATTTGGATCTCCGATATTCATTTAGGGTCAACAGGCTCGCAAGCTGAACATCTTCTCGAATTTTTAAGATATAATGAAAGTAATTATTTATATTTAGTTGGGGATATTATTGATGGGTGGAGCTTAACTAAAAAGTGGTATTGGCCTCAATCTCATAATGATGTAATTCAAAAAATACTAAGAAAAGCGAGAAAAGGTACAAAAATTACATTTATTCCAGGTAATCACGATGAAGGGGCAAGAACTTTTCTGGGTATTACATTTGGTGATATTAAGATAAAAAATGAAGCTTTTCATAAAACTGCTAGGAATGAAAAATTGTGGGTAATACACGGAGACCTTTTTGATGAAGTAATGCAACATGCTAGATGGTTAGCTTACATAGGAGACTCTGCATATACCTTTCTCCTCTGGTTAAACAAATGGTTTAACAGAATAAGACGTATGCTTAACTTACCATATTGGTCGCTATCACAATTTTTAAAATTAAAAGTAAAAAAGGCTTTGTCATTTATTAACGCTTTTGAAACTCTTATGGTTAGAGAGGCATCTAGACGTGGCTGTGATGGTGTTGTTTGTGGGCACATTCATAAGTCAGAATTGAAAAAAATTAATAATAAAATTTATGCTAATGATGGTGATTGGGTTGAATCTCTTACTGCTCTTGTGGAACATCAGAATGGAGAGTTGGAAATTATTAATTGGGCTCTACTGGACCACAATAATGTAAATAATAAAGATTTAACCGTAACAAAAAAAATAGCATGAAAATTTTAATAGTAACAGATGCGTGGTATCCTCAAGTCAATGGAGTAGTAAGAACTCTAGATGAAACATCCAAGCAAATAAAAAAATTAGGTCATGAGGTAAAGCTGATTACTCCAGAAGGTTTTTTTACAATACCATGCCCAACCTATCCTGAAATAAAATTATCTCTTTTTCCAGGTGCAAAAGTTTCATCTATGATCAGAGATTTTAATCCTGATTGTTTACATATTTCAACTGAAGGTCCTTTAGGTCTTGCAGCACGTGGATATGCTAGTAGAAATGGTTTGGCTTTTACTTCAGCTTATCACACTAGGTTCCCTGAGTATGTTTATGCAAGAACAAAACTTCCACTTAAAATCACTTATTCATTCTTAAGATGGTTTCACAATAGATCTGAACTGGTAATGGTGCCAACTGAAGAAGTTAAAAAAGACTTGATAAAACACAAAATTGGGAAACCTAAAATATGGTCAAGAGGTGTAGATTTAGATATTTTTAAACCAAAAAAAGGAAGAAGAAAAAATAAAAATCCAATTTTGTTAAATGTAGGAAGGGTAGCTGTAGAAAAAAATTTAGAAGAATTTTTAAAAATAGACCTGCCATATGAAAAATGGGTTGTAGGAGATGGACCCGCATTTAAAGAATTAAAGAAAAAATACCCTAAGGTAATTTTTCATGGAGCTAAGAGTAAAGAAGAGTTAGAATATTACTATAACAAAGCAGATGTATTTGTCTTTCCGAGTAAAACGGACACATTTGGCCTTGTATTATTAGAGGCTATGGCATGTGGTCTTCCTGTTGCTGCTTTCCCAGTAAGTGGTCCTTTAGATGTTATTGGTAATTCGAATGCAGGTATTCTAAATTCTAACTTAAAAGAAGCATGTAAGAAGGCTTTGTTGATACCAAGAAAAGTGCCAAGAGAATACGCTAAAAAATTTTCATGGGAATCAACAAGTAAAACATTTGAGTCTTATTTAGTTAGCATAAGAGACAAAGACACTACATACAACATTGAAGACAATCCTCATAAGGGTAATACTGGAATTACAAGAGCACTTCATGCGGCTAAAAACTCATGCTCAGGTTTAATTTTTGCTCTCCGAGAAGAAAGCGCTTTTAGGCAAGAAATATTTTTAGTAATAATTTCCTTATCTGTAATAATTATTGCAGAAGTTAGTGCTATTGAAATAATATTCATGACTTTTGCAACTTCTCTCGTTTTAATTATAGAACTATTAAATTCTAGCGTTGAAGCAGCTGTTGATAGAATATCGTTTGAATATCATGGTTTGTCTAAAAGAGCTAAGGACTACGGTTCAGCTGCTGTTATGCTTTCACTTTTTTTATGGACTTTAATTCATGGATTGGTGTTGTTTAATTAGAGTTTTTTAAGGTCTGATTTTTGTACCAGTTAATTTTTCATAAGTAAGAGCGACATTGCTCATATCAGCATCTTCTCCAAACTCGTCAATAGTCCTATTTAACAATTCCTGAGATAATTTTCCTAAAGGAATTTCAATTTTATTTGCATAGGCTATTTTAGTCGCTACGTTTGCATCCTTCTTCATTAAACCAGTGCTAAAACCCTGAAACATTTTACCAGATAGAATGTTATCAGGGAGTGTGATTTCAGTGGCATAGTTTCTACCAGAGCTTTTTTGAATAATTTCAACTGCTCTATTTGAATCAACACCATCCTTAACAAGAAGTGAGACAACCTCAAAAGTTGCCATCCTACAAATTAAATTAAGCAAATTGTTGCCAGCTTTAATAGAGTGTCCCGATCCTATTTTACCAGCATAGAAAATATTTGAACTTATATCATCCATTATAGGTTTTATTTTTGCGAATTGGCTTTCTGTCCCACCTACCATTATAGCTATATTTCCTTGATGAGCCCCTTTTGGACCTCCACTAACTGGAGCATCTATAAAATTAATCTCTTTTTCTTTAAGTATTTTAGCTATTCTCCTTGTGGTTTCAGGTTCCCCTGTGGTCATATCAATAATGTAAGAACCTTTTGTTGATGATTTAATTAATCCATTTTCTCCATTAATAACTTTGTCTACGATTGCACTTGTGGGCAAGCATAAAAAAATTATAGATGTGGTTGAAGCTAATTCTGAGGGGGTAGAGCATGATATTGCTCCTTTGTTTGTAAAATACTCTAATTTTTTTTGATCAAGATCATAAACAAAAAGCTCATTATTTATAAACAATCTATCAGCAAGTGGTTTGCCCATATTACCTAAACCAATGAAACCAACTTTCATTGAAGTCCTTACCTCCAATTTAATCAAAATTGTCTTATAAATAATCTAATATAAAATTAGAAGAAAATAAATGATATCATATTTTTGTTAAAACAGGCCCATGAAAAACAGCCCACCCTGATTTTCCAACAGGTTTTTTTAAAGTTTTCCTTTTGAGGTGTCTTTGCCTAAGAGTTTTAGCGCTACCATTTCTTTTTTTACAATCATTATTGTCGATTTTATTCATATTCTTAATTTTTTGAATTCTTTGGTACTCATCTTTTTCAAATTGATATTTGATCATTTTATTTATAAGCTCTGAGGTGTTTCTTCTTTCAACTTTTTTCTTTTTATAGTTTTGTTGACCACGTTTTCGAAAATGCCAACTCTTTTTTGGTTTAGGACTACTTCTATTGTCATTTTGAAATGAAAAAAACACAAAAAATAAAACTTATATTAATTAATAATGAAAAATACTTTCATTAAATTATTACAAATTATTTAGATTTTTGTTTCAAAATTATTAATTAAGGATTTTTAAAGAAACTGAGAGCTTCATTAAGTACTTTAAAGTTATTTTTTGATAGTAATATAGCATTTTTAAAGTAAGAAGCAGCAATTTCATTATTACCTAGCTTCAGCTCTAATTTACCCAAAATGAGATTTATATCAGCTCTCTGGCATAACTCTATATCCAAGCAACTTAAATAATCTGCCTTTGCAGAATCATAATTTTTAGTAAAGAAGTATGCATTGCCTCTATTAATTAAACTTTCTACCAGGTAACTATCAGGTATATCTCTACTTTTAATATTAATAGAAAGAAGATTTATAACACTATCATAATCTTTTAATATTAATTTTTCTTTTGCTGATTCTACATTTTCAACAAAATTAACTTTTCTTGATTTATTAAAATTGTCGTTAGTTGGTAATGCTGCTAGGGATGTAAAATTAAAACTCATAAATATAAAAAAAGGGAAAAAAAACCTAAGAATCATGATAAATTTCCTAATTATTACATATTTATTACAATAATATTAAAATTTTATTACAAATCAAGGTTTTAAATTCTACATATACATTCTAGGAAAAAAATAATCGACAACTTTCCCATTTGTAAAAACTGGTGTTTTAAAATTATTTTTAGAATATTCTATCACAACAACACCACAAGTAACTAAATTAGTTGGTAATTTATTATGACCTTTAGTTGTTAGTTCATACATTAATAAATTTAAAATTGGATTATGACCTATTATAACCACAGTATTAAATCCAAGCACTTTGGAAGCTAATTTTTTTTCAATCTGTTCTATTGATGCGTGATATAAATCTTCTTCAACGAATAAATTATTATCTTTATCATCCCAATTTAAAAAGATATTTTCGTAAGTTAATTTTGCTCTTAATGCAGGTGAGATTAAAAACAAATCTGGTTTATTTATTCTTTTTTTTAGTTCCTTAGAAATAACTCTACAAGAATTATAACCTCTTTTATTCAAACCCCTTTGAAGATCATTAACATTACCACTCCAATCAGATTTAGCATGACGTATTAAAATTAATTTAGACATATATGAATATAATTTTATCCAAAAGTACCAAGAATATTTTTTTTAAAACAATCACGGTTGCTTATTTTATCATACCAACTTTTTAAGTTTAAAAGATTTGGGCGTTCAATAGGTAAAGAAAGGTATCTA
>CACMTN010000033.1 GCA_902616615.1 uncultured SAR116 cluster alpha proteobacterium | reverse complement strand
TTATTGAAATGGAAACTTTGTCTGCTAAATTTTATAATTCCTTTGCTAAAAAATCACAAAATATTGAAATTAGAAATTTACTTATTGACTTAGCATTAATGAGTAGAGAGCAGAAAGATAATGCTAAATTGATATTATTGAATGCTCAAAAATCACGAAGTGCCAAAGAGGAAGTTACTAAAGATAAAAGGCAGTTTATTTTAACATGGGTCCAGCCAGGTCTTGCCGGTCTTATGGATGGATCAGTTTCAACTTTAGCTCCAATTTTTGCTACTGCTTTCGCAACAAAAGACAGTCATACAACATTATTAGTTGGTTTAGCAGCATCTATAGGAGCTGGAATTTCAATGGGTTTTACAGAAGCTGTACATGATGATGGAGTAATATCAGGGAGAGGTTCACCAATAAAGCGGGGGTTTGCCTCAGGCATTATGACCACAATAGGGGGGTTAGGTCATGCACTCCCATATTTGATTTCTGACTTTTATTTTGCAACAGTGATTGCAATGTTTTTTGTACTAGTTGAGCTTTGGGCTATTGCTTGGATACAAGCTAAATATATGGAAATTAAATTTACAAAAGCCGTGTTTCAAGTGGTTTTTGGTGGATCACTAGTTCTAGCTGCTGGTATATTAATAGGTGGAGGTTAAAAAAAATTAATTTGACATTGATAATAGTTATAGTAATAATAATGATAATGATTCGCAATAACATAATGGTGTTTTAAATGAAAAGTCTTAAATCTTTATTATTTTGTATTTTCAACTTAATTTTTTGTTTATCTATCTTAATTTTTGGAATTCAACGTGCTAGTGCAAAAGAGATAAATATTTACTCTTATCGAAGCCCCGCTCTTTTGGAACCATTTACTAAAGAATATGAAAAAGAATTTTCAGTAAAATTTAACGTTTTACACGCTAAGAAGGGACTCGCGCAAAGGCTCAAATCCGAAGGAAAAAATTCTCCTGCGGATGTGATTCTTACCGTTGATATTTCAAGATTATCTGAGCTTGCGGATATGGATTTAGTTAAAAAAATTAACTCAGACATAATAAATAGAAATGTTCCAAATCATTTAAGAGATATAAACAAAAAATGGGTTAGTTTATCTACTAGAGCCCGAATAATAGGTATTTCCAAAGAAAGGGTTAATAAAAATGAAATTAATGATATTGAAGATTTAGCAAAATCCAAGTTCAGGGGTAAAATCTGTACAAGAATTGGAAGTCACCCATATAATAGAGCATTATTGGCTTCAATAATTGCACATAGAGGTGAGGCAAAAGCAAAATCATGGGCAGAAGGTTTAGTTTCAAATTTTGCAAGAAAACCAAAAGGTAATGACAGAGCACAAGCAAAAGGAATTTACTCAGGTGAGTGTGATATAGTTTTAATGAATACGTATTATTTTGCATTAATGAAATTTAATGAAAAGAAACCTGAACAAAAAAATTGGGCACGAGCTACTGAAGTAATATTCTATAACCAAGGTAATAGAGGGCAACATGTTAACATTTCAGGTGCGGCTATTGCAAAATATTCAAAAAATAGCGAAGAAGCTTTAAGATTTATTGAATGGCTGACTATGCCAAAAGCACAGAAAATTTATGCAAATGTTAATTTTGAATATCCAGTAAATCCTAAAGTTAAACTTGATGGCAAAATAATGGAATGGGGTACATTTAAGTCAGATAGCTTACCAATAAGTGAGATTGCTAAAAATGCAAAAAAAGCACAAATGATAATTGATCAGGTGGGTTGGTGATTAAAAGAAATAACTAATACCAAAATAACCAACTAATAGCCAAGCTATACCTTTAAATAAAAAAAACAGGAACAAAACAAGTCCTGTTTTTTTTATATTTATCTTTGAAATTTTTATATATTCTAGATATTTAAACAGTTTGACCGCCATTAATCTGGATCTCTGTTCCATTAACATATGAAAAAGTTTCTGAGCACATTGAAAGAATGACACCTGCAACTTCATCGGGTGTTCCAAATCTTTTCATAGGTATCTTCTCTGTGAGTAATTTTTTACTACTTGGAGTAACCATAGAGGTTTCAATTTCTCCAGGGGCTATAGCATTTACTCTTATATTATCTTTGGCAAGATCTGATGCCATTTCTCTTGTTAGTGATTTTAGAGCAGCTTTAGATGTTGCGTAAGCAGGTCCTGCAAATTGGTGAACATTATCACTGGCAATAGATGTTACGTTAATTATCATACCATTGGCTGATTTTAGATTATTAACAATAGCTTTTGAAATAATGATTGGAGCAAAAAAATTAACATTAAATACTTTACGCCATAATTCTAATGATGTGTCATTAAAACTAAGTCTCTCATTTTTTTTGTCTTTTGGAGAAATTGCAGCATTATTAATGAGAGCTTTGACTGGCCTCCCATTTAAAAATTCAGATAACTCTTTAAGTTTTTTGTTTAAAGAAATTTCATCTTCAAGATCAACTTGAAAGTGAAATTGTTTATTGTTAGACCAAGGGCATTTTGGTGCAACTTCAGATCGTGAAAATGTAATTACTGTCCATCCATCATCCCAAAATTTTTTTGAAGTAGCGTGACCTATGCCCCGGCTACCTCCTGTAAGAATTATAATTTTATCTTTTTCTTTCATTTTTAAATTTTCGAGAAATTGATAATCATTCTTAATAATACATTATGTAACTTTGAAATCAAAGAAATTAAATAAACAAGAATGTTATTTTTTAATTTTTTTCCCAAATAACTCTAATCTATGATCTACTAGTTCATATCCCATATTAAGAGCTACCTGTCTTTTCATTTCTTCTAGTTCTTCGTTCTGAAATTCAATTATTTCACCACTCTCAACATCAATTAAATGTTCATGATGTTCGCCAGCTTCTTCATATCGAGATCTACCGTCACCAATATCTAATCTTTCAATTATTCCAGCCTCTTCAAATAATTTGATTGTTCTGTAAACAGTTGCGATTGAGATTGAACGATCTTTTTCAACAGCTCTTCTATACATTTCATCCACATCAGGGTGATCAGCTGAATCCTCGATTACTTCTAGTATAATTTTTCTAGGCAATGTCATTCTCAGACCGTTTTTTATACATTTCTCATAAAGTTGGGCCATTCTTTTTTCCTAGAAATATTTATAATCATTCTAAACTAATACAAGTTTACAAAAAATTAAATTATTTTTTTATTTATATTTATTATTTTATTGATAAACAAAATAGGTAAAAGTCCTATAATTACTATAAGAAGAGCTGCGCTTGATGCTCTTTCAAGCATTTCATCATTTGCATATTGATATACGTATGTGGCTAAAGTTTCAAAATTGAAAGGTCTTAATAACAATGTTATAGGAAGTTCTTTAATAATATCAACAAAAGCCAGAATAAATGCAGTTAAAATAGATGGTCTTAATAACGGTAATATAACCTTCCTAAAACTATACCAAAACGGATTACCAAGTGATCTACTGGCTTCAAGCAAATTAGGGGGTAATCTATTTATTCCGCTATTAATTGCCCCAAATGAAACAGCATTAAATCTTGATATATAGGCAAAAATTAATAAAAAGTAAGAACCAATTAAGATTAAATTTAGATCAATAGAAAAGATTTCTAATGATAAATTTACAAATTTTTCAATAAAAGAAATAAAAAATAATGTTCCAAGAGCTATAATTATGCCTGGAAAAGCATATCCAATACCTGCTATTGTAGATAAAAAATTAAAGCCTTTAAAATTTTGATATTTAATACTTACGGTTAAAATTATAGATAATAATATTATGATTGTTGCAGTAGTGAAACTAATAAAAAAAGAGTTTTGGGCAACCGTAACTAAGTAATTAAAATTTTCAAGGTGAAAATAATTTAGAGAATTCTCAATTAAAATAAGCACTGGAATCAAAAATCCAAATAATATTGGCATAATGCATATTGAAAAAATTATAATATTTTTAGATTTAGATACTTGAATATTAAAAAAATTGTGAGTGTTGAATTTAGGATCATTAAATTTTTGTCTTTTTCTTGCATAAAGCTCTAGTGCAAGCAAAACAATTACAAATGTAAATCCTACCAAAGCTAGCTGTGATGCTGAGGCTAGATTGTTCATTCCAAGCCATAGATTAAAAATACCCAGAGTAATTGTCTCAACTGCAAAAAAATCTACTGTACCAAAATCAGAAACTGTTTCCATCAACACTAATGACAATCCAGCAACTATTGCAGGTTTAGCTAGAGGTAAAGAAACAAAATAGAAAATATTTTTTCCAGAGATCTCAGCAAACTCAATTAAAGATGAAGGAGTAGATTTAAAAGCAACTTTCGTAATTAGATAAACATAAGGGTATAAGACAAAAGATATTACAAACACTGCTCCTCCAAGAGATCTTATTTCTGGAAAATAATAATCACTTGGTGAAGAAAAATTAAATAAATCTCTTAATATTGTCTGAACAACACCACTATATTCAAAAAAATCAGTATAACAATACGCAACTATATATGATGGTAATGCTAGAGGCAAAAGAAGTGCCCACTCAATTATATTTTTCATATAAAAATTATATCGGCATACTAACCAGGCAAGAGAAACTCCAATCACAAAGGTAGTTAAACAAACACCTAACATTAACATAAAAGTGTTGTATAAATAATACTTTAAACGTGAATTTATAAGATGTAGCCATAAATCATATGTGTTTTGAAAACTTGATATAATTATAGAAATAACTGGAGAGAGAAGTAAGAAAATTATAATTATACTTATGATTTTTAAATGCGAGTTTAATATTTGATTTAATAGTTTAGAGATAGCTACCATTTAACAATTTTTTAAATATTGAAATAATTAAGTTATTAATAGATAAACTATTTTTATTATTATTTATATTTATTTATTTAAGAAGGCAAAAGATGTACAAAATTGCAGTTATTCCTGGTGATGGGATTGGCACAGAAGTAATAGATAGTGGAGTTGAGGTTTTAAAAGCTCTTTCAAATTCAGTCCAAAATTTACCAATAGAATTTCATCAATTTGATTGGGGAGCAGAGTACTACAAAAAACATGGTGTTATGATGCCTGATGAAGGTGTTGAAGAACTTAAGAGTTTTAGTGCAATTTATTTTGGATCTGCTGGTGTACCTGAAATTCCAGATCACATAACACTTTGGGGGCTGAGGCTAAAAATATGCCAAGGATTAGACCAATACGCAAATCTGAGGCCTGTACGTCTTTTACCTGGAATTATTTCTCCGCTAAAAAATGTAGAAGAAAAAGATATTGATTGGAGCTTTATTAGAGAAAATTCTGAAGGAGAATACTCAGGAATTGGTGGTAGAAGTCACAGAGGTTATAGTAATGATACAGCAATGGATGTTACTTTATTTACAAAGCAGGGTGTTGAGAGAATACAGAGGTTTGCTTTTGAAATAGCCAGATCTAGACCAAGAAAATTATTAACTTTAGTGACTAAATCTAATGCTCAAAGACATGGTATGGTCATGTGGGATGAAATATTCGATGAAATATCACAAGATTATAGGGATGTTAATACTGACAAAATGCTTGTTGATGCAATGACTACTCGAATGGTTCTAGATCCAAAAAGTATAGATACCGTTGTAGCTTCAAACTTACATGCTGATATTTTAACAGATTTGGCAGCTTCATTATCAGGTTCAATAGGGATTGCTCCCACAGGAAATTTAGATCCAGAAAAACGTCATCCGTCTATGTTTGAACCAATTCATGGATCTGCTTTTGATATAATGGGAAAAGGAATTGCAAATCCAATTGGATCTTATTGGTCTGCAGTAATGATGTTAGAAAACTTAGGTGAACTTAAAGCTGCACAAAAGTTATTGTCTGCAATTGAAAAGCTTACATCAGACAAAAAATATTTACCTAGAGATCTTGGTGGAAAAAGTACTACAAAACAAATTACCAAAGCAATGATAGATATTATTTCAGGCAAAAATAGTTAATAAATTAAATATAGGTTAATTAATGGAAAAAAATTATGTAAGTCATCTTGAGTGCTCAATTACTGGTAAAAAATATGAAGCCAATAAAATACATGGTTTATCTGACGCAGGAAGACCATTATTGGTAAGATATGATTTGCAAACTTTAAAAAAAGAAGTTTCAAGAGATGACATAACAAATTCCAAAGTAGAAGGTCTTTGGAGATATTCACCCCTTTTACCAGTATTAGATCCAGAAAACAGAGTTACACTAGGTGAAACCATTACACCATTAATTCAGTTAAACCGTACCATTAATTACTCATCAAAGGATGAGGGTGTTGTCTTAGTTAAAGATGAAGGAAGGTTACCCACGGGTTCTTTTAAAGCTAGAGGTTTATGCTTGGCAGTTTCGATGGCAAAGCAATTCAAATTAAAACATTTAGCAATTCCGACAAATGGAAACGCCGGTGCCGCTATGGCTGCCTATGCAACAAACGCAGGTATAAAATCAACAGTGTTTTGTCCCGATGATACCCCAGAAATCAATGTAAGAGAAATTCAATCACTCGGAGCAGAAACTTTTTTAGTCAATGGTTTGATAAATGATTGTGGAAAAATAGTTGGAGAAGGCAAAGAAAAAGTAGGGTGGTTTGATGTTTCAACTCTTAAAGAGCCATATAGGATTGAAGGAAAAAAAACTATGGGTCTTGAATTGGCAGAACAGCTTAATTGGGAGTTGCCAGATGTAATTTTTTATCCTACGGGTGGAGGCACTGGTTTAATTGGAATGTGGAAGGCATTTTTAGAATTAAAGGAACTTGGGTGGATAAATGAAAAATTACCAAAGATGGTTGCCGTCCAAGCTACTGGTTGCGCGCCTATTGTTAAAGCTTGGGAAAATGGGGATGAGCATGCACCATTATGGGAAAATGCATATACTAAAGCTGCAGGTATCAGGGTGCCCATAGCAGTAGGAGATTTTCTAATTATAAGAGCAATTCGTGAAAGTAAAGGTTTTGCAATGTCGGTTTCAGATGAAGATATAATGGAAGCAAGAGACAGAGTTGCTAATATTGATGGATGCTTTTTGTGTCCTGAGGGTGCTGCAACAATGACTGCTTACGAAAAAGCAATATCTTCAAAACTAATATCAAAAGACGATAAAGTTATTCTTTTTAATTGTGCAACCGGGTTAAAATATCCATTACCAGAAGTTTTAAATAGGATAGATAAAGATAGTGAGATAGACTATAAATTTTTTATTAATTACCCCTAGTCGTAATTGCAAATTTTTTATAGTGAACACCAAATATTATTGGATCCAATTCTTTTTCATCTAAATAAGAATTGAATTCATTTTTAATATTCTCAAGTAACTTGTTTTTACCTTCACTTCCTTGAAGTTTTTCAAAACTTGTTTTGCTTATTTCATCATATACAATTTTTCTAAAATCAACATCATAGTCCGTTAAAAAATCCATTAGCATTTCACCTTTGTATGAAGAAAAAACTAAATCAAAACTTATAAATGAATTTGAATTTGGTACATTTGTCCAAAAACTTTTGTTTGCGTTATCACCCATACCACCTATATCCCAATAACTTAAAGACGGAACTATAACTTTTCCATCTGGCCCTATTTCTTGTACAATTGGTTTTTCGTCAGGTTCCATTCTACCCATTTTAATTGCTTCTTCTTTTGCAATTTCATATATATTTATTTCTTTTTCAATTAATTTCTCCTCTTTAATTATTTCATTACTAAAATAAAAAAACATGAAAGTGAAAATAGATGTGAGAAATGCTAATATGTAAGCAAACAGGTGCTTAAAATTTAAAATTTTACTTTTTAATGAGTTTTTTTTATTAGCCATAATAATTATAATTATTAAGTTTGTTTCAGTGATTTATAAACGTTCAATTCTAACCAGTGTTTTTCAGCCAAAGCATTGGCATCTCCAATTCTTAAAGACAATCCTCTAACAATAGCGGCTAAAACTGGATCAGCATTATTCATTTTTTCTTTAACAGTTTTTTCGTCGATTACTTTAATTATAGAATTAGTTACTGCAACAGCAGTAACAGTTCTTGGTGTCTCTATTATGTGCCCAACTTCTCCAAATATTTCTCCTGTTTCAAGTATTCCTAACTCTAATCCATGTTTAGATTCTATTCTTACTTTTCCACTATGGATTAAAAAAATAAATTCAGCAGGATCATTATGTGAATATATGGTTTCCCCAGCTTTGAAAGTTTTAGTTTCCTGATTATTTTTTCTCATAAATTGCAATCCAATAAAATTTTTCATATTATAATATAAAAACTTGTAAATACTTATAAATAAATGAACATAATATATTATTTTTTTTACTAAAAGAAAAGGAGGTGGTCTGATGTCTAGTATTTTTTGTAAAAATAGTTGTTTTAAGGCCTGTAATATGTCAGAGCAAACTCTGGTAAAATTATTTGCCTAATTTGCTATTTATTCAATGAAATACGGAACAGGGTTTTATACCCTGTTCTTTTTTATATCATTCTCTATCATTT
>CACMTN010000032.1 GCA_902616615.1 uncultured SAR116 cluster alpha proteobacterium | reverse complement strand
TGTGATTTAGCTGTTGCTTCAGAACAATCTTCATTTATGACCCCAGGTGTAAATATAGGTCTTTTTTGCTCAACACCTATGGTTGCGGTTTCTCGAAACATTAGCAGAAAAAAAATCATGGAAATGCTCTTAACTGGAGAAAAACTTAGCGCACAAGAAGCTGTTCAGTTTGGGCTTATTAATAAATGTGTGCCATTAGAACGGCTTCATGTTGACACACTAAACTTAGCAAAATTAATAGCTTCAAAGCCAACTTCTACAGTAAAGATTGGAAAGGAGGCTTTTTATAAACAAGTAGACATGTCACTGGATGAGGCTTATCACTATACTTCTGAAGTAATGGCAATTAACATGATGGAAATAGACGCACACGAAGGTATTAGTGCCTTCTTAGACAAAAGACCACCTTCTTGGAACGAAAAGTAGAATTAACTAGTTTTAAAAATTTTCTTCTGAAGCAGATTTAAATTTTTTTACATAGAAAATTATTTTTATATCAAATACTATAATATCAATTTTTATTATTTTATACAATTATAAAAGGCAATCTGTATGACACAAAGCTTTGATTTTATCGTTGTTGGTGCAGGAACTGCTGGATGTCTCTTAGCGAACCGATTATCAGCAAACGATAGATATTCTGTAGCATTAATAGAAGCTGGAGGAAATGATAATTACCACTGGGTTCATATACCGGTAGGGTACCTTTACTGCATGGGAAATAAAAGAACAGACTGGCTTTATAAAACTACTTCTCAAAAAGGATTAAACGGAAGATCTCTAAATTATCCAAGAGGTAAAATCATGGGAGGTTGTTCGTCAATAAATGGAATGATTTATATGCGAGGACAAGCAGGTGATTATGACCAATGGAGACAAATGGGTAATGAAGGTTGGAGTTGGGATGATGTTTTACCATATTTCAAAAATATGGAAGATAGTTATGAAGGAGAAAGTGAGTTTCATGGCGCTGGTGGCGAATGGAAAGTAAATCAACAAAGGCTTTCATGGGATATTTTAGATAGTTTTAGAGACGCAACTATTGAAGCTGGAATACCTAAAACAGATGACTTTAATGAAGGAAATAATTTTGGAGTTTCTTATTTTAAAGTAAATCAAAATTCTGGGTTTAGGTGGAATACTGTTAAAGCATTTATTAAACCAATTCAAAATAGAAAGAACCTTAAAATAATAAGTAAATGTGAAGTTAATAAAATAATTTTGAACAACAAAAAGTGCAAAGGTATACAAGTATTTAGAAATGGAAAGCTAGAAGACATTTTTGCAAACAGAGAAGTTGTGCTTTCTGCTGGATCTATAGGGTCACCTAAAATATTAGAATTATCAGGTATTGGTAACCCAAAAATACTCTCAAACTTAGGCATTAATACTTTGGTTGAGAGTAATAATGTTGGTGAGAATTTACAAGATCATCTTCAATTGAGAGTTATTTACAGGCTAGATAATGCTAAAACACTTAATCAAAAAGCAAACTCTTTACTTGGTAAAATAGCCATTGGTTTAGAATATGCTCTCAAGAGATCTGGACCAATGTCAATGGCGCCAAGTCAATTAGGCGTATTTGCAATGTCTGATAAATCTTATGAAACACCGAATCTTCAATTTCATGTTCAGCCGCTTTCTCTTGATAAATTTGGAGACCCTTTACATAGTTTTCCAGGTTTAACAGCAAGTGTTTGTAACCTTAACCCTCAAAGCAGAGGGAAAGTTCACATTACTTCAAAAGATTACAAGATAGCTCCATCAATAGACCCCAATTACTTATCTGAAGAAAAAGATAAAATTGTAGCTGCTCAATCTATAAAGTTAGCAAGAAAAATAATTTCCCAACCTGCAATGAAAAAATATAATCCCAAAGAATTTGCGCCGGGTATACAGTTTCAATCTGAAGATGAACTCAAAAAAGTTGCTGGTGATATTGGTACAACGATTTTTCATCCAGTCGGAACGTGTGCAATGGGCTCTAATAAAACTTCAGTGACAGATAGTAACTTAAAAGTAAGAGGAGTGGATGGTCTTAGGATTGCTGATGCTTCAGTAATGCCCACTATAACTTCTGGTAATACGAATGCGCCGACATTAATGATTGCTGAAAAGGCATCAGAGATGATTTTGCAGTCACATAAAATTTTGTAAGTATGAAATGGGTTATGAAGAGGTAAAAAATGAACTTTGAATATAACGAGGATCAGTTAAATATAAAGGAAATGGCAAAAAATTTCGCTGAAACAGAACTCATGCCATATGCATCTGAATGGGATCAAAACGAAATTTTCCCGGTTGAAACTTTAAAAAAAGCAGCTGAACTTGGTTTGGCTGCTATTTATGTGAATGAGACTTATGGAGGTTCAGGTCTCAGTCGGTTGGATGCTGCTATTTGCTTCGAAGAACTCTCTAGGGGATGTGTGTCCACTGCAGCTTATATATCTATCCATAATATGGTTACTTGGATGATAGATGCTCATGGATCAGATCATATAAAAGAAAGGTTCATTAAAAAGTTATCAACTATGCAAATGATGTCTAGTTACTGTCTTACAGAACCAGGTTCTGGATCAGATGCTGTGGCATTGAAAACTAAAGCTACAAAAAAAGGAAATAGTCATTACGTTTTAAATGGTTCAAAAAGTTTTATATCTGGAGGACCTACAAGTGATATTTTTGCAGTGATGTGCAGAACAGGTGAAGAAGGTGCTAGTGGTGTTTCATGTATATTAGTAGAAAAAGGAACAAAAGGTTTATCATTTGGAAAACAAGAAAAGAAAATGGGTTGGAATAGTCAACACACATCTATGGTAAATTTTGATAATTGTGAAATACCAATAGATAATCTTGTTGGAAATGAAGGCGATGGATTTAAAATTGCAATGAAAGGTCTAGATGGTGGAAGAGTAAATATTGCCGCATGTTCTTTGGGTGGAGCAAGAGCAGCTTTAGAGGCATCTATAAGTTATTCTGCAGAAAGAAAACAGTTTGGTAAATCACTTGATAAATTTCAGGTTACACAATTTAAGTTAGCCGATATGGCAACTGAGTTGGAGGCTTCTCGCCTTATGGTTTTAAGAGCCGCTTGTGCATTAGATACCGCAGATAAACAAGCTACAAAACTATGTGCAATGGCTAAAAGATATGCAACTGATGTTTGCTCTGAGATATGTAATATGGCTCTTCAAATTCATGGTGGTTATGGATATTTGAAAGACTTTCCGCTAGAAAGACTTGTGAGAGATTTGAGGGTTCATCAAATCTTAGAGGGGACTAATGAAATAATGAGAGTTATTATTTCAAGACATTTAAAAGCTAATTAAATTTAAAAAGGATAATTTTGACAATGCAGGATGAAGTTATATTCACTGAAGATAATGGCGTAGGTGTAATTACACTTAATAGGCCAGATAGGTTAAATGCACTTACTTATTCAATGGTTCAAAAAATAAATAAAAATCTCAATTCTTGGGAAATTAACGATAATATAAACTGCATTATAATTGAGGGTGCTGGAGACCGTTCTTTCTGTGCTGGAGGAGATGTTGTTAAGTTAAGAAAAGAAGTTTTAGCAGATGGTGGCCCACCAACCAATTTATCTAAATCTTTTTTTTATGACGAATATACTCTTAACTATAAAATTAGTAATTATAAAAAACCTTTCATTTCCCTAATTAATGGATTTACCATGGGTGGGGGTGTCGGTGTGTCAATGCATGGCAGTCACGTGGTTGCCTCGGAAAAAACAATGTTTGCAATGCCGGAAACAGCAATTGGATTATTTCCAGACGTTGGAGGAGGGTGGTTGCTTGGTCAGTTAGATAAAGGAATTGGGGCTTGGTTGTCTCTAGTTGGTGCAAGAATTAAAGCTTATGACTTATTGAAGCTTAAACTAATTACTCATTACGTTTCCTCAGAAAAAGTTCAGATTTTAAAGAATTTAATTATTTCCTCTTCACCAAATTCTAATCAAAAGGTTAACAATATTATTGATCAATTTTCATCAAAACCACAAACTGAAGATAGTGTATTGATAGACAATGAGGAATTGATAAAAAAAGCTTTCTCTTATGATACAATCGAACAAATATTTGATGAATGTGAAAAACTTGTTGAAAATGAATTTTTGAATATTCAATACGAAGAGTTGAAACATAAATCTCCAACTTCCTTAAAAATATCTTTAAAGCAAATCAGAAACGCTAGTCATATGAGTTTAAAAGATGAACTTATAATGGAGTATAGAATGGTACAACGTTGTGTAGAAATTGGAGACTTTTTTGAAGGCGTTAGAGCAATGCTTGTAGATAAAGATAGAAAACCAAATTGGAAACCCAATAATATTCAAGAAGTTGATGAAACCCGAGTTAATCTTTTTTTTGAAGATTTAGGAGATTTAGACTTAATTTTAACAAATTAGAACAAAAGTTATTTTCTGGAGGAAAACTAAAATGAACAATGTTTACATTATGTCAGCAAACAGATCTGCAATTGGAGGATTTGGAGGTACTCTTAAAAATTATTGTCCTGTCGATCTAGGAACTTTAGTAGCAAAAGAAGCTATTGTAAGATCTGGATTTGAGGCTAATGAAGTTGAGCATGCTGTTTTTGGTAATGTTATACATACAGAACCCAGAGATATGTATGTGAGTAGAGTTATTGCACTTCAGGCTGGAATGGACAAAGCATCTGCTGCGTTGACTGTAAATAGACTTTGTGGCTCTGGGCTTCAGGCAATTGTAAGTGCTTCTCAAATTCTCATGCTTGGAGATGCTTCAGTTACTATGGCAGGAGGTGTAGAGGTTATGTCAAATGGTGCACATATTGTTCATGGGTTTCGATGGGGTTCTAGAATGGGTGATGGACAAGTTCATGATATGATGTTAGGTGCACTTCATGATCCTTTTGGTCATGGACATATGGGTATAACTGCTGAAAATATTTCTAGTAGATACCAAATTAGTAGAGAAATGCAGGATGAATTTGCGTTAACTAGTCAAAAAAGAGCATATGAAGCTATCGAAAATGGTGCTTTTAAGGATCAAATTCTACCTATTGAAATTAAAACACGAAAAGGAATTGAGATTTTTGAAATAGACGAACACCCAAAACCAGAAACTAGTATGGAAACATTAACAGGGCTCAGAACTGCTTTTAAAAAAGATGGTGTAGTAACAGCTGGTAATGCTTCAGGAATTAATGACGGAGCTTCTGCTTTAATTCTTGCTAATGAAGAAAAGGCAAAAAAAGGTAAGCCATTAGCAAGAATAGTTTCATACGGATTTGGAGGTGTTGATCCTGACGAAATGGGTATGGGACCAGTACCTGCGTCAAAAATGGCATTAAATAAAGCTCAATTAACTGTTGCAGATCTAGATTTAATTGAATCTAATGAAGCTTTTGCTGCTCAAGCATGTGCCGTTAATAAACAATTAGGCCTTAATCCTGAAATAGTTAATGTTAATGGAGGAGCAATTGCATTAGGTCATCCTGTGGGTGCGACTGGTGCAATTATTATGACAAAACTTGTATATGAATTAAGGAAACGTAAAGGAAAATATGGTCTTGCCACTATGTGTATTGGTGGAGGACAAGGTATAGCAGTTATTATCGAAGCTTTATAAAACAAAATGTCTTACAATCGTATTTCAATTAAAGATGCAAAAGATCTTTTATCAAAAGATGGTCTAATCTTAATAGATATAAGAGACTACAATTCGTTCAAGAATGGGCATATTGATAATGCCATTCATGTTGAAGATTTAAATATTCAAAACTTTCTTAAAGAAAAAGATAAGAACGATACAATTTTAATTTACTGTTATCATGGCAACTCAAGCCAATCAGCTGCCAATTTTTTCAGTCACCATGGTTTCAAAAATGTATTTAGCATGGATGAGGGATATGAAGGCTGGATAAAAATTAATCAAACATAAAATTTATTTTGAATTAAGGCTTAATAGCTTGTTTCAACAAAAATTATTTATATATATATCAAGTCATAATAATAAAGTGAGGTAAATTTTGGAAACTCGCAAAGGTGGTCGTCTCATAGATAGGCCAGAATTTAAATCTAAACCGCAACCTATTACATTCTTAGGAAAAGATAAAGTGTTCGATGCGATCAGCGTCATGGCTGATAAAAATTATGGATCCGTTGTCATTGTAGATAATAAACAAAAAGTTGTTGGTATTGTTACAGAAAGAGACATCTTAAAAAAGTTAGTGAAAAATAACAAATCACCTAAAACTACCAAACTAGAAGAAATAATGACACCTAACCCAAGAGTAGCCAATGAAAATGATGATGTGCTTGATTGGTTAAGAATAATGTCGAATGACAGATTCAGAAGATTGCCAGTTGTGGATGCTAACGGTAAAATTAAAGTGATTTTTACACAAGGTGATTTTGTATCTTACACGTGGCCAGACTTAATTTTTCAAGCTTCTCAATTAGCTAAAGCTTCATTCATGAAAGGATTTTCTATTAATACATTGCTATTATTTATGATTGTTTATGGAGTTGCGTTAGTGGCTGCAATGAAAGCTTTTTTATAAAATTAAGACCTTGTCCTAAGCATTTGATTAGATATCCATGTCATAACAATTTCATTATTTTGATTTGTTACGGTATGCTTTAACCTTGCAGTACCTCTTTTAGGATTTTTTGCTGATTTTTTTGCTTCTAGAACTTCTATTTTTGTTTTTAATAAATCGCCCGGATACACAGGTTTAGTCCACCTTAGTTCGTCAATTCCCCAAGCACCCATGCTTGTTCCATCATAAATACCAGTTTTAAAAATTTGTGTAAATGATTTACCTAGTGTCATAAATCCACTTGATGTTAACTGACCAAATGGACCATTGTTAGCAGCTTCTTCATCTAAGTGGAATGATTGTGGGTCGTATTTTGAAGCAAAATCAATTATCTCATCCTTTGTTATTAAGGTAGGTTCTGATTCAAATTTTAAACCTACCTCAAAATCTTCAAAATATTTTGGCTTAAGTTTCATAAAGAAAATACACTATGTATATTATCTAGGAGCTAAACGAACTGAACCATCAAGTCTAATAGTTTCACCATTCAATAATACGTTAGTCACAATGCTCTCTACTAACATCGCGTACTCCAAAGGTGTTCCTAAACGTTTAGGAAAAACAGTAGTAGCAATTAAGCTTTTTTGAACTTCGTCACTCATTCCTGCAAGCATAGCAGTGGCAAACAAGCCTGGTGCAATAGTATTTACCCTGATACCATTTGATGCAAGTTCACGAGCAATAGGTAAAGTCATACCAACAATACCACCTTTTGAAGCAGAATAAGCTGCTTGTCCTACCTGACCGTCATAAGCCGCCACAGAAGCAGTATTAATGACAACCCCTTTTTCACCTTCTTTGTCAGGTTTATTAGCTTGCATTTTGTCAGCGCATAATCTGAGCATGTTAAAGCTACCAATTAGATTAACTTTGAGAACCTTTTCAAATAATCCTAAATCATGCATTCCTCTACTAGATACAACTTTCGCTCCAACTGCTATACCTGCACAATTTACTAAGCAATTTATACCATTAAAATCATCAATAGCATTTTTCATCTCTTCTTCGTTAGAAACATCACCAACAACATATTTACAATTTATGTCATCAGCAACCTTCTTCAGTCCATCAGCATTTAAATCAATCAGTAGTACTTCTGCTCCTTTATTTTTTAGGTATCTAGCAGTTCCTTCACCAAGACCACTTCCTGCACCTGTAATAACAGCTTTAACATTTTCTATCTTCATTTTTTACTCTCCAAAATCACGTACATCATCTATCACTTTACCATCATTTGGTAAACTTTTTATAGGGACTATTTTAGCATTGCCTCTTAAATTTATAACATTTTTTATTTCGTCAGATATCTTTTGTTGCAAAGACGCTATCTGATCTGAATCTGTAACCTCAGCCTCGACTTTCAACAGTAATTCATCTTTATCATTTGATCTGCTAACAATCATTCTTGCAGAGCCATTAATCTTTAAAGTTTCTAAAATTTTGTTAACTTGTGAGGGTTGAACAAACATACCTCTAACTTTTGTTGTTTGGTCTGCTCTACCCATCCAACCTTTTATTCTTTTATTAGTTCTGCCAGTTGAACTACTTCCTTCTAATATCGCTGAAAGATCACCTGTAGCAAACCTAATTATAGGTAACTCATAATTATTTAAAACAGTTACGACAATTTCTCCTACTTCACCATCATTTAGGGGTTTTCCAGTGCCCGGTTTAACGATCTCTAAAATTACATTTTCGTCTATAACCATTCCATCATTCTCTGCTGCTTCATAAGCAACAAGTCCCAAATCTGCTGTTCCATAGCATTGTCTTACATTAATGTTTCTTTTTCTAAAATTTTGAGCAACTGCAGGAAATAGAGGTCCTCCGGTTACCATTGCTTTTGTCAATTTTGAAAGTGATATATTTTTATCATCAGCTTTTTCTAGGATGATTTTTAAAAAATCCGGAACACCTACATAAGCAGTTGTACCAATATCTTTCATTATTTCTAGTTGTAAGTCAGTATTTTCTCCACCTGCTGGAAAAACTGTGCATTTTAAGATTTTTGCCGCTTCTTCAAACATGGCGCCAGCAGGAGTAAAATGATAAGAAAAACAGTTTTGTACGATATCACCATAACCAAAACCAGCAGCGTGTAATGCTCTAGAAAATCTCCACCAATCCTTTGAATGACCGTCTAGGTCATATATAGGTCCAGGAGACCTATATATATGTGCAAAATCTTTAATCTCAGAAACATTTAATTCTGCAAATGGTGGAAAATTA
>CACMTN010000031.1 GCA_902616615.1 uncultured SAR116 cluster alpha proteobacterium | reverse complement strand
AGTATTACGTATTTATTTATTGGAAACTTATTATTTATTTGCTCTTTTTCAAAAGAGTAATTTATTTCTTCATATTTAAAATCACTTTTAGCAATATCTTTTATTAATTGTGCAGCAGTATGAATTTCACAATTGAAAAACTCTCTATTATTTTTGTGCCTAAAGTGCTTAAGACTCTCATGAACCAATTGTTCAATTTGATGATGATTTTCAACAAATGCGTAATACTCAATTTTAAAATCGTCTGGAACTGATGTGTTTGACAATTCATCTCTTCTCTTAATTGGGTCAAAATCTGATTTACCAATTTTTATTAATTGTCCAAATGCAGGGTTGGACATTATGTAAACAAAACCAGCCATTATTTATTTCTACTCATCCACATATCATTTCTATCATTCCACTTGGAATATTCTTGTCTTTTTTCCATCAAGTGGTCAAATTCTATATTATCCCATTCAATATTATTAGGGTCGTTTGTTTTAGGTTTTTCTCTTTCCTTAGACTCGTGTATTACTTCTTTAACTAATTCTTGGTTATCTTTAAATCCTGATTTAAATCTATCATGATAAGCTCTTCTCATTGCCTCTTCTAGTTCATCATAAGCACTATATCCATGATGCATTATAAAACTATCATGTATAGGAAGTGCAGGAGCATCATAACCTGTAAACTGTAACATTACATTTTCAGCTATACAGCTATCCTCAAATTGTAATCTATTTCCTATACCTTTGAAGAATAAATCTTGTATTGGTTTATGACTGGCTAATATAGCTTCTTTCAATTCTTTCCAAGATAATCCTACTTCGTCAAGATTGATACCGTCTGGTTTTTGATTAAGTGGGTTTTCAGCTTGAAGCATAGCATTGAAGGCTTGTTTAACGACATCACGATGTTGGCCATCAAGAACCCTGTCGTAAGCATCTTCACTTCCTAGTTCATAATTGTGTCTGTCATACACCATGTTTGGATTTAGCTGTGAGAAATCAAACTCTCTTGTATTCTTTCCATCAATGGTTATGAATTGTCTATAGTGTTTAGGTACATTTTGCCACCAACCTCTAAAAAACCTTCCACCACTTTCAAATGATTTGTTTGTAAAAATACGTACTAGTAGCTTTTGGGTTAGGTCTATTGGCTCTTTGTCATTGTCTATTAAAAGCTCATCTTGAAGTTTGGTGAACTGGTCGTCATTAAGATAAATGTCTATTATGTGACGACTAAAACATGAATTGATTTTTCTAAGATTATCTCTCCATATTTCAGTATCTTTATTATCTTCGTATCTTTCTAGAAATCTTCTTTCATTTATTTTATTTCTAAGAATTATGGTTTCAATATCTAAGTTAGGTTTAAGTAATACAGCAGGGTGACCTTTTATATCATTAAGCTGCTCTATTAATCTATGAGTTGATTTATATCTCGTAAGATTACCTTGCATCTTAGTACGGTCATAATAACCATCCTTTGTAATACGAATGAGGTCTAAATCAATCAAACCTTGAAAGGCTTGTTTTATGGTCATTTTATATGTGAGATTGGGGTCTCTATATCTATCATTTTCGGAGTAATATCCACTTCTTTTATTGATAGAACACTCTGCTTCAGGATGTTTATGATAGGTTTTCCATAAATCTTTAAGTAGATATTTAACTGCATATTTAAAGCGTGTCTGTTCGCTTTCAGTACGTGAACGTGCCCTTAAGTTTCTATTGTCTATATCGCTAGAAACCCTTGTACAAAGCTCATCAAATGCATTTAAACTTACTTCCATTTGCAAAAAATCCTATTTTATGTTACTTTATTTAAAATACCGAGTTCTGTATCTTAAATTTCCCTATACATACTTTTATCAGACTTAATAATACTAACTTCTTTGTGGCAATCCCCACAATATCCAAGAGTATTATCCTCTATTACCATTAAATCCTCAACATCATCTAGGATACATGCCAGACGATTTAATCTCACATACATTTTCTCATACACATTGTGACTTCCACAATTAAAACAAATCCAAAATCCCATGTTATTTTACCCTCTTCTTTAACCCTTTATAAATAAAGGGGGTTAAAGAGAGGGTATTACCTGATTCTTTGGAAACCACTTTATATAGGCACACACATTTATTCTCTTTTCTCCATTTATGGGTAAAAGAAAAGAGAATAAATGTGTGTGACCCTAAATACCAAACGTTCTCTTTTTCAAACATCAACTCGTTCAAAGGAGAACAATATGCACGAAGAATTAAACCAAATTCAATCTGACGTACATTTATACGAAGATTTTATTAGCTCATCCATGTACCTACAGGACTTTGATGAGATATTTCAACCTAAACAACTAGGTGCACTTACACAAAACATTATAGACGACATAAAGGAGACCAACTAATGGCTGAAGATAAATATTATATTAACTGTTCTTATAACGATAAAGACGAAGCAAAACTTCTAGGTGCTAGATGGGATGCAGATAAACGTAAGTGGTACATCCCATTTGGACTTGATAGAAGTAAGTTTAAAAAATGGATGACTACATCCAATTCACAAGCTCACTTAAGAGTAATCAAATGAGCTATCACGATATTGATTACGATGATGATGCAGAAGAGGAGAGTGAAACCACTCTCCAATCTGCCAGAGAAGAACTAGAATATTGGACAGATTTTTTTCAGGAACAAAAAGATGAAAAACCTGAAGAATGGATGTTCTACAGAAACCCTTTTCTTGACCCATCTGTGTATGCCTTTTGGATATTAACAGATGAAGAAAAGGAACTTCTGCTTCATTGAACAATTTGACAAGGCGATATTATGATTTACGATTTTAGTATCGCCTTTATTCGTAAAGGAGATTTAAATGAAACATAGAGATAGATATAGCTTTTTTGATAGAGAAGAATTATTAGAAAAAGTAAGAGAGGCACATAAAAAAGTATTTGGACATAGACCAGATGGTGAAATGTATAATGCTCTTGAAATGAAGGCTCTGGAAGACATGTTGTCAGAGCTAAGAGGGATATTAATTAGAAGATGTTTATAATTAAAAGAATACAATTATTCGTTTATTTTACTCTAATAACTAATCCTGCTTTTTCTACAATTGTTATTGGGGATATGAGAATTCGTGAGAGTGCGATTTGGAAACCAATAGTTATATGTTTAGCAATAGTAGTATTATTTTATTTAGCAAACATCATTGGCAAAGTTTCTGAAAAGGCTTCTGAAGGTTTAAAAAAAGCTGAAAGAAAAGGAGAGGAATTAGATGAGAAAAGAAAACAAAATGAAACTGAAATACTAAATAATGGTTGGCTAAGTTTTAACAATGGTCAATTGGTGGAGGCTAAAGATTTTTTTTTAAAGGTTAATAATCATTTCTCTACTGTTAATGGCTCAGCAAATTGGGGACTTTCATTAATTTATGAAAGTAATGATTTTGCTTATAAAGATGAAGCAACTTCTTTAAAATATTTAAAAGCTGCATGTAAAAGAGAGCATGTAGAAGCTATGTACCATTACTATTCCAAGATATGCAAAATTAATCCTGATGAAGCAAATAATTATCTAAAAAAAGCTAAAAAAATGGGGCACGAAAGGGCTTTTTATTTATATGCTAAATCTTTGTTAAAAAGAATAGATGATAATAAATTTGGCAGTATAAATTCTAAGACCAAAGCTACTAAGTACATGGAAACAAATAACTTAGAGATGGACGATATGTATTTACTTGAAGCACTTAGATGGGAGCGTGTTTTACAATTATTGACCAGTGAAATTGAATTAAATCATACGATGATTTCTACGTTAAAAAAATCAGAAAAAGAAAAAATAAGAATTGATACCTTCTCAGAACTTTTAAATGAACGAAAATTTAATGAAGAGAATTTAAAATTTTGTTTATTACTTTTTCATAGTCCAGATTTGAAAACTAAAAATTCTAAATTTATTAAAAATAAAGTTATTAGAGATAAATTTTATGAGAGCTTTGTTTTTATTATGAAAATTAAAAATATAGATATTCAATCACTTGAAGATGATTACAAGGATTATATTAGAAGATATAATAAATATTTTTTGTCATTACCAATGATACAAAAGATTAATAAGGCTAAATTGTAAAAATTTAGTAATCAATCGGTGAGGAAGAAATTATGCAATTCACAAAACAAGAAATAAAACTTCTTCATCATCATATGCATTTTTATGACGAATTAAGAACAGGAGTAAAGAAGGCAGACACTCCTGAGAGAGAGCATTTTGTTAAAGCTGTTAAAGGAGAAGTTGAAGCAAAAACAGACCATGAAATTGCTTACATCAAATATCTAAATAGTAACCAGCAAGTTGTAGATAATATGATACATAAAATGTCATTTGGAAAAATGAATAAACATAACCCAAATTTTGATGATGAAGTATTTTAGTAAAATTAAAAAAATAAAAAATGATAAAATTATTTATATATATCTTTCTAATTTTGATTTCATTTAATCATACCTTGGCTAAAGAAATTCCGGGTGGTTGGGATAATTTAATACTAGGTATGCCATTTGAAAAAGCTAAAAAAACACTTCAAATAAAGTGTAAAAGCATTGATAAAATGTTTAGTCAAAGAGGATATGATTGCGGACATTGGAATGGAAATAAAATAGACGTTATACATTTATCTGATAAAGGGTTACCTTTTTTCAAAAAACTTAACATAATTTCATTGAGGTTCAGACATAGAAATGATTTTATTTATTTCCATAATATTCTCTCATCTAAATGGGAAATTACAGAAAAACCATATTGTTGGTCTATAGATTTCAAGGTACCATATAAATCTGCAAATTTTGATGAAGTAATTGGATGCATGGCTTGGTATTCTAATAATTTAATTCAGTTAGATTATATGCCAAATGAAGAAAGATTAGGAATAGGGATTGAGTATAGAAACCCAAATTAACTTTATATATCTTTGGATAACAAAACTTAGCGAATAAGTATGAGTAAATTAATAATAATATTATTGGCATCTATTTTTTCTTTTAAAGTCCACTCACATGGAGGTGGGTTAAACAAACAGGGATGTCACAATAATCGCAAAACAGGTGACTATCATTGTCATAGAGGTAATAGCAGTAAGCAAAGCAAATATCCAAAATCAGGAGCTAAGTCATTTGCGAATGAAGATTTTTTCAACCTTAAACTCGCAAATCATTTAGGTGGAAGAACTGAAGTTTTTTATAAATATGATTATAATATAAATGGTTCAACTCCTCGTATTGCATCAATTAGAATTGATATAGTTACAGATGAATATGTTATTGAGGGTGGCTTAGATAAAAGAAGTAGTTTAGATAGTATTCAACAAGCTGTATTTGCTTCTACGTTAACAGGGAAAAAACCTGCTGTAGCTATTTATGATACGAACGGGTTTTGGGGTAAGTACGAACATAGAATATTTTCATCAGCAAAAAAACTTGGCGTAAAGTTCTTTTATGTTAGTGGCAATCAAATTAAAGAGCTTAATTAATCATTTTTTTGGATAAAGTAAATTATTGATGTAATTATTACTATTTTGTTGGTTTTGTTTAATAATTCTATCTAAATCTGCACTTCGTTTAATATCTAAATTTTGAATGCACAGCCTGAAACCATCAGTATTTTTTTTGAAACCATATTTTAAACATTTTTGACTATACCTTTCGTATCTTGCCGCACGACGTTCTTCTTTCCATTCTCTAAATGAATTACAAGACACTAAAGTAAGAGTAAGAAATATAACAAATAATTTTAAAATAAAATTCATCCTAATATTTTATAAATTTTAAAGTTTATTTTATTTTTTTTCATCATCATTTTCAATTTCATCAAATTGTCTACCCTTAAACACAAAAATGATAGCAGTAATAATATTAACAACCATCCAAATCTCTTTTTCATATAAATGAACTGGTATAATTGGATTATACAAGATTCCTAAAAAACCAAAAATCCATACAAATGTCATATCTTGTTTTTGATAAAGCTGGTATGCAAAATAAATTGAGCATCCACATACCACCAACCTTGATAAATTATAATATCCATATGGCATAGGAAGAAACCCTAATGCCATTACGACTATAGGAGCTATCCAAAAAATTTTATTATTCATTTCTATTTCCTGACACTTTATCCAAAACACCACCTATTATTGAAATAATTACAATAGCAATGAATGGACCAAAGAATAGCAAAGCAGCTTGTAGAAAATCCCAGCCCCAAACATCCATCGCCCCTTTAAATCCTGCAATTGTGCCTATCAATGGAATATATGCTATAAACCCTGACAAAATAAATGCCATAAAACCGGAAATATCAAACCAATATTCTAAACCATCGATTGTTGCCCACCACTGGATTAATCCTAATCCAAAATATCCAATAGCTAATATAGTGCCTAAGAATCCAGCCATTCAAATATCCCCTTAAACAATTTAATAGGTAATAGTAAAACTACACTAGTTATGTTAAAAATTAACATGATTAAAATTTTTTTAATAATTTTTTCTATTTTTTTTACAAAAATTAGTTATGCCAATAACTTTACCCCTTTTATGAAATTATTTTCTAGTATTTGTGTATCTTCAACTATGGACTTTAACTCCATAAAACTTCTTGCAAAAGAAAATAAATGGAAAGAACTTAATGAAAAACAAAAAAAATTATATGGATTACCAGTGTCTGGAGCACCATATGACGGTTGGGCATTTAAACAAAAAGGAGTAAAAGGAGTCTTTTTACTAGCCATAGTTGACTCAAAAAAGGATAAAATAAAAAATTGTACTTTGTTTCATAATGCGTCTAATTATAAACAAAACGTGAAGTTGTTATATAATGAATTTCAAGTAAAAAAAATTGATGAGTTAAAACAAGGCATACAGTATATGGAAACGTTTAAAGTTAGACATTTTCTTTTTGACAAAGCCTACATAACTACATTTCAAGATAAACGCGAAACGAAAAATGATTTATTTATGTTTACATTTTCAGTTGATTTAAAATAAATGAATTTTTAAGAGTTCTAAAAATTTTTTAAATTGTAATGAAAGATTATTTTATTAGTGAAGTAATATGAAAGATTATTATTCTATTTTAGGTGTTCCAAGAGAAGCTGAAGTTGAACTTATAAAAGCTACTTATTTAGCATTATCTAAAATATACCATCCAGACGTTTATAAGGGTGATAAAAATTTTGCTGAAAAAAGAATGCAAGATATTAATGAAGCTTATGAAATTTTATCTGATTCAAAAAAAAGAAAAGAATATGACAAAAAAATGCAAAATAAATCAGATGAAAGCTCATTTGATGATAACAATTTTGAAGATGAACAATCTAGCTATGAAAATATTATCAGAGAAGATTGGAATTTTGCTAAAGAATATTATCCATCTATAGATGAAAGATATAAAGAACTTAAAAAAATCAATAATAATCTTGCATGGCAATTTCAAAGACTTACTGTTGAAACCAAGTCTTTTGAAAATGCAGACAAAATATCTGATAAATTAAAAAATGAATGGTTAAAAAGATTTTTTGGTAATGATACTGAAATACAGAATATAGCCCTAAGAGGAATATCTAAAAATCAAAGTAAAATAGCAAAAGAAATTAATAAAGCAGTTAAAATATTAGGTAATGTTGATGCAGAAAAAATTAAAAAAGTTTTAGAAAAAAAATTTCCTAAATTTAAATTTAATGATTACGATGAAAACAAATTTAAATATCATGAATCTTGGGAAGAAAATTATAAAACAGAAAGATATAAAGGCTATACGTACATATTATTTAGTTGGGGTTTTTCTAGGATTGTAGATGTACCTAAAAATCACAAAAACTCTTCCATTGGAATGGTGTTTACGTCTAAAAGAGAATTATTCCAATATATAGATGATTTGTCATAGAACTTATAACTAATTTACTTTAATAAGTTTTCTTTAAACCAAATATAATTAAAAGCATCATTTTCATTTTCAAAAAACTGAAAATATTTTAGAGGCACAATACTCAAACCTACTTTTTTTAAATCAAACAAGCCAAATATTCCTATGGTACAAGGATTTATTCCTGTCATAGAGCCTGTTTTTGAAAACCTACAAGACTGTACGATGTAAGAACTTTTACATTTTGATTGAATATGAGGTGCATGAAATTCACATACATCTGTATTTACTTCTCCTAATATATAAAATGCTTCTTCAACTGATTTATTTTTTTTAGTTTCTTTATTAATACATTTATCAATTGGCTGGATTAATGAGTATGGTTCGGGGTCATACCCAATTAAAACTTCTTTTTCTCTATAATCTTCTATTTCTTTACCAAAATACAAACCCGGATTAAGTCTAAAGTTTTCATAATCATGTATGCCAAAATATCCTGAATAATCAGATAGCCAGTTACCTGATAATGTTTCAACTTTAAAACACGGATATTTAAGATTTTTCCATTCATTAGCAATTTTTATTTCATTAGATTTTGGTATATCAAATAAAAGAGGATAAGGAATTTGATTTATATAAGGTAAACTTAATAATAAAATTAAAGATATAAGAATTATTTTTTTGTAAAGTTTATTATACAGAAAAGAAAACATTACCAGTTATACTTTTTAATCAATATTTTTTTTATTCTTAGTCTTATTACCTCAACAAATAAAACTAAGCTTAAGAGCGGCCATATTACAACGAATAACCAAACATTGATTTCTTCATATGTAATTCCAAAAAATCTTGCTGCATCAATTAGTAATTTCACACAGAAATCAAAAACTACATCAATCCAATATATTCCACTATTAGCCACCA
>CACMTN010000030.1 GCA_902616615.1 uncultured SAR116 cluster alpha proteobacterium | reverse complement strand
TTTCAAAAAATTGTTTTAAAAGCAAGTAATGCTGGAACATTAATATCATCAAGGGTGTTATTAAATATATAATAAATAGCTATTATTTTAAATCTAGAAGAATAACATTTACTTATAATAAATAGGAGTAGTTTAAATGTCAGAAGAAATAAGATGTATTAATTTAGGATATGTGGTTCCGAAAGAGAGTGCAGAAAAAGTTGAAAGTATTTTTAAAAAACACGCATCCTGGATGGAAGAGTTTTATTCAGAAAATAACAATGGTCAGGAGCACCTTTTAAATTCTTATTTCACTAAAGCACCTGAATTTGTTGATCCAACTGATCCCTCAAAGGGCGAAACTGGAAATATAGTTTTCACAATAAATGAGAGATTTACTTCATTAGAAAGTGTTCAACGTCATATAGAAAATGCTATGAAAAATGATTATTTTGAAGACTTTGGTAATATACTTCACGATTATGGAAAAGTTATTAGTCCTGGAGGTATGATTTATCACTCAATAAGGTGAGACATTTACTGTAATAAAAAAATTTAAAGAATAAACATATTAAAAAAATATTAAAGGAATAAGATAATGGATGTTTTTTTTGTAGCAAAATTTACTTGTAGTTATAACGAATGGAAATCTGTATATGATGGAGATTTAGAACTAAGAAAACAATTTATGAAAGATGACATAGTTGGGAAAGTTGATGAAAACACTGCAATGATAAAAGCAACGATAACCGACCCTGAAAAAATGGAAAAGATAATGTCAGAAAGAATACCAGAAATAGCGCCTAAACTTGGACTAGAACATGAGATGTATACTTTGACTAAAATGGATAATAATTAAATATAACAAAATAGTGAATAGAAGTTACAATCAAGGTATATTGTATTTGAATGTATAATTAGCTTAAATATTAAACATTTTATTTAGAAACGTTTATCTTTAATTTCAAACAAATTTACCTAACAGTAATCTTACCAACGTAACTACCAACTCCAATCCATGCTCCATGGACTACGGTCAATGGGCAGGCCATCCACTAACAATTGACCGTTGTTGATTAGGAAAAGGGTGCAGTAACACCTTACTTTAGAAATTTCTTGTTGGACAGTTTGTGGGATAAGATTGTCAGTCCCTTATTTAATTGATTAAAATTAATAACTTATGGATTACTTTGGCTGTCTAAAAATAAATTACCTATATCAGCTATCAAAAAATTAAAAGCTCCTGGTAAATATAGTGATGGAAATAAACCTTATCTTACAATTTATGAAGTGTCACAAAAGTTTCATAATTTTTTTCTTGCTTATTACTAATAATCGATTTCAAAATATATATTTAATTATGGATTAGGAGATTGTGATGACACCATGGGAAATAAAAGGAAGAGAACTAGCCAATTGTAACTGTGCATATGGTTGTCCCTGCCAATTTAATGCCTTACCCACTCATGGAACATGTGAGGCGGCTGTTGGATATGAAATTGATAATGGCCATTATGGAAATATTAAACTTGATGGACTGCGTGTCTCGGCTACCTATAAATGGCCAGGTGCGGTGCACGAAGGAAACGGGGAATATCAGATTTTCATAGATGTAAATGCTACTCCGGAACAGCGTGACGCCATTGAGAAAATAGTAACAGGTGAAGACACTGAAGAAATGGCCACAATGTGGTGGATATTTAATGCAATGTGTACCAAACGTCATCCTACCGAATATAAAAAAATTAATACAGAAATAGACGTAGAAAATCGATTGGGCAGTGTGGTAGTAGATGGCACTTTAAATATCAAAGGGGAACCTATAAAAAATCCCGTAACAGGTGCAGAACATCGAGCAAGAATAGATCTTCCTGATGGATTTGAGTATAAAATAGCGGAAATGGGTAGCGCATCAACTATCACTACCGCTGGAGAAATAACTTTAACGAATAATAAAGATAGTTATGCTCAGTTCGCCGAATTGCATTTAAACAACTCAGGGGTCATAAGGTAAACAGAATTCCTAATAGGACGTGAGCAAAGCTTTTAATGCGGAATAATAATAATAATACTGTCAATCTGACTTCTCTTGAATCACTTGTCCAGAGGGACAAAATAATAACGATTATCGCTATTGCTATTTTAGTAGCATCGACTTTCATATATACAGTCTTGGGTGTAGGAATGAATATGTCGGCTATTGAAATGACACCTGGTCTAGATAAATCACTGATGTCTATGCCAAACATGAGTACCATTAAAAGCATGGCTATGAAACCTGCTATATGGAATTTCAATTATAGTGTTTTAATGTTTTTTATGTGGTGGATGATGATGATAACAATGATGCTACCTAGTGCTGCCCCAATGATACTTCTCTACACAGCGCTTATAAGGAAAACACAAAAAGCTCGAAATATTTTCAATGTCGTTTCTTTTTTTATTTGTGGATATTTATTAGCGTGGGCTATTTTCAGTGTTTTTGCTACGAGTATTCAATCAATTCTTGAACTTCAGGGGTTGATGTCTCCTATGATGATGGAGGCTACAAATACTTATTTGTCAGTAGGTATACTTATAGCAGCTGGAGTTTATCAACTTTCACCTTTAAAAACGGTGTGTTTGGAAAAATGCCGCCAACCTGCGAGCTTTCTGTCTGATTACAAAAACACTTGGGTTGATTCCCCATTACGAATTGGTCTCGTGCATGGTTTTTATTGTGTCGGATGCTGTTGGTTTTTAATGGGATTACTTTTCTTTGGTGGCATTATGAATTTATATTGGATTGTCGGTCTTATAATCTTTGTTGCTGTGGAAAAACTGCATGAAAAAGGTGCAATATTTGGAAAAATTTTGGGATGCTGCGCTATACTCTTAGGTCTAGCATTTTTGTTTCACTCGTAGCCATACATTAAATTAGCTTAACAACTTTTTTAAATTTACTTTTCATAGATATTTAAAATTCCCTTTAATACATGAATTTTCAATAAAGATACTAAAAAGTAATTAGATATAAATTATTATAGTTGATTAAAACTAAATAACTAGTTATATAGTTTATTATTATGATTGATAATGTGGTTGCTGCAAAAGGATTTAACGCTGTTGGTTCAAAGTCTAGATTAATTGTTTTAACAGAGCTGGTTAAAGTTGGTTCAAATGGACTAACAATTGGAGAAATTCAAGAATTAGTTAACATCCCCCTTTCAACTCTGGCTCATCATCTCGATCATCTAAAAAAAGCAAATCTTATTCACCAAGAAAAAAAAGGGAGATCAACTTATAACTTTGCACAATTCAACCATATTCAACAATTGACAGACTACCTTCTTAAAGAATGCTGTGTAAATGAGAGAAAATAATGAAAGCTCTAATTTTAAAAAATATCAACATAGAAAATTTTAATTTTAAATCAGTTTGGACTATAGTTTTGTTAATACCATTATTGGTATTCATTTTGATTCCAGAGGATTTTAGCCCAATTATTACTTTTGCATCGAAAGCTTTGATGGGAACTATCCCTTTTATATTATTTGCAGTTAGTTTGGTAGCTTATTTAAAAGCAAGTGGTGCTGAAAGTTTAGTTTCAAAAGCTTTTAAAGGTAAAGAAGTTAGAACTATTTTTATTGCAACTCTTGTTGGTGGACTTGCTCCTTTTTGTTCATGTGAAGTTATCCCATTTATAGCAAGTATGCTTGCTTTAGGTGTCCCACTTTCAGCTGTAATGGCTTTCTGGTTGTCATCTCCATTAATTGATCCTCCAGCATTATTAATCACTGCAAGTGCATTAAGTTGGGATTATGCTATTGCAAAAACACTTTCTGCTTTGGCAATTGGATTAATTGGTGGTTTTGGTATTTATTTTTTATCAAAATTTGGAATGTTCTCTCATCCATTAAAACAGCAAAACAAAAATAGTTGTGGATCTTGTTGTGGTACTACAGACCCTTTTAACCAAGATCTTGAATTAAAATTTTGGAATAAAACTGAAAGAATAAATATATTTAAAGAAGAATTCACATCAAATGGATTATTTCTATTGAAATGGCTATCTCTGGCTTATCTAATTGAAGCATTAATGGTTCAATACCTATCAGCACAAGTTATAGGAAATTTCTTGTCTGGTGACGGATTCTCTTCAATTATAATTGGTGCGTTTGCTGGGGTACCAGCTTATTTAAATTCATATGCAGCCCCTGCAATTGTATCTGGACTAATCGAACAAGGGTTAAGTTCAGGAGGTGCTATGGCATTCTTAGTTGGTGGCGCAATCAGTTCTATTCCTGCAATGACTGCCGTTTGGTCTTTAGTTAACCGTTCAACATTTATTGCTTATCTTGTATTTGGTTTTGGTGGGGCTATTTTATGTGGAATAGCTTTTCAAAGTTATATGAATATTTAAATACTATTTTTTGTATTTTTTTTGATGAAAGATACGAAATTATTGCAAATATATATGGTAAAAAAAAAGTTGAAATTTATCACAACAAACCATTATCAATAATTCAAATTTTACATCAAAATTTTGAAAATTTTCACATTCTTGTAACACTTATACGTATAATATAAATTAATAATCTTTATAAATTAAATGGGTTGATTTTAAGTAAATATTTTAAGTAATTTAATTGAGTGATAAATATTTATATTGAACAATTTTTTACCTTATACATAATCATAGAATGAAGTATTATATTTAAGTTATTTTGAAAGGTGTTTTTATGGAACTTGCTCCAGTACCATTTAACGAAAATGAAAGAGTCAAAACCGTTATTAAAACTGGATTAATTGACTCTCCTAACTCAGAGATGTTTCAAGTTTACTGCGATCTAGCTAAAGATTTGACTGGTTTCCAAAGTGCTACATTCAGTCTGTATGATGGAAATAATCAATGTAGTATTTCTTCATCCGGTAGAGATGAATTTGTATCGGGTTCAATAAGTGACAAGGGCGTAAATAATATTTGTGCTTACGTGTTGCTTGATACCGAACCACTTTTAATGCCTGACCTTAGAAAGGATCCTATTTGGAAGAATCATCCAAAAATCTTAAATGGCACAGCCACAACGCTAGGATATGCTGGTTTTCCTGTAATAAATAAAGATAATTATGCACTAGGGACATTATGTATGAAACATCCCAAGCCTAGAGAATTATCTCAAAAACAAATAGAGTTGGTAAAAAAGATCACTTCAAATATGGCTCATTTACTTGACTTACATATTGAGCAAAAGGAACTTACATCAAATAAAGTTTTAGAAATAATAAATATTTTTAAACAAAAATTTCCAGGTTTTACAATTAGTGATCTTGAGGCATTTTTATCTTTGGCAGCAAACCTTGATATTTTAGAAATCAATGCTTCTAATTTATTGAGATATAATTTATGTAAAAAAAACACAAATAGTTCTTTTAGTTTATCTCATTTAGGAAGAAAACTATTAGAAGATATGGAGCTTAAACCCAAAAATATGAAAAAAATCAAAATTAAAGGTCGTGAAGCAGATAATAAAATTGAAGAATTATTGTCTGAGATTAACTAAATGTTTGCAAAAATATATAATTTAAAGTTTTCTGGTGTATCTGAAGCGAAGGTCGCTTCTTCTTTTTGTTCCGATAATCTGGGCAAAAGAATTTCTAAATACAATATTAGATCGCTAAACATTTCTATTGGTTCATGTGGTAGTTTATCAATAAGTATTAGATTTCAAACAGGTGCTGACTTAAATAAATTTGATAATGACGCTACATCAATTTTTAAAGATTTAAAAGCCTCATTTACATTCAAAGAAAATCAGTACTCGGGTGTTTTTGTTTACAATTATGAGTCAGAGCCAATATCAGCTGAAATTTCAGTTAATTCTAAGATGTAAGATAGTTACACTTTAGAGTAATGCTATGTTAGTAAAAATAATAAGAATGAGAGGCTAGAATTATATTTTTGCATAAATGCGATATTTTTGTATGATTTATTATAATTTCGAAAACGGTATTTATAAATTTCAAATCTAAACAAAAAATCTTTGTCATTTATGTTATTTGATTGGGCTACCTCTCCAATACCAACTATTCATACCACTTTTATTTTTTCTGTGTACTTTGTAAATTCAATTGCAGATAACTCTGGAAGTTTTTATTGGGGACTTATTATTGGTATTGCTGGTGTTTTAACAGCTTTCCTTGGTCCTTTATTAGGAAGTTTTTCAGATAAAAAAGGGATTAGAAAAAAAACTCTATTTATTTTGGTTTTAATAGGTTTTTTAGCTACTAGCCTTTTATGGTTTGCAAAACCAAACGAAAAATATTTTCTATACGCAATAGTTTTTTCATTTTTATCTATCTTATCGATGGAATTAATTTTTGTCTCATATAATTCACTATTAAAAAAGGTTTCAGATAAAAATGATTATGGAAAAATTTCAGGTTTATCATGGTGTTCAGGCTATATTGGTGGTATCTCAGCTTTAATAATTTGTTTAGTTTTATTTATATTTCCTACTGAATTACCTTTTAATATCTCAAAAGATCAAGGTGGTGATGTTAGAAGTTGTATGGTTTTTATTTCAATATGGTTAGTCATATTTAGTATACCTATTTTTTTATATGTAGAAGAGCCAAAAAAAAATGTGACTCAAAAAAATACTATAAATTATTTAATTGAAGGATTTAAGATTATAGTTAAGAACAAAACACTACTTAGGTATTTCGTTGCAAGAGTTTTTTATTTTGATGCATTAGTAACAATTTTTGCCTTTGGCGGTATCTACGCATCTAAGGTATTTAATTTCTCTCAAACTGAAATATTATATTTTGCAATTTTAATTAATATTTCTGCTGCCCTAGGAGCTTTTTTAGGTGGGTTTTTTGATGATAAATTCAGTCCTTTTAAAGTAATAAAGATTTCAATTTTAGGGATTATTTTTTCTGGTATTATTCTACTTTTAATTAATGATAAAAATTTATTTTGGCTGGTAAGCTTTTCATTGGGAATTTTTATTGGTCCATTACAATCATCGAGTAGGGTGCTATTAACAAAAATAATACCTGAAGAAAGGGGAGGCCAATTTTTTGGCTTTGCAATCTTTTCAGGTAAAGTAACTAGTTTTTTAGGTCCTTTAATTTATGGTATTATCGCCACATCATTAAATAGTCAAAAATTTGCAATGACATTCGTCATTCTACTCTTCATAATTTCAATTGTTTTAATTGGAAATAAAGAACCTGATAAGATTTAAGCCAAAAATTGGATTAAATATAATGGTGATATACTAACGATCATCGTTCTTATTTTGAGCACCAACGCCACCAACCCATCAATGAACCCTGGTCCGTATTCCATGGACTACGGTCAATGGGCAGACCACCCCCTGACCATTGGCTAATGTTGATTTGGGAAAGGGTGCAGTAACCCCATATTAAAATCCAAAACTCAATTGATTAGGGTTGTCAATCTTTCTTCGACCATAGTGACGATAATATCTAAAATAATACATTAGAGAAAAATAAAGCTTATAAAGTTCATGATCATGATCAGGTCTATAATGCGGTAGTTGTTTTTCTTCTAACGAAAGTATGTGGTTAAGCTTATTAAGTAAGAAATCTAGATACTGGATAATATATTTTGTTTCTCTTTTTAAACCAATGGGACCATAATTTTTAAAAACTCTATTTAGTATTTTATGCATATATAGATAGCCCCACCCGTACAACTCTCCGGCATCTGTCATGGTCATATTAAAATTACAATAAAGATCTTCATTAAACTCTTTGAGTATTTTATCTTTGATTTTAGATTTAAAGCATAAATTCACTATAAGTACTTTATTTTTCTTTTATTTTTTTTTGAGAATATTCTTCCCATACATCATCCATATCAAACAAATTTTTATTTTCGAATTTTTCTTTATAAGCTTTAAAGGTACTGTGTTTTGTATACCAGAGACTTTCAGTTTTTACTCGTGTCATCATAACTCTAAGATGTACTATGTAAGGGCCTTTCCCCCAAAAAACTTCCTTATGTTCAATTAATGTATAAAAATTATTTACACATCTAAGTAGTTTAAAACATTGATGTCTAGCGAAAGCTTTTTTTTGGGGCCAGATACCGTATGTCACATGATTAAAATCTTTTAATGAAATACTATTAAATGGTTGATTATTATGGATCGTATGATTGTGCCCACAACCACAAAGATAGATACCACCAAATTCATCATATGGTAATGAATCTGCTTCAAAGTAAAAAAAAGGGTTTTTTATATTTGGGAAGCGGCCAATTGGCTGGTATTCATACCAATTTGATTCACCTAGTTTCATTAATTTATGTGAAATTTGTTCAACTTCAGATAAATATTCCATTTACTAAAACCTAAAATAACTTCTATTTAAGTTAACCTAAATAAAAGTTATTTTAAATCTATAATTTTCCTTTGATCTGTACATACCTAAACAACTGACTAGCCGTCTTATGACCACTGATAGATGCAACTTCAGGAACATTTAATCCTTTTTCAAACATCCTTGATATAGCCTCATGCCTTAAATCATGGAAAGTAAAGTCAATTAAGTTAGCTCTATTGCGAAGCCTTTCCCACGATTGTCTTAAAGCCACATCTGTAACAGGAAACACATGGTCAGTGGTCCATGGGACTTGACCCAAAATATCCATAGCTTTCTTAGTAAGAGGCACCCATCTTGAACTACCATTCTTTGTTAATGGTAATAAAACTCTTTGGTTATCAATTCCAATATGTTCCCACTTCATACCTAAAATCTCACTTCTTCTCATCCCTGTTTCAATGGCAAAATCAATAATGGGCCATAAATACCAAACCCTTGTTTCAGTAGATGCTTTTTTTAATCTTTCATATTCACCAGGTTTTAGTCTTCTTTCTCTTGGAGGATTGTTTTTAGGTAGCCTTATCTTTTCAACTGGATTATGACCTAAGTTCCAACCCCATTCTATAGATGCAATGTTCCAAGCATGTCTGATTAAAACTAGATCATACTGACAAGCTCGAACTCCATCTTTAAGTCTTTTGTCTCTGAAGACAGCCAGAATAGGGGGGTGGAGTCTTTCTAAAGGTATTTTCATAAGGTATTTTTCTTTAAGTAACCTTTTTAGTTTTCTGTTCTCAACCAAATATCCTCTTTTAGTGGGAGTGATCTCGTTTTTATATTTAGTTAAAAGATCCTCAAGTGAGTAATTAGATATTTGTGTTTTTGACCATCCACCAGATTGCATCAAAACTTCTTGTTCTTTTGCCCATTTTTGAGCTTCTGATTTAATATGAAATGATTTTGATATAGATCCTATTTTTCTATTTCTAACTTGAACTTGCCAAAGTCCATTTCTTTTCCTAAATGACGCCATTTTACATCCTCCGTGTGACGGAGGTGTGACCATGGTAA
>CACMTN010000029.1 GCA_902616615.1 uncultured SAR116 cluster alpha proteobacterium | reverse complement strand
TAACAACTACGGATACACTGTGATTAGATTTTTTTGATGAACCGAAGAAACCATTAGATGTCATTAAGAGTGTTTCTCCTTCACCCCACGAAGCATCTGCACCATCGCTATTAGTAATGCCTTTTACACTTAAAGCTATATCTTCAACTTCTGAGGCCCTATCTCTAATTATATCAACATTTGGTTCTACAGAATCATAACTATCAATAAAAACACCTTCTTGTATTGGGAAGTTTTGAAGTAACTCTTTGTTTGCTATAAAGCTATATTCATCTTCTGGAGCAATTTTAGCCATTTCTACAGCTCTTTTTGCAACCTCTCTCAGAGCTTCTTCAGAATTTTCATTAGTTGAAACTGATGAAATTTTATTACCAACAAATACTCTTAATCCGGTGTCAAAGTCTTCATACCTTTGAATGTTTTCATCTTTACCTAACCTTCTGGTAATCGATACACCTCTACTTCTTGATAAAACACAGTCCGCACTAGTTGCGCCATTTGCAATAGCTGTATCAATAAGAAGGTTCATAATATCCTTATCATTAAGTTTTTTTATAGACATTTAAATGTTGTTCCTATGAAAAAGAAAATTTACAAAAGATTTATATATGTTTTATTAATATACTGTTTTAATTGTTGCAACTTTATAAATACATAAAAGGTAATTATGAAAAAAGAAATTTTTATTGACGGAGAAACTGGCACAATAGGCTTACAAGTTCATGAAAAGTTAAGTAAGCATCCAAATGTTAATATATTGTCAGTTAATCAATCTAAAAGAAAAGATATTTCTTATAAAAAAGAAATGTTAGCAAAATCGGATGTTACATTTTTGTGTTTACCAGATGAAATTTCTGTTGAAACTGTTCAAATCGCTGATGAACTTGGGGATGAATCGCCTATTATTATTGATGCCTCCACAGCACATAGAACTAATCCACATTGGTCCTACGGACTTCCGGAGTTAGGAGAGAATTATAGATTAAATCTTGAAAAATCAAAACGTATAGCATCACCTGGATGTTATTCTACTGGAGCAAATGTTATTTTAAAACCTTTGATTTCACATGGTGTTTTAAGTCAAGATCTTCCAATTATAATAAATGCGGTTAGTGGTTATTCAGGTGGTGGAAAATCAATGATTAATTATTTTCAGGAGAGGAATCACGAACCTTTTTTTAACTATGGACTTAAATTAAATCACAAGCATTTGCCAGAAATAATTTATCATAATAAGCTAAAAAAAATACCCATATTCAGTCCATCTGTTGGTGATTTTATTCAAGGAATGATTGTTTCTATACCATTACATTTTTCTTGGTTTACCAAAAAAGTAAATACTGAAATAATTCAATGCTTAATGGAAGAATTTTACTCAGCTTCTAACTTTATTAAAGTTTTAAAAAAAAATGAAGGTATTAGTGATAAAGGATATTTTAGACCAGATAATCTAGTTGGAACAAATTGTCTTGACATTAGTATTTTTGGAAATGATGACAATGATCAGTTAATAATTTCGTCTAGGTTAGATAATCTAGGAAAGGGTGCTTCAGGTGCCGCCATTCAATCTATGAATATTGCTCTAGGTTTTGATGAAACTTTAGGTTTATAGAAATATGATTTTACATGAAATTTAATCATAAAAAAATTACTGAAGAATTGTTTCCTAATTATTCATCTTTTGATAGAGCAATAAAATATCCATATTTTGCTCCTGACTATTCCTTTTCATTCTATAAGGGAGAATTCATTAAAGGTATTTGTGATGACCTTAATAATAGAATTCCAATATTATCAGTTGGTTCCAATAGATCGCCATATCAACTAAAAAGAAAATTTTCGTTAGGTCAAAATATTTGTGTTACTCCAGCCACATTATATGACTCTGATGTAGTGTATGCTGCATCAATATCATCTTATGGATCTATGCCTGCAACTCAATGGCCTAGTAAAGGGACTGAAGTAGATCTTAATGTATTATGGTTAAATGAGGAGCAGTTAGAAATGATGCATTTGACCGAAGCACTTGGAGTGGCATATAATTTTGTAAAGTTAAAGTTAGACTCAGTTAAAATAAAAGATTTTAAATATGAAAAACAAATATATGGATATATTTCAATTTCAGGTGCATTTCCATTTGAAAATAATAAACCTAAAAGGTTATCTTTAATTAATGCTAACAATGTTCAGTTAAAAAATTTTAGCGAAAAAAAAGCCTTAATATTTTTAATTTATAGTTTAGGTATTGAAGAAAATAGATTATCAGAATGGATTTGTAAGGTTATAAATAATAAATCTTACAGGATTAATCTTCTTGAAAAGCTAAAGTCAGAAGCAATAAAACCTCATAATCCTGATTGGCACATTGTAAAAAAAAGTATACGTGGTAACTTAATTATTTAATCCCAATTTTAAACAATATTTTGTTTTGTGAAAAGATTGAATGCTTCATAATAATATACTCTTAATTTTATGAACACAAAAATTAATACCAAAACAAAAAAATTTGTACAAAAAATAGTAAAATTTTTAGATAAAATCTAACAAAATGTGGAAATTTACTAAATTATTACTTGAAAATGATAATTATTAGCAAAAAATAAACATTTATAAAACAATATGTTAACAATTTATATGAAAAAAAAATGCAATTAAATTGCTTTTAATTGTTGCCTAACATTAAATTCCCTTTTATTGTTTTGGCTAAATGTGCTATTTTGCATTAAATCTAGCAGTTGCTAGAAATTAAACATGACAAGTATAAGGGGAGTTTATAAATGTCTTTTTTAAAATATTTAATACCGGCTAGTTTTTTAGCCCTACTTCCAACACTTTCATTTGCAGGGTCACACGGTGGTAATCTAGACCCAAGTGATGCTGTTGGTATAAGTTTTTGGATAATATCTATTGCCATGGTTGCAGCAACTGTTTTTTTCTTAATGGAATCATTGAGAGTAAAAGGCAAGTGGAGAACATCTCTAGTTGTTGGTGCTCTTGTTACTTTAGTTGCAGCAGTTCACTATTTCTACATGAGAGATGTGTGGGTAGCCACAGGTGCATCTCCTACAGTATTTAGATATGTCGACTGGATAATCACAGTTCCACTACAAATGATTGAATTCTATCTAATTCTTGCAGCATGTACTGCAATTGCTGGTGGAGTTTTCTGGAGATTGTTTCTTGGATCTTTAGTAATGTTAATTGGTGGATATCTAGGTGAAGCTGGTTTTATTAACGCAACTCTTGGTTTTGTGATTGGAATGGCTGGATGGATATTCATTCTATATGAAATTTTTGCTGGTGAAGCTAGTAAAGTTAGTGCAGAAAGTGCACCTGAATCCGTACAATCAGCCTTTAATACAATGAGATGGATTGTGACAATTGGTTGGGCTATATATCCAATTGGATATTTCATGGGTTACATGATGGGAGGCGCTGACGCAAACAGCTTGAATTTTATTTATAATATAGCTGATGTTATTAATAAAATTGCTTTTTGTTTAGCAATATGGGCTGCAGCGTCTGCAGAATCCGATGCATAAACTTTAAAAAACTAATCAAAAAGCCTGTGGGAAACCCTGCAGGCTTTTTTTTTGTAAAATGGTTATAAAATTTTAATGAATTTAATTGATAAAAAACAAAATAATAAAAATATCAAGAGTATTGTAATTGGTGGTGGTTTTGGTGGAATAGCAATTGCTCTAAGATTAAGATCCCTCGGTCACCAAGTAACTTTAATAGAAAGATTAGGCTCTTTAGGTGGTAGAGCTCAGGTTTTTAAAAAAAATGGTTTCAAACACGATGCTGGACCTACAGTAATAACGGCGCCTTTTTTATTCGACGAACTTTTTGAACTTTTCAATGAGAAAAGGGAAGACTATATCGAATTTAAACCTTTGGAACCTTGGTATAGGTTTCATTTTAATGATGGTCAAACTTTTGATTATTCGGAAAGTATACAAAAAACTAAAAAGGAAATGAAAAAGTTTTCAATCGAAGATGCAAATAATTATGATAAATTGTTAGAAGCCTCAAAAGCTATTTTTGATGTTGGTTTTACAAAATTATCAGACAAACCTTTTAGCTCATTTTTATATATGATTAAACAAATACCTGCCTTAATAAAGTTAAAAAGCTATTTAACTGTTGCTCAACTTGTAAATAAATATATCAAAAATCCGAATTTAAGATCAGCTTTTTCTATACATCCATTATTGGTAGGAGGAAATCCGTTTTCTACTACTTCTATATATGCTTTGATACATTTTTTAGAGAGAAATTGGGGAGTTTATTTTAGTATGGGTGGTACTGGAAAACTTGTTCAAGAGTTAACAAAATTGTTAGTGAGAACTGGAGTAGAAATTAAATATAACTTAGATATAAAAAGTGCTTACGAAAAAAATGGTAGGATTGAAAAAATTGAATGCATAAATGGGAAAATAATTTATGCCGACAATTTTATTTTTAATGGAGATCCTCCAACTTTTTATTATGAAATTTTGAAATCAAAAAGGAAAAAAAGAAAAAAATTCCTACCGGAAAGATTTACAAGCTATTCTTTCGGTATGTTTGTTTTGTTCTTTGGGACAAAAAAAAAATATCCTAATATTGCTCATCATTCAATTTGGCTGGGAAAACGCTTTAAAAGCTTACTGACTGATATATTTGATAACAAAATTTTAAGTGAAGATTTTTCATTATATATTCATAGACCTACTGCAACCGACAAGTCTTTTGCTCCAAAAGGTTGTGATAGCTTTTATGTTCTTTGTCCGGTTCCAAACTTACAAGGTAATATTAATTGGGAACTTGAGGGTGATAAATTAAAACACAGAATAGTAGATGCTTTAAACGCTACAATTTTACCAGAATTAAAAAAAAATATTTCTGATGCATTTTATATGACTCCTGTTGATTTTAAAAATGATTACCGATCTACTCATGGTGCAGGCTTTTCAATAGCTCCAAATTTTTCTCAATCTGCGTGGTTTAGATATCACAATAAAGACCCTCATATTGATAATTTATTTTTTGCTGCAGCTGGAGCTCATCCTGGTGCAGGCATTCCTGGAGTTTTGTCGTCTGCAAAAGTTGTTGAAAATCTCATTAGGTAAAGAATAAATTTATGGATTATCATATTGAAAATGCCAAATCAGTCTTGAAAAAAAATGGTAAAAGTTTTTACTGGGCTGGCCAATTCCTACCTAAACAATGCATAAATAGGGCTGCTGAGTTATATAATTTCTGTAGAATCTTAGATGACATTGCAGATAACGGAGAAAAAGATTCCTCAAAAGATCTTAATGATATTGCATCTAATATCAAAAAAAAAAATTTAAATATCTAGAAAAGATTTATTCAATTAAGTATCCTAAATTTTTAAATTCATTCAATAAAAAAGAAGTAATAGATCTAATTGACGGACTTATTTTAGACCAAAAAGCTATTTTGTTTGAAAAAGAAGAGGAGTTAATTAGATATTCTTATCATGTTGCTGGAACTGTTGGAATAATGATGTGTAATGCTCTAAAATGTGACAATAAACTAGCTAAAACATTTGCTATAGATCTTGGAATAGCTATGCAGCTTACAAATATCGCAAGAGATGTTTTAGAAGATGCTAAAATGGGAAGACGATATTTACCTGGTACTTGGGTCCAAAATATTTCACCCAAAGAAATGGTCTTAGCAGCTAAAACTAATGACTTAAAAAAAATTCATATTATTTCAAAAGGTATCAAAAAACTACTAATTCTAGCTGAAAGATATTATTTTAGTGGGGAAAGAGGCTTTGCTTTTTTACCCTTTAACACTCGGGTTGCAATTTCTGTAGCATCAGGAGTTTATAGAGAGATTGGAATACAGTTAGAAAATGAAAATTACAATTGGCAAAATGGTAGACAAATAACATCAATCTACACGAAAATAAAAATTACATTATTCAAGATTTTAAAAGAAACTTTTTATTACAGAATGAAGAAAAATCATAATTCTGAACTTCACGTTTATTTAAAAGAGTTAGTAAATGAGAGAAAAGGAAATTAATATTATTGGGGGTGGTTGTGCAGCTTTATCACTGGCTAGACTAATTAAAAACTTACCTAATTACAAATTTAATATATTTATAGGGGACAAAAAAAAAGTTAATAAAGACCATTTTTGGGGATTCTGGAAAGTTAATAAAAATGATGAAGCTTATAATAACGCAAATCATATATGGTCAAAATGGTCAATAAATACCAAAGATTCCAAATTTATTCTGACTTCAGATAAACATCCTTATTGTGTAATAAAAAGGCAAAAATGGTTAGACATATGCAAAAATCAACTTGTAAGTAAAAAACTAACAATTTTAGAAAATGATGTACTTGAAAAAGATGGTAAATTGTTTATTGAAAATGACAAGATTAAAGGTGATTTAGTATTTGATAGTAGGCCCCCCAAATTTCCAAGTAATATTTTGTTGCAACATTTTGAAGGGTTTGTAGTTACATCCAAGAAGGATGTTTTTGATGAAAAATTAGCAACATTGATGGACTTTAGATGCGACCAGTCAAGAGGTATGCATTTTATATACCTGTTACCATTTAGCAAAAGAAAGGCATTAGTCGAATCTACAATGTTTTCAAAAACTCTTGAGAATAAAGAATTTTATTCAACAGAAATTTCAAAATATCTCAAAAATTATTTTAACCTAATTGAATTCACAAAGAGTGATCATGAAAAAGGTATAATTCCTATGCATCATATATTTAATGAATCTAAAGGCATATATAATATTGGCACAAGAGGAGGAGCAGTAAGACCCTCTTCTGGATATGCGTTTACCTTTATTCAAAAACAGGCATTTCAAATAATTAACCAAATAAAAAACAGAAAAAAAATTAATACTAAAATTCACAAGAATATTGATTTATTTTTAGATAAAATATTTATTAACGTAATAAATGAATATCCTTTACTTGCCCCCAAAATATTTTCAAGTATGGCTAGAATTCTAAATGGTGATGAAATGGCTAAATTTATGTCTGGAAATGCTTCACTATTAACAACTTGCAAAATAATTATTTCAATGCCTAAAATACCATTTATCAAATCATTTTTTTATGTTGTGTATCGTCAATGGTTCAATTTACCTTAGATTGGTTAGATTATATCTCATTATTTTTTATTATTTTTATGGGTATTCCCCATGGAGCTCTTGATGGAGCTATCTCTGTTACATTAGGTTTTACAAAAAGTTTTTATTTACAGGTACGATTTATAATTACATATTTATTTGTTGCTACATTAGTTGTTGTTCTATGGTATTTTTTACCAGTTTTTTCCCTCATTTTGTTCTTAATAGTTAGTGTTTTTCATTTTGGTTGTGGTGACTTAAATTGGAAAAATAATAATTTATATTATATCTGTGGTTATGCTCATGGGGGACTGGTAGTATTGGGCATAATTTTTTTTAACAAAGATGAAGTTAATCATCTTTTTTCAATTTTATCTGGTAATCAATTGTATTTATTGTGGCAATTTCTTTACATGGCTCTTTTAGTATGGATTTTCTCATTAATTTTAATATTATTTAATTATAAAAAAATTACTTTCTCTAAAAATTATATAAAATTATTTACTGTAATGGTTTTAGTGATATCACTTTTCCCACCTTTACCAGCATTTGCTATATATTTTTGTCTTATTCACAGCATTCACCATTTTAAAAGAATTATACCAACATTACTTAACTTTATGGAAAAGAAAAAAATATTGTACCTAATGATTATTTTTTCTGTATTAAGTTGGTTAGGCGGCGGAACTGTATATTATATTTTACTAAATTTATATTCATATACTGATACAATTATAAAAGTAACTTTTATTGGTTTGGCAGCGCTAACTTTCCCACATATGGTTTTAGTAGACGGCGTGTTTAGGTTAAAGTATAAAGTTTAAAATCTCTGTTATTAACTTATATGATTTCCAAAAGATGATAGTGTTAAAATTAGACCTAGAAGGACATTTGATTTAAATATTTTCAGTGGATTATTTTTTTCAATGTCTTTTAATTTTATTACTTGGTTTATAAGGTGAAACCCACAGATTGATACTCCAATGTACCAAAAAATATTATTATTTAACCAATATCCGCTTAAGATTAATAAGGCAAACATTAAACTATAGGCACATCCCACAAAAAGAGTTAAAAAGTTTTTTGCTGAAACAGCAGAATTTTTTATGCCAAAAATTTCATCTTCATTTTTATCCTGACATCCATAAATTGTGTCATATCCAATGATCCAGAAGACAGTTGCTAAATACATAGTGAAAATTCCTAAATTCCATTCTTCATTTGCAGATGACCAAGCTGTTGGGACAGCCCAACTAAAAGTTAAACCTAATATAATTTGTGGCCATTTTATAAATCTTTTAGCTAATGGATAAAGTATAACTAGAGGTATACATGAGAATGCTACAAACCAAGTATTAATATTAAATTGATATAGACAAATAAAACCAATTAATAACATTATAATTAAAAAATAAGCGGCATGTAGAATTGAAATTTCACCACTTGCAAGTGGTCTTTTTTTTGTTCTGGAAATTTTTTTATCAATATCTTTGTCCCACATATCATTAATAGTACATCCGGCAGCTCTCATTACAATTGAACCTATTAAGAAAATAAACATTAGTTTTATACAGTTTATCAAATCTAAATTTGTTAAGGGAAGCACCCACCATCCAGGGAGAAGAAGAAGCCAAAAACCAACTGGTCTATCAAATCTTCCTAATCTTATCCATTTGATATAATGTTTAGGAAGTATGTTCCACCAACCATTATCTAGCATATCAGAATTATTTTGTTTAGGTATATTCATAAATAATGCAATATCATCATAATATATTGTAATCAATGAGCAGTTAAATTAATTTTAAGGTATATGGTATTCTTCAATGTTTGATCAATCTTATAAGGCTAAAATCAGACTTTATTTTCCAGGACAATTATCGTCAAAAAATGTGGTTAAACTAGAAAATAAACAAGTTCACTATTTGAAAAATGTAATGAGAAAAAAAATAGATGATTCAATTTATGTTTTCAATGATGTTAATGGAGAATTTTTAGCTAAAATTTCAAAAATTTATAAAAACTCAATTGAAATTGATTTAATTAAAAAAACACGAGAAGTCGAAATTGAAAATGATTTATGGGTATTATTTGCGCCAGTTAAAAAATCCCCAACAGAATATATAGTGCAAAAGGCAACTGAATTAGGAGTATCTAAAATTATCCCTGTAATTACTGAACGTTCTATTACCAAAAAATTAAACTTAAAAAGAATGCAAGATATAGCTATTGAGTCTTCTGAACAATGTGAACGTTTAACAATACCTGAGGTTTGTCCTTTACAGAAACTCACGGAGATAATTGAATGTTGGGATAATAAAAGAATTATTTTTTACGGTGATGAAACAATTAGGCAAAATAATGATATCAAACCAGATTTTCATGACTTATCTTTAAAATCTCTTGGCGCTATTCTAGTAGGCCCTGAGGGTGGATTCAGCACAAGTGAAATAAGTTTTCTTAGAAAAAAAAAATTTATCAAAATAATTGATCTAGGGCCCAGAATTTTGAGATCTGATACAGCAGTAATTACTAATCTTTGTCTTTGGCATTTTTTAAATGGAGATATGAAAAATTATTCATAAGCTTATATTTAAGTACAATATCTATAAGAAATATTATAACATGTTAAATATTAATATTTTCAATTTATTAACCTGATCTAAATGCGAGATTAAAATGCCAAGATTAGAAAAAGAACTCCTTATAAACTGGTTTAAAGAAGGTGAAAAAAACAGAGAAGATTGGAAGAT
>CACMTN010000028.1 GCA_902616615.1 uncultured SAR116 cluster alpha proteobacterium | reverse complement strand
CGCCTGTGTTTCTATCAATAACTTTTGTAGATGCACCTATAAAAACTCCCATAGATAAAACCGCTCCTGTTTCGATAACGACACCTTCTGCCACTTCAGATCTCGCTCCAATAAAACAATTATCTTCAATAATGACTGGTCCTGCTTGAACAGGTTCTAAAACACCTCCAATACCTGCACCACCTGAAATATGAACATTTTTACCAATTTGTGCACATGATCCAACAGTTGCCCAAGTATCAATCATACTCCCACTATCAACATAAGCACCAATATTTACAAATGATGGCATTAATACAACACTAGGTGCAATATAAGCAGAATGTCTAACCACACTCCCAGGGACTGCTCTAAAACCAGCTTTTTTAAATTCTTCTTTACTCCATCCTGAAAACTTAGAAGGAATTTTGTCCCACCAATTAGCTGGACCAGTATTTTGACTTTTTGGTCCTCCAGAAATTACGTCCATATCATTTATCTTAAAAGATAATAAAACAGCTTTTTTTAACCATTGATTCACTCGCCATTTACTATTTCCCAATGGCTCAGCCACTCTTAATTTTCCTTGATCTAGGTAATCTAATGCAGTTTCAATAGAGTCTCTAATTTCACCAGTAGTATTTGGGTTAATATCTTCATTATTATCGAATACTCTGTCTATTACTGATTTCATATTTTCTATTTCCATTATCTTTCCTTCAATTAATTAAAACAAATTATCTTTTAAAATTTCAACATATTACTTAAAATAGATTTTATATCTGATCCAGTGAAATTAATATATTCTCTCAAACTATCAGCTTCTTTTCTGTTAAAATCATTTTCAATCCATACTGTACTCATTCCTAATTCACTTGCTGGCTTTAAATTTTTAGCTGTGTCTTCAAAGAAAATACTTTTTGAAATATTCTTATCATTAAGACTGAGTTTTTTTTTCATCATATGATAGGAGTTTGGGTCTGGCTTGGCTATATAATTAGCATCTTTAATATCAAAAATAATTTCAAATTCTTGAAATATTCCCATTGATTTTAAAATATTTTTTGCATGTTTAAACGTCGCATTAGTATAAATTGATTTCTTACCTTTAATTTTAGCTAATAGTTTTTTAAGGGTAACATCTTCATTTAATTCACTAAAGTCTACATCGTGAACAAATTCTAGAAATGGCTCTGGATTAATTTTTTTTTCAATCATTAAACCTCTTAAGGTTAGGCCGTATTTTTTATACATATTTTTTTGTAGAGTAAGAGCATCAACCTCATTTAAATCAAAAAATCCTCTAATATATTCAGTCATTCTAGAAGAGACTCGTCTGAATAAACCTAAATTAAAATCATAAATTGTGTTATCCAAATCAAAAATCCAATGATCATATTTTTCATTAAAATCTCTTGTATCAATATTATTTAAAAATGATTTCATAAAATTTAAACTAATTAGAACTTTTTCTAATGATAGTTCCCACACCATGTTCTGTAAAAAGTTCTAACAACAAAGAATGAGGCATTCTTCCGTCCATAATTACAGATGCTTCTGCACCACCTAAAACAGCATCGATGCAAGTTTTAATTTTTGGGATCATACCACCAACAACAATTTTGTTTTTTATTAATTCTTGCGCTTCCGAAATTGTCAATTCTGGAATCAACTTACCATTTTGGTCAAGAACCCCAGCAACATCAGTTAACATAATCATTCTAGATGCCTTCATTACAGCTGAAATAGAACCAGCTGCTGTATCAGCATTTATATTGTAAGTTAAACCATCTGTTCCAATCCCAACAGGAGCGATTACAGGTATCATTTTTTCATTAATTAAAGCATGAATAACATGAGGATCAATTTTTTTTGGTTCACCTACATAACCAAGGTCAATTGCTTTTTCTACATTAGAATCAGAATTATCATCAACTTTAGTCAATCTTTTGGCTATTATTAAGTTTCCATCTTTACCTGAAATACCAACTGATTTGGCTCCTGAATTATTAATCGATGAAACTATCGCCTTATTAGTTACTCCACTAAGAACCATTTCAACAACATCAATTGTCGCTGCATCTGTTATTCGAAGTCCATTTATAAACTCAGTTTTAATTTGAAGCTTAGATAACATTTCACCTATTTGTGGTCCACCTCCATGCACCACAACAGGAAGCATTCCTACTTGTTGTAATAAAACAATATCTTTTGCAAAGCTGTTTACATATTCCTTTTTACCCATTGCGTTTCCACCAAACTTTACAACAATGACCTTATTTGCATAACGTTTCATAAAAGGTAAAGTTTCTGTTAGTAAATCAGCCTTATTAAGCCATTCAGATTGAATTTGGTCTTTATTTTTCTTCAATGCTTTAACCGTCTAAAATTTATACCACTATTATTATCATATATTTTTGAATTTAATTATTATTTTATCTTTTTTTATGCAAAGCTTGCTAAATATGTTCTCAGCATACTAATACCAAAATTTTTTAAACTTGAAGTAACCATTATTTCAGGAAAAGCCGCTGTATATTTAGAAATAATTTTAATTGAATTATCTTTCACCTTTATTATTTCTTCATCACTCAATTTATCAATTTTTGTAAGAACTAAAACCCAACTTACTGCCGCAGTATCAAGTTCTTTCATTATAGTTTTATCTAAATCTCCTATCCCTCGCCTACTATCAATTAACAGACATACAGTTCTTAGTGTTGGTCTACCTTTTAAATACTTTAAAGTAAGAGATGTCCATGATTTTATATCTTTCTTTGGTGCCTTTGCATAACCATAACCAGGTAGATCAACTAATCTAAGTCTATTACTTTGATAGACAAGATTAAAAAATATCAATTGCCTAGTTCTTCCTGGTGTTTGACTAGTTCTAGCTAAGGTTTTTCTATTTGTAAGGGCATTAACAAGTGAACTTTTACCAACATTAGATCTACCTGCAAATGCTACCTCATTACCTTCTTGAGGAGGTATGAAATTGATATCAAGAGCTGCAGCTATGAATTTACATTCCCCTGAAAATATTTTTCTAGCTTTTTCAATTTCAAGATCATCATATAACAAGAATTTAACCTACTTATTTTGTCTCTTTATTCATCTTATTCATAATTACCCATTGTTGACATATCGAAAGCAGATTATTCCATGTCCAGTATATAACTAAACCAGCAGGGAAAGTGGCTAATAAAAATGTAAACGCAACTGGCATCCACGCAAATATTTTTGCCTGTATAGGGTCCGGTGGGGTTGGGTTTAGTCTTTGCTGTAAAAACATAGTCACGCCCATTAACAACGGCCAAATACCAATATTTAAAAAGTCTGGTAAAAGTGATGTACTATAGGGAAGTAAACCAAATAGGTTAAAAATGCTGGTTGGATCTTGAACAGATAAATCCTTAATCCACCCAAAAAAAGGTGTTTGCCTCATTTCAATTGAAACAAATAAAACCTTATATAGAGCAAAAAAGACAGGTATCTGAACTAAAATTGGTAAACATCCTGCCGCAGGGTTTACTTTTTCTTTTTTATAAAGATTCATCATTTCTTGGTTTAATTTTTGTCGATCGTTACCAACTCTTTCTCTCAATTTTTGAATCTGAGGTGTTAACACTCTCATTTTAGCCATGCTCTTGTAAGATTTATTTGCTAATGGAAAAAATAATAATTTAACTATGACTGTTATAGCTAAAATTGCTAATCCAAAATTACCTAAATAATCATTTGCCCAAGATAAAGCATAAAAGAAAGGTTTCGTTAAAAAATAAAACCAACCAAAATCAATTGCCAAGTCAAAATGTTGAATATTAAATTTTTGTTCATATTCATCAAATAAAGCTAATCTTTTTGCTCCTGCAAATGTTCTTGATAAAAACTCACCTTTAGAGTTCGCAGAAATAGTTATAGAATTGCCTAAAAAATCAGTTTGATATTGTCCACCATTTGAACTTAATTTTCTAAAAGTAAAGTTGTATTTCTGATTTTGATCAGGTAATAGAGCTGTCATCCAATATTTGTCAGTCAATCCAATCCAACCACCTGATTCTTCTGGCTTTACATTTATACCCTTTTTGCCAGCTTCTGTTAAATCACCATAACTTTGTTCAGACAATGTTCTATCAAAAACCCCAAGTGGACCCTCATGCAATACAAAAAAATCAATTGTTTCTGGTTCACCAGCTCTTCTAATTAACCCATATGGATATAAAGTGACTGACTGAGCAGAATTATTTTCTACCCTTTGATTTATAGTGATCATAAAAGTATCATCAATACTTATATCTTGATAAAAATTAATTCCTTTACCATTATTCCACTTTAAAGTAACAGTTTTTTCAGGAGTTAAATGATTACCTGATGACTGCCACAAAGTTTTACCATCAGGGACTTTAACCCCATCAGGGCTACTCCAACCAAATTCAATAAAATATGGTGTCCTACCATTAGACTTTAATAATAATTTTATCATATCACTCTCAGGCTCGAGCGATTCTCGATACTGTGTTAAAGTAATATCATCGATTCTTGCACCCCTTAATGAGATGGACCCAGATACCTCTTTACTTTCCATTGAAATTCTTGGAACTGTTTTATTTTGGTCAGTTGGCTCACTATTATCTGATGTAATAATTCCATTATCTACATTTTCAGGTAAAGGAATGTTTGAAATGTCATTATTTTCTTTTGTAACTTTTTCTTGTTGATATAAATCTTTTTTGGGATCAACGAATAATATTTGATAGCCTATGAGCACAGCCATAGATAAGCAAATTGCTGCAACTAAATTTCTTGTTTCTGGGTTCATTTTATCTCGCTCAATTTATATCCAATAGAATTACATATATTATTTTTATTTGTTTAACCTAAAGTATCTTTTATTAAAAGAAATGAATAAAATAATTCATTTTATGGGATCGTGTCCACTTTTCCCCCATGGATGACATTTAATTATTCTTTTAAAACCTAACCAAACTCCCCTTTTTAAACCAAACTTGATTATTGAGGCTTTTGTGTATTCAGAACAAGTGGGTAAGTATCTACAATTATTTCCTAATAGAGGTGAAATAATATATTTGTATGCATCAATTAAGGTAATTGAGGAAAATGTTAATAATCTTTTAATCATAATCTACTCAAACATTCTCTTAATTGCTTGTGCATCTCATAAAAAGAAGCCTTTAAAATTGATTGTTTTGCTATTAAAACATAACTATGTTTTTCTTTAAACAAAAATTTATCTTCTTTCAACAAGCCTGAGATAAGTGCTCTCATTCTTCTTTTTGCCCTATTTCTTTTTACTGCATTACCGATTCTTTTGGTTGCAGTAAAACCAAACATTAATCCTTGATCTGATGTATTAGGGTTACAATACTCTTGCAAAATGAAATTATTGTAATAAGTTTTTTGTCCATGCTTATTTGATAAAACAAAATCTTTTCTCTTTTTTAAAGTTACAAATTTCATTTTACCAGCTCATAAGCTATTAAACTTAAAAAAAAAGATATAGAAATGATTCTGAAAGTTTATGCTGAGAGCTTTTTTCTACCCTTAGCTCTTCTACTACGAATTACATTTCTACCACCTACAGTAGACATTCTGGATCTATATCCATGTCTTCTTTTTCTTACTAAATTACTAGGTTGAAATGTACGTTTCATTATTTCCCTGTATTATATACAGCCTCTAAATTATTATTTTTGTTTCTAGACGCTTTACATCAGTTAGTCAATATGATTATTTTTGTGTACGCTCAGAAATTGTAGGAGCTGGCTTCATTTCCATATCCCAAGGAAAATATATCCATGTATCTTGAGAAACCTCTGTTATAAATGTATCAACTTGTTCTCTGCCACTTGGCTTAGCATATACAGTAGCGTAATGCGCATTAGGTAAACTGGATCTTATAGCTTTAATAGTTTCACCAGTATCAACAAGATCATCAACAATTAGCCAACCTTCGCCATTATTTGCAACACTAGATTTTTTTAATATTTTTATATCACCCTTAGTTTTTTGGCTATAAGATAAAACACAAAAGGTATCGATTAATCTGATATCTAATTCTCTAGCAACTATGGCCGCAGGTACCAGCCCCCCTCTTGTAACAGCAATTATTCCATTATAAGGCTTAAGTCCTGATAAACGCCAAGCTAAAGCTTTGCTATTTCTGTGAATTTCTTCCCAAGACACTGGAAAAGATTTGTCATATGTATTAGTATTACTCATGCATTATATATAAAAGTTAAGTTAATATTTTCTACACTAAAATAAACAAAAATATAATATTTATTTTCTTTCTTGATTATAATTATTTATGCAGATAACTATTGTTAACAATTGAATAACGTGCGCTCGTAGCTCAGCTGGATAGAGCACTAGACTACGAATCTAGGGGTCAGGAGTTCGAATCTTCTCGAGCGCACCACATTTAGTTAAATTAAAAGTATTTACCTTTCATAATTATTTTAGTTATTTTATGAATCATGAAGATTATTTTTAGTAGAAAAGGTTTCGATAGTACTGCTGGTGGAATTCCAAGCATAAAAAGAGGAAAAAATCTTCAAAGCCTTCCAATACCCTCTAAAAAAAATACATTGACTACTTACAATCATCTAAATTTAGGAAAAGATGTAATGCAATTGTCTAAAAACAAAATCAAACCTACAGACACTTGCCACAATGATCCAAATTTAGTAACAGGTCAGTTTGGACAAGTTGGTGCCGCACAAACTCATTTAGACAATAATAAGGTTGGAACGGGTGATTTATTTCTATTTTGGGGATGGTTTAGAGAAACTAAGAAAATCAAAAAAAAAATTTTATTTGATAAAAAAGATCCTGGTCACTATAGAATTTTTGGTTGGTTTCAGGTTGGCGAAATAATTAAATTAGGAGATAATCCAAGTTGGTATTTACAAAAGAGCCCAAACTCAAATTCACATCCACACACAATTGGTAAATGGCCAAAAAATAATACCCTATATATTGCAAAATCAAAATTAGAAGGCTTTGGTTTAAGAAATTATCCAGGATTTGGGAAATTTAAAGCTACTCAATTGACAAAATTAAGCTTTGATCCTTATATAAAAAAATCAAGATGGATATGTCCTAAATGGTTAAACCCACATCATAATGGTTGTGGAATGACATACCATAAAAATCTAGATAGATGGGGAGAACATACAGTTGATATTGTCGGAAGAGGTCAGGAGTTTATTGCTAAGCCTAAAGATAGAGAAGGATATAGAAAATGGTTAATCTCTATTTTTAACACTAATAAATAAATGTGAGTTAGTATTTTGGTTTATTTCAGATATATTAAGCCTTTATATTATTTAAATTTTAGGAATAGAAATGAATAAATTGGGCGTTATATTGATAATTTTATTTGTAATTTTTATTTTTTTTCCAACAATGTCATATTGGATTAATCAGTGGAGCTTATAAAAATGTTTAAGTTGAATAGTTTTTGTAAAGAGTGTTTTGATCCACATAAAATAATTTGGAGCTGTAAAAAACACTTTTCTGAAAAAAATTGGATCTACCTTTGTGGGAATTGCATAAGATATTTTAAGAATATAAATGGCAGAAATTTTAGATCTCAATTTCAAAATATAAAATCTTTTATTAAGTGTCGAGTGTTGTTAAAAAAATTAGAACTTCCATTTTATGAATTAAAATAACAAATAATATGGAACATATGATTTTTAAAATATTTATATTTTGTATGTTTATAATTTTGGGCGTATTAATTTTTGTTTTTTTAAAATGGATTTTTGAACAAATAAAATTATGTTATAAACACACAGATTTAAAAATTAAAATATTAATTATATTTCCAATAAGTACTCTAATAATAATCCCTTGGTTGCTTATCCAAACCTTGATTTTAAGTGGTTATACAGAATTAATAATATCAATTATGATAGGTTCTATTGGGTCTCACTATATTTTTGGAAATGAAGAAAAAAATTAAATTTAGAAAAACAATTACATATTATGAAGTAATGAAAAATTTTTATTGTTCAAGATGTAATATTCCTTCTAAAAAATTGTTTAATTGTAAATACGAGAAAAATGATAGTGATTATTTTTTTCTATGTGCCAAATGTGCATTTGAGTGTAGCAAAATTTTTAAAAAAACTTTTAAATTAAAATCTGGAAAATTTGTTTCAATCGGTTTGTTGAAATCTAGGAAAGAAAGAAGTATTTTTTAATCCTATTCAAAAAAATATTAAATAATCTTTACCTCTAATTTTAAATTTGTTTAAATTACCAGGATGACAAAACCAATAAATATATATTCTAAATTCAATAAATTTGATGATTACTGGTCTCCAAAAGTAATATCTGAGATGAATAACTATCAATTTAAATTAGTTAAAATAAAAGGTGAATTTATTAAACATAATCATTCAGATACAGATGAAGTTTTTATAGTAATTAAAGGTAGTATGAAAATAGAATTTGATTCAAAAATCATAGAAATAAATGAAGGTGAAATGATAGTAGTACCTAGAGGGGTAGATCATAAGCCAACCTCAGAAGAAGAATGTCAAATCATGTTAGTAGAACCTAAAGGTATATTAAATACCGGCAATGTAAAAGGAGATTTAACAGCTCCTAATAATGAGTGGATTTAAATAGTGGTTTCAGTTTATATAAAATTCATTTGGATGATTGCTTTTACATTTCTAATCTTTTTTATAGTTCGTTCTGTTCATAGTGAAACCATGGATGATTTAATTTGGGAAAAAGGGATTTATTATAAAAAAAATACCAATATTCCTTTCAGTGGAGAGATAAATGGAAACATTAAAGGTCAGATCCAAGATGGAATGAAAGAAGGTACATGGGTAAGATATTACAGTAATGGACGATTATTTTCTGTATCAAATTATAAAACTGGCAGAAAAAATGGTGCCTGGATTACTTACAACAATAGAGGTCATTTAATAGAAAAGGGTCAATACAAAAATGATCTTGAAGATGGTCACTGGATACGTCTATTTGAAAATGGTGAAATAAGCTACAAAGGTAAGTTTGAGAATGGGAAAAAATCAGGATCTTGGGTTGCTTTCTATTATAATGGACAATTGAAATATCAAGGGAATTATAAAAACGGGACCAAGGATGGTTATTGGGAGTATTTTTCTCCATCCGGTAATTTATATGAAGATTATTCTGGTTATTTCAAAAACAATAAAAAAGTTAGCAGTAAAATTTGAAAAAAAATTACTAACTTAATTTTAGCCTACAATTCCTCTTAACATTGAAATAAACGGAATTATTTTAGAAACAAAATTTTGAAATAGAGCAATAGGATTAATTCCAAATCTTGGCAAAATAAAAAATATCATTACTACAATCAAAAATGTAAATATTATTGGAAAGATGAACTTAGTACTTCCATGCTCTCTTTTGGACATAAATGAATTAAATAAAAAGTAAGAAATCGAAAAAATAATAGCTAAAAAAATTACAAGTTTTAACATTTATTATGTTTTTGCTTTTTACTGTAGGTTTGGTTTTTTTGAAAAATGTTTAGTAAATATTTTTCTTATGTTATCCTTAATTTTAGAGTAATTCCAAATACACACAAATGAAGCTAAAGCTAAAACAAAAGTAGAAAAGAAACTTGTCGTTGAACCAATGCACATAATAATTAACTTAATTTAAGAATAAATTTTTTTCAAGTTGTATTTAAAAAATTAAACATTTTTAATTTAATAATTTTTATAATTAATAAATATCTGTAAGTGATGAATTATTATTTTTTGGATTATTTACATTCACAGAAACACGATAAAAATTTATATTATTGTTTGCATCACTCTTAAATATATCTTTTCCTGAAAGAAATGACGTAATTTCAGACTCTTCTAACAAGACAGGTTGTCTATGATGTATATGATTTATTTGATCTACGGAATTTCTTGTCAATATTAAACAACCAGTCTCATTATATAGACCAGCAAAATAATTAGTTTGAGAAAAGTGATAATAAGGTATTTTTTTATTATCTTTTCTTTGCCACTCATACCAACCATTGTTAAAAATTATACATCTCTTTGCATTTTTAAATGATGGCTTTTCATTCATAGTTTCAGAACGACAATTAATTAGTTTCATATCTCGTTTCCATAATGGAGAAAATGACCATTTCATTAACAGTGATTTTTCTTTAGTTTTTACTGGTACTAATTGTGACGGACATACATTATATGATACTTCATATTCTAAATTGAATGCATTTTTTGACGAAATAACAAATCTTCCACACATCTGAATAGAATAACTTATTATATTCAAAACTAGTAAACAAAAAAAAATTAATTAATAATTATATTAAATATTTTAAAATTAATGTTTATGTTGTTCTAGGTTTAACCTTTGCTTGCTGATATTATTTTAATTTTACATTTTCTTGTTGTAATTTTTATTACTGTTGGTTTTTTATTGATACCTATTGGTTATTATTATGATTGGAGTTGGATAAAAAACTTTAAGTTAAGATTATTTCATTTTGGTCTAATGTTTTTAGTGACATTCGAAACTCTTGTTGGCATAAATTGTCCATTAACCTCTATTGAAAATTATCTTCGAGGAATAAATAATAGTAAATCTTTTATTTCTTTTTGGATTGAAAAGATTATTTACTGGGACTTTCCAACTAGTTTTTTTATTTTTTTATATTTTGTATTTTTAGGATGGACATTATTGATGTGGAAGATTTATCCTCCAAAGTTTAAGGATAGTTATCTAAAATAATTAATAATAAATATTGGATTAAAAACTTTAAAAAATAAGAGATTAATATGGATTTTAAATATGCTCAAAGTTGGTTACTTGGAATTGTTTGCTTTGTATATGGAATTTATAGAGTTATAGGTGGATCGGATGAAACTTTTAATTGGGTGGACGCTGCAGCTATTTTTGGATTTTGCTATTCAATTTATGTTACCCAACTAAAAAAATCTGAAGATGATTAAATAAATATAGTATCAAGTATTTTCATACATAATATGCATATATATGTATAAAAATTAATTTATTAAATTAATTTTTTTTCAATAAGTTTTTAATGCTATTTAAAAGTTGTTGATAATCGTCTTTATACTTAAATTTTATTAATGCAATTTTATCATCAATGTTATTAGTTTTTTCCAGATAAGAGTTAAAAAAATCACTTTTCTTGGATTTTAGTTTTGCTTCAGCTTTAAATTTATTAAGCTTATCATTTTCTTTATTCATAAATTACCGTACCATATGTCAGTTCTGAAGATAAATTAAAACTTGAAAATTTTATTACTCTTTACGTTAAGCTATTAATCAGTTTAAGATTTGCATATGATAAAAGACAAATTTTGCTTTGTATATGTAACAGTTGAAAATTTTGAGCAAGCAGAGCTAATTGCCGAACTTGCGATTAAAGACAAATTAGTTGCATGCGCAAATATTTTTCCAGAGTCTCATTCCATGTTTGAATGGAAAGGAGAAGTTAAATTGGAAAAAGAAACAGTTTTACTTTTAAAAACATTAGATAATAAATATGATTTACTTGAAAAGTTAATAATTAAACATCACGTATACGAAACACCATGTATACTAAAAATAGATGTTTCTAAAGGGCATAAAGATTTTTTAAAATGGGTTGAAACGTCTGTAAATC
>CACMTN010000027.1 GCA_902616615.1 uncultured SAR116 cluster alpha proteobacterium | reverse complement strand
TGGATAATGGTTCATTTTTTTTAGGAAGATCTTTTGGTTCAAAAAGAGAATGCTTAGGTGAAATATGCTTCAATACTTCCATATCAGGCTATCAAGAAATAATCACTGATCCTTCATATACCGGACAAATTATTACTTTTACTTTTCCCCATATTGGTAACATAGGTTCCAATAAATTTGATGATGAAGGAAACACAAATTCTATTGCAGGTATTGTTGTTAGGCAACATCCAACAAACGAATCTAATTGGCGATCAGAAATTAGTTTTAATGAGTGGTTAATAAAAAATAATATACCAGGTATTTCTGGTATTGACACTAGATTGTTAACAAAAATAATTCGAAAACACAAAAGCTGTAATGCGTTGATTTGTTATGAGAAAAGTGGAAATTTTGAAATAGAAGAGTTAAAAAATAAACTAAAAAAGCATCCAAAAATGGATGGGTTAAACCTTTCATCATCTATAACTACAAAAAAACAATACCAATATACTGAAGGTGTAAATGAATTAATATCATCAAAGGTGTATAATTTAAAAAACTTTAAACCCAAAATTGCCGTTATAGATTTTGGAGTAAAACAAAACATATTGAGACACCTAGTTAACTTAAATGCAGAAGTTTTTGTTTTCTCAGAAAATGCGTCTATTGAGGATATAAATAATTTCAAGCCAGATGGTATTTTTTTATCAAACGGTCCTGGAGATCCCTCAGCAACAGAAATAAAATGTAGAAAACTATTAAGTGCTTTATTTCAACTTAAAATTCCTGTTTTTGGAATATGTATTGGCCATCAATTAATTGGGCTATCGTTTGGAGCGAAAACAAATAAAATGCCTCAAGGTCATAGAGGCGCCAATCATCCTGTCAAAAACATATTAAAAAATAAAGTCGAGATTACCAGTCAAAACCATGGATATCAAATAGACTTAGATTCATTGCCAAATTGTTTAGAAGTGACACATACTTCTTTATTTGACAGCTCAATAGAAGGTATAAGACATAGATTATTACCAATTTTTTCAGTTCAGTACCATCCAGAAGCTTCTCCTGGACCAACCGAGTCATCTTACTTGTTCATTGAATTTTTAAACTTAATTAAAGAATCAAAAAATGCCAAAACGTAAAGATATTGAATCAGTATTAATAATTGGTGCTGGTCCCATAGTAATTGGACAAGCTTGTGAATTTGATTACTCCGGAGCACAAGCTTGTAAGGCACTGAAAGAAGAGGGGATTAGAGTAATACTTATAAACTCTAATCCTGCCACCATTATGACTGATCCAATTATGGCTGATTCGACATATATTGAACCAATAGAAAAAAATACTATTGAAAAAATCATAGAAATTGAAAGACCAGATGCAATTCTACCTACCATGGGAGGTCAAACAGCTCTAAATGCAACGTTAGATCTATACAATTCTGGTATCTTGAAAAAATACGATATTGAAATCATTGGTGCAAAACCTGATTCAATAAATAAAGCAGAAGACCGAGAATTGTTTAAAAAAAGTATGAATAAAATTGGTTTAGAATCTGCAAGAGCTCAAATTGCAAAAAATATTGATCAAGCTATTTCTGCGTTAGATCTTGTTGGTTTGCCAGCAATAATAAGGCCATCCTTTACTCTTGGAGGTGAAGGCGGTGGTATAGCTTATAACAAAGAAGAATTTATTGAAATTGTAAGTAATGGATTAAAATTATCTCCAACTACTGAAGTGCTTATTGAAGAGTCACTTTTAGGGTGGAAAGAATATGAAATGGAAGTAGTAAGAGATAATGCAGATAACTGTATAATAATATGTTCTATTGAGAATGTTGATCCGATGGGTGTTCATACAGGTGATTCTATTACAGTTGCACCAGCGTTGACTTTAACAGATAAAGAATATCAGAAGATGCGTAATGCAAGTATTGCTGTTTTGAGAGAAATTGGGGTTGATACTGGAGGATCAAATGTACAATTTGCCCTTAATCCAAAAAATGGAAGGCTAATTATAATTGAAATGAACCCTAGAGTAAGTAGATCTTCTGCGTTAGCGTCAAAGGCAACCGGTTTCCCAATAGCTAAAGTTGCTGCAAAACTTGCTATTGGATATACATTAGATGAATTACAAAACGACATTACAAAATCCACACCTGCTAGTTTTGAACCTACAATAGATTATGTTGTTACAAAAATTCCTCGCTTTACTTTTGAAAAATTTCCTGGATCAAATAATCTTTTATCTACTTCTATGAAATCGGTTGGAGAAGCAATGGCTATTGGAAGATCTTTTCAAGAGTCTCTTCAAAAAGCGTTAAGATCTCTTGAAACAGGTTTGTCTGGACTCGATGATGTTTATTTCCCAGTTCAAAATGAAAATTTAAATAATAAAGACAATATTTCTGGCTGGTTAGCAGAACAGGTTCCGGAAAGAATATTGAGAATAGCAACTGCGTTTAGACATAAAATTTCTATTGAAGAAATTTCCAACATTACTGGCTGGGATAAATGGTTTTTAGAACAGATTTTAGGTATAGTTCAAGTTGAAGAACATTTAAAAACTAGTGATTATATCATTGATGAGATGTTTTTAAGAAGCATCAAATCAATGGGTTTTTCTGATAAACGTATTTCTGAAATAACTCAAATTAGTATTCAAAAAATTTATGAACTTAGATCAAAATTTGATGTTTATCCATCTTATAAAAGAGTTGATACATGTGCAGCTGAATTTTTTTCAGAAACTGCATATCTCTATAGCACTTATGAACAGAATAATAATAATGAGTGTGAAGTTTACCCGTCAAATAAAAACAAAGTTATTATTCTTGGTGGTGGCCCTAATAGAATTGGACAAGGTATAGAATTTGACTATTGCTGTGTTCACGCGGCTTATAGTTTATCTGAAATAGGGTTTGAAACAATAATGATTAATTGTAATCCTGAGACTGTTTCAACTGACTATGATACTTCAGAAAAATTATATTTTGAACCTCTTAATCACGAAGATGTTCTTTCTATAATTGAAAAGGAAAACCAAAATGGCAAAGTGATTGGTGTGATTGTTCAATTGGGAGGACAAACTCCACTTAAGATTGCTACAAGTTTAGAAAAATCTGGTGTTAAAATTTTAGGAACATCAGTTGAAGCAATAGATTTAGCTGAAGATAGAAAGAGTTTTAAAGAATTACTACAAAGCTTGAAATTAAATCAACCCTTAAATGACGTCGCAAGCAGTAAAGATGAAGCCTCCAAGATCACAAAAAAAATTGGTTTCCCAGTAGTAATTAGACCTAGTTACGTTCTTGGTGGTCGTGCTATGGAAATAATACATAACCAAGAGCAATTGCAAATATATATAAATGAAGCAGTAAAGGTTTCTGGTTCTAATCCAGTTTTAATTGATAGTTTTTTAAAAAATGCGATAGAAGTGGATGTCGACGCGATTTCTGATGGTAATGAGACTTTCATTGCAGGTATTATGGAACATATAGAAGAGGCAGGGATACATTCTGGAGACTCGGCATGTGCTCTTCCTCCACAGACGATTGATAAAACAATAGTTGATGAAATAACTTTACAAACTAAAAAACTTGCAAAATCTTTAAATGTTATTGGTTTCATTAATATACAATTTGCAATTCAAAATAAAAAAATATTTATATTGGAAGTCAATCCTCGAGGAAGTAGAACAATACCTTTTGTCGCTAAATCTACTGGAGTTCCTCTTGTCAAAATTGCATCGCAATTAATGATTGGTAAAAATTTATCTGATTTCAAATTATCAAATAGAAAAATTAACCATATTTCGGTCAAAGAAGCAGTTTTCCCTTTCGCAAGATTTCCTGGTACTGATGTAATACTTGGTCCAGAAATGAAATCTACTGGTGAGGTTATGGGTATAGGCTTAACTTTTGGAGAAGCTTTTGCAAAAAGCCAACTTGGGGCAGGTATAAATTTACCCTTAAAAGGTAAAGTTTTCATCTCAATAAAAGATGACGACAAAGAAGATGTAGTTTCTATTGCAAAAAATCTTAAAAATTTAGGCTTTTCAGTATGTGCAACTTCAGGAACTGCCAAATATTTAAATGATAAAAAAATTGAGACGCAATATGTCAAAAAAGTAATAGAGGGAAGACCTAATGCCGTTGATGCTATGTTGTCTAAAGAAATTCAACTTGTTATTAACACAGCCGAAGGTAGGAATTCAATCCAAGACAGTTTCTCTTTGAGACAAACTGCACTTTTAAATAAAATTCCATATTACACTACAATACAAGGTGCCAATGCGGCAACTCTTGCTATAAAATCACTAAAAACTACTAAGTTAAATGTAAAATCTCTTCAATCATATTTTGATTAAAATATAATTGTGTATTATGTTTGTATAAAAAAATTAATGGAAACATGTCTATGGAAAAAGTACCTTTTACATTTTCTGGGTTAGAAAAAATTAAGCTAGAACTAGAAAATTTAAAGAAAATTGAAAGGCCTAAGGTGATACAAGCAATTTCTTCTGCAAGAGAACATGGTGATTTAAAAGAGAACGCTGAATATCACGCGGCGAAAGAAAAGCAAGCATTTATAGAAGGTCGTATTACAGAACTTGAGGATGTAACTAGCAGAGCAGAAGTAATTGATTTTAGTAAACTAACAGGTGAAACTGTTACATTTGGCGCTAAGGTAAACATAATAGATGAAGAAAATAATCGTGAAACAAATTATCAAATAGTCGGGCCTTACGAAGCAAATTTAGAGGAAGGTCTTATATCAATTGCATCCCCAATAGCAAAAGCGCTTATTGGAAAAGAACAAGGCATGTCTGTTGTTGTGACAACACCAAGTGGTACAAGACATTATGAGATTTTATCTATCGAGATACCTAAATCATAGTTTCAAATGGTATACCTGGTAAGTTTTTTACACTCCTAATATTTAATGAAGTTTTTACATTACTTACTTTTGGAGCTTGAGTAAGATTTTTTGTTAAAAAAAACTGAAAATCATCCCAATCTTTCGCAACTATTTTTAATAAAAAATCAACTTCACCGACTAGCATATGACACTCTCTAACTTCTGGAAAATTAGATATGTAATTTTCAAATATCTGCAGATCGTTTTCAGCTTGACTTTCAAGTCCTACATAGGCAAAGACCGTTACTTTAAAACCTAACATTTCTGAGTTAACAATAGCGTTGTAACCGAGTATCAATTTTTTTTCTTCTAATGATTTTACTCTTCTTAAACAAGATGGAGGTGAAATTTTGACTAACCTAGCGAGCTGAACATTACTAATTTCACCATTTGCTTGAAGCTCATTTAGAATTTTTAAATCAATATTATCTAATTTATTTTTTTCATTTTTCATTTAATCAATACTCATTTATAATGACCTTAGCAAATCAATTATAATAATATTAATATATAGCCTTGAAATACACAATTTTATTTCAATAAATGTTTTTAGATTTCATATCAAACTAGAGGAAAAAAAATAAAGACATTAATTAAAAATGAGACTTGGATTTTATCAGATAATACCAAGGGTATGGAAAATCAATCAATTGCTCTAGCAAAATTGTTGAAAAATAATTTTAAGTTAATTCATTATAATCCTCCATACCTTCTAAAAAAATTTCCTTTATTAGGAAAATTCTATATTCCATTTTTTTTGAGGCAAATAATAAATACAGATTTACTACCTTCAATTATAATTACAACTGGTAGAAGAATGGCTGGCACCTCCATTGCTCTGAAATCCATTTTAAAGAATAATGTTAAAACTATACATATCCAAAACCCTAAATTATCACTTGATAATTTCGATTTATTATTAATTCCAGAACATGATAGGATAAAGGGGAAAAATGTGATTCAAACAAAAGGTGCTCTCTCTTTTTTTGATGAAGAAGATTTAAAAAAAGTTACCAATTCAAGTTTCAGTACAAAAAAAACTAAAAAATTTACTGTTTTATTAATGGTTGGGGGTAACAGCAAAAGACAAAAACCTCAAAATAGTGAATATTTTGATTTGTGTAATAAGGTAATAAAAGGAGTCAAAAACTTAGATGCCCAATTGATAGTTACCGTGTCCAGAAGAACACCAAATAAAGCAATTAAGGTATTACAATCCACTTTTTCAAAAAATTTGAATGACTTTAAGATATTCTTTCCTAATGAACAAAACCTTTATCCACAAATTTTGAAAATAATAGATTATATTATAGTTACTAGTGACAGCGTTAATATGATTTCAGAATTAGCAACGCTTTCAAAACCTTTATTTATTTCTCACTTTTCAGAGAAAAATGAAAAAATTTCTTCATTTATATCAGATCTAAAGAAATTAAATATTGTCAAAGACTACGAAGGTGATTTATTTAAATTTGAAAAAAATAGACTTCAAACAAACAAAAATTCCATATTACAAATTAACAAGTTTTTTGGACTCCAGTAAGTTACCTAATCTTCTTACATTATAAATTTTCTCATTTAAAAGTGACCAATTATCGTTTTTATCAATTTCATTCCAAATCTGCTCTACTTCATTTATTAACATATTTTGTCTGTTATTATCTAACTCATTTTTCTTTTCTAAAGCGACTTTTGATGGAAAACTTTCTTTCAAAATTTCAACAACTTTTGAAAATTCATTAATTTTATATTTTTTACCGTAATTAGTTTTGATGCAATCTATAATTGAGTCCTTTCCTCCATAGAAATCATAGAACATATCAGCGTAATCAATTTTATTATTTTCACTTTCGTTTAATAATATTGTCATTATTTCATTTAGATTTTTACTATCAATATCTTGTATTCCCATCCTCCAACAAAAATGCTTTTTTAAGGATTTATGAAAGCATTTAGAAAATTGGTTCAAAGTTTCAATAATTGTTTTTTCATCTATAAATTTATCTAAACTTTTTCCTAACTGTGTTAGTGCCCATAATGCAGCCTCAGGTTGCCTTCCAAATGAATATCTTCCATATTCATCAAAATATGCCGCTGTAAAAGAGCTATTTGCAAATTCTATAAATCTCCAGGGACCATAATCAAAAACTTCTCCGGTGACATTGAAATTATCTGTGTTTAAAACGCCATGAACAAAACCTGAAGCAATAATTCTGCCTATTGATTCTGCTATTCTTTTAACACTTTCTAAAAATATGTCTTCAGCTAAAGTTTTAATACATTTATTTGGTTTGATATTAGTAAAATAATTTTTACTAAGGTACTTTAATAATAGTTCAATGTTTTCATAATCATTTAGATATTTTAATCTTTGAAATGTACCTATTCTTATATGACTGTTGCTTCTTCTGACAAGAACAGCTGATCTTGTTGGAGAGGGTTCATCATTTCTTTGTAATTCTTCTGCAGTTTCAATAATGGAAAAAGTTTGACTCGTGGACACACCTAAAGCAGTCAAAAATTCAGTTGCTAATAATTCTCTGACTGCCCCTTTTAAAGTAAGTCTACCATCCCCTCCTCTACTATATTTTGTTTGTCCAGATCCTTTTGTTCCTAAATCCCATAAAATATTATTTTTATCTAAAATTTGTGCTAGCAGAAACCCTCTTCCATCACCTAAGTCAGGATTATAATAACCAAATTGATGGCCATGATATTTTAATGCTAATGGCTTATGATGACACCCGGGAAGTTTTTCAAATTTACCAAAATATTTAATCCACTCATTATTGTTTAATTGGTCTAAGTCAAGTAATTTAGCAGCTCTATCATTTCTGAATCTTAAAATGTGACGAGGAAACTTTGCTGGTGTGGCAATATGATAAAAGGAGTCACCTAAATTAAAATGATTATTTGCAACTTTGGCTCTATTTATCATTCATAAACCAAACCATGTTTATCTAAAGAGTTTATCCTGCAAAGTTTTTTCTAATCCTTTGTACAAGTAGGATACTTGCTCTTCATAACCATTATATTTAACAGTAGGTATTCTCCCATCAATGCCCAACTGCTGTTCTGTTTCTTGAGACCATCTAGGATGAGAAACTTTAGGATTAACATTTGCCCAAAAACCATACTCATTTGGAGCAAGTTTTTCCCATAAACCAATAGGCCTTTCAGCCAAGAAACTTATCTTTACAATTGATTTTATTGACTTAAAACCATATTTCCATGGCAAGACAAGACGTAAAGGAGCACCATTTTGATTTGGCAACTTTTTCCCATATATCCCAGTAGCTAAAAAACTTAGTTCATTTTTAGCTTCTTCTATTGTAATACCTTCTTGATATGGCCATGGATACCATTTTTGTTTTTGACCTGGCGCAATTTCAGGATCATAAAAAGTTTCAAATTTTAAAAATTTTGCGTCTTTTTTTGGCTCAGCTAGTGATAAAATTTTATTTAAAGGGAAACCCGCCCATGGCACTGTCATAGACCAAGCTTCAACACATCTAAATCGATAAACCCTCTCTTCAATACCACCAAGTTTTTTTATTAAATCATTTATATCAATAACCATTGGATTATCTACCAACCCATCGATAGTTATTGACCAGGGATCAGTCTTTAGCTTAGAGGCTCTTCTCCAAATATTTTTACTTGATCCAAACTCATAAAAATTTGTATAAGTTGTCGCTAAACTTTCAGGAGTTAGGGGTTTGCTAATTGTATAAGACTTATTCACTTCCGGAGGATAAAGCGTACTAAAAGCTGGACGAGATATAAATGATACACTTGGTAAAAATAGTGACCCTGCACCTAATTTTTTTAAAAAATCTCTTCTAGTATTATAAAAGTTTTCTGGAGTAACTTTATTATCTTTTAATTTCCAAACTTTCTTTATTTTATAAAATGCCATTTTAAACCTTCAATATTTAAGAAAGAGTTAAAACAGCTTTTTCGATTCTGTTCATTGCTTCTTTTAAAACTTCTAAACTGGTTGCGTAAGACACTCTAAAATATGGTTCTAGACCAAAAGCTACCCCAGGTACTGCAGCAACTTCGGCGGACTCTAAAAGCCATTCTACAATTTCAGCATCATTGTTGAGGATTTTTCCATTTTGTGTTTTCTTACCTATCAAACCTGACACGTTAGGGTAAGCATAAAACGCTCCTTCAGGTAAAATGCAAGAAATACCATTTATACTATTAAGTTTATCAACAACAAAATGCCTTCTTTCATCAAAGGCTTTTAAACAAGGATCTAAGAATTCTTTACTACCACTTATGCCAGCTAATGCTGCATATTGTGAAATAGATGATGGATTAGAAGTTGATTGACCTTGGATCTTAATCATTGCTTTGATAAGTAATGATGGTCCTGCTGCATAACCAATTCTCCAACCAGTCATGCAATAACTTTTAGAAACACCATTTACCGTTAAAATTCTATCTTTTAAATCTGGTGCAACTTGCGCCAAAGTATAAAATTTAAAGTTATCATATACAATATATTCATAAATATCGTCTGTCATAACATATAAATTTTCATGTTTTCTAACTACATTTGCGATCTCTTCAAGTTCACTTAGTGAGTAACATGATCCGGTTGGGTTAGATGGACTGTTCAGTATTAGCCATTTACTATTTTTGGTTATTACCTTATCTAGAGCTTGACCAGTAAGTTTAAAGTTAGTTTCTGAAGAACAATCCACAAATATTGGTTTACCACCCGCTAATAATGTCATATCAGGATAGGAAACCCAATAAGGGGCTGGAATTATTACTTCATCGTCTTTATTTAAAGAACTCATCAAAGCATTAAACAAAATTTGTTTTCCACCAGTTCCAACAATGACGTTACTTACATCATAATTTAAATCATTATCTTTTTTAAATTTTTCTACAATTGATTGTCTTAATTCTGGGATACCTTCTATATTAGTATACTTTGTATATCCGCTATTAATTGCATCAATGGCGGCTTGCTTAACATGTTGAGGTGTATCAAAATCAGGTTCTCCAGATGATAAACCAATGACCTTTTTCCCCTCTCGTTTAAGTTGAGTAGCTTTTGCAGTTATAACCATTGTTGCAGAAGGTTTAATCCTATTTAAACTGTCAGAAATAAAAGTCATTTAACTACTCCAAAATATATGATTACCATTTAGCTTTACTACAATTTATTTGAGACTAACATCTTTTTTATTAATTAATTAGTTATTATTTGATATACATAATTACTTCAAATATCTAATCACAAAATTTATTAATATGAACAATATTGAAAAAATTGAAAATAATCCAATTATACCCTCTAAATCCATTTTTAGTTTAAATTCAAGCTTTACACCTACAGGAGATCAGCCAGAGGCTATAAAAGAATTGGTTTCTGGAATTCAAAATGATGAAAAAGATCAAGTATTATTGGGGGTAACTGGTTCTGGTAAAACATTTACAATGGCAAACATTATTAATTCACTAAATAGACCTTCATTGATAATGGCACCTAATAAAACATTGGCCGCACAATTATACGCAGAGATGAAAGATTTTTTTCCAAATAATGCAGTTGAATACTTTGTTTCATATTATGACTATTATCAGCCAGAAGCCTATGTTCCCAGATCTGACACATACATTGAAAAAGAATCTAGTATTAATGATCAAATTGATCGCATGCGTCATTCTGCTACAAGGGCTCTTCTTGAAAGAAAGGATGTAATAATAGTTGCTTCTGTATCATGTATTTATGGTATCGGTTCAGTTGAAACATATTCAAAAATGACAATTGAATTAAAAAAAGGTCAACAAATTCCTAGACAAACATTGCTGAGACAATTTACTGAACTTCAATATACAAGAAATGATATGTCATTTGTAAGAGGAACTTTTAGAGTTAGAGGTGACATAGTTGAAATTTTTCCTGCACACTTAGAAACTGTAGCCTGGAGAATAACTCTATTTGGAGATGATATTGAAGAATTATTTGAAATAGATGCTCTAACAGGCGAAAAACTTACATCATTAAAGTCGATAAAAATTTATGCTAATTCGCACTATGTCACACCTAGACCAACATTAAACGAAGCTATCAAATCTATTAAAGAAGAATTAAAAAGTCATTTAGAAATTTTATATAAAAGTAATAAATTGGTGGAAGCACAGCGCTTAGAACAAAGAACAAATTTTGATCTTGAAATGATGTTGGCCGCTGGAACTTGTCCAGGAATAGAAAACTACAGTAGATACCTCTCAGGAAGAAATCCTGGAGAGCCTCCACCTACACTTTTTGAATATTTGCCAGATGATGCTCTTGTTTTTACTGACGAAAGTCATATCACAGTTAGTCAGATAGGAGCTATGTATAAAGGAGACTTTAGAAGAAAATCAACTTTAGCTGAATATGGTTTTAGATTACCTTCTTGTTTGGACAATAGACCTTTAAAGTTTGAGGAATGGGAAGCATTTAGACCCAATACCATTCATGTTTCGGCCACCCCTGGGGAATGGGAATTAAATAAAACAAACGGTGTTTTTGTTGAACAATCTCTGAGACCAACTGGCCTGGTAGATCCTGAAATTTTAATTAGACCAACAAAAACTCAAGTTGATGATCTTATTTACGAAACAAAGGAACAATCAAAAAAAGGAAATAGAGTATTAGTTACTACCTTAACAAAAAAAATGGCTGAAGCTTTAAGTGAGTATATGTTTGAGGCAGGTTTAAAAGTCAGATATATTCACTCTGATGTAGACACTTTAGAACGTATAGAAATAATAAGAGATTTAAGGCTAGGTGTTTTTGATGTTTTGATTGGAATAAATCTTTTAAGAGAAGGGTTAGATATACCTGAGTGTGCATTAGTAGCAATTTTGGACGCTGATAAAGAAGGTTATTTAAGATCAAAAACTTCATTGATACAAACTATTGGTCGTGCTGCAAGACATGTTGAAGGAAAAGTAATTCTATATGCTGATAACATTACAGGTTCAATGCAATACGCAATAGACGAAACTGATAGAAGAAGAAAAAAACAAATAAGTTACAATTTAAAAAATAATATCACGCCTAAAACAGTTATTAGCAAAATTTCTGACATATTAGCAGACCTAAGTGATAATGATGATAATAAAGATAATAAAAACAAAAAAAATACAGGAAAAAATTTAAAAGAATCAATTCAAGATCTCCAAAACGAAATGGAGAAAGCAGCTAGCAATCTTGAATTTGAAGAAGCAGCAAGAATACGAGATGAGATAAAAAAATTACAACAAAAAGAATTAGGTTTGATGGCAATTCCTAATACAAATTTTAAAACGAGTTCAAATTATAAAAAGAAATAAATTAAATTATTTAAAATGTAATTAATCAAAAACGAAAATTTTTAAATGATTAAAAATAATAAAGCGTCTCTGAGTAAAGGGATTGAAATAATTAAAAATGAGCTTTTGACAATTCCAAACAAATCTGGAATTTATCAAATGATTGGAGAAAATAGTGA
>CACMTN010000026.1 GCA_902616615.1 uncultured SAR116 cluster alpha proteobacterium | reverse complement strand
TGGCTTAAACAGAGAAATAAATGATTTTGACTTAATTATTAATAATGGCACTCTAGTTGATGGAACAGGTTCTAAGTCAAAAATAGGCAATATAGCCATAAAAAACGGAATAATTGCTGCTATTGGGAACTTTTCTGGAAAAGCCAATGAAGTCATTGATGCTACTAATTTGGTTGTAACGCCTGGATTTGTTGATATTCATACTCATTATGATGGTCAAGCAATTTGGGATAGCCAATTAAAACCTTCATCAATTCATGGTGTTACTACTGTTGTTATGGGTAATTGTGGAGTAGGTTTTGCTCCTTGTAAACCAGAAGATAGAGTTAAGTTAGTTGAACTTATGGAGGGTGTAGAAGATATTCCCGCTCCTGTAATGCATGAGGGTTTAAACTGGCAGTGGGAGACCTTTGAAGAATATATTCAGGCTCTTGAAAAGAACAAATTAGATATAGATGTTTGTGCGCTTTTACCTCACGCTGCATTAAGAGTATATGTGATGGGTGAAAGAGCAATTAAGCACGAGGTTGCAACTATTGAAGATATGCAAATAATGAGAAAGCTGGCTAAAGAGGCTGTTGAGGCTGGAGCTTTCGGTTTTTCAACATCACGCACAATTAGTCATAAGAGTTTAAAAGGTGAATATACTCCAACTTTAAGAGCTCATGAAAATGAATTGACTGCCATTGCAATGGGATTATCAGATGCAGGTTCAGGATTTATGGAAATAGTTTCAGATTGGAATGAACCTGATCCTGAAACAGAATTTGAGGTTCTCAAGAGAATTGCGAAAAATTCTGGTAGACCAATAGTATTTAGTTGTACACAAAGACACGATAGGCCTCATTTTTGGGAAGATTTAATGGCAATGGCTAGACAAGCTCAAAAAGAAGGTTTGCCTATTAGACCAGTTGTTACTCCAAGACCAATCGGTTTGTTATTAGGATTAAATGGAAGTCAAAATCCATTTTCTGGGACAGATACATATAAGTCTATTTCAGATTTGCCATTAGATAGACGCGTAATTGAAATGAGGAAAGATGAAATAAAAAATAAAATTTTATCTGAAGATCCAATCAAGGGAAGTACTTTTCCACTAATAAATAGGATTGGATATACTCAAATGTATAGATTTGGTTCACCACCTAATTATAATCCTAAGCCAGAAGAGTCTATCGAAGCTATGGCAAAAGAAAAGGGAGTGACGGCAGCAGAACTAGCATATGAAATTCTTATAGAAAATGATGGTAATAACTTTATTTATGCCCCATTGGTAAATTATGCCGATCATACATTTGGTGTATGTAAAAAAATGCTTGATGATAAAAATGCAATAATGGGACTTGGTGATGGTGGAGCTCATGTTGGTTTTATTTTGGATGCAGGTTATCCAACTTGGCTTATATCATATTGGTCTGTTAAGGAAAAAGCTTTTTCTATGGAAGAAACAGTTAGAAGACTGACTTCAGATACAGCAAATGCAGCTGGTTTGAAAGACAGAGGTCTTTTAAAAGTTGGTTTAAAAGCTGATATCAACATAATTGACTGGGAAAATGTGGGTTCTTCTGATCCATTCATGACACAAGATTTGCCAGCAGGTGGAAAAAGATTAATGCAACATACAAAGGGATATGTAACTACAATTGTATCCGGTGTAGTTACTTACAAAAATGGTAAATTTACGAAAGAGCGACCTGGTACTGTTGTTAAGTCAGTTAAAGATGAAGAAAAGACATTAGAATTTATAAATTAATCTTGAAAGATTGGTTTTGAATAAAAAAAAAAATTCTAATGAATTAACTGAATTACCATTCAATAAGATTTTTTTTAAATTAGCTATACCAAATATATGCGCTACCTTTTTATCTGCTAGTACTGTTATATTTGATCTTTGGTATATAGGGAAAATAGGCATTTCTGAATTAGCTGGTGTAGCTTATATTTTTCCAATTTTCATGTTAACAAGCATGCTATCTAATGGAGCTTTTGGAGGAGCTATAAGCGGTGCTACTGCAAGAGCTTTTGGAAGCAAAAACCTACACTTAGCAGAATGTATCTTTAGGTCAGCAATATTAATTTCATTGTTGGGAGCACTACTTATGATGTTACTTTTTTTTTCCATTTCAGAAAGATTTTTTATTTTTATGAAAATAGATCAAGTGGTAAGCAGCGCAGCTTTGAGTTATGGTAACATATTATTGGGTGGAATTTTTTTGATTTGGTTATTTAATATTATTATTTCTATTACTAGAGGCTCAGGTAATACAATAATGCCAGCTTTTAGTTGGCTGATTGTTCTGTCTTCTCATGTTTTACTAGCAAGTTTCAATTTTAATTATCTTGATGGAAATTTTATTTTAAAAAATAATGTAGTTTTTTTAAGTGAAAATTATTTATTTAATTCTTTAGAATGGTCTGCTATTTCATTATTGTCTGGATATTTTTTTGGATTAATATTTATATTAGGTTTTTATTTTTTTGGAAATCATTCTTATTCATTTAAATTTTCAAAAATTTTGCAATTAGATGGATTTTTAAAGTTAATTAAATCGGGTTCATTAGCAAGTTGTCAGTCTTTAATGACAATTTCATTAGCATTATTCTGTACAGCAGTGATTGGAATTTTCGGATCACATTGGACAGCTGGATTTGGTATTGCAATAAGGTTAGAATTGCTTTTGATTCCTATTATTTTTGGAGTAGGTGGTGCCCTTATTGCAATAGTAGGGGCAAATGTTGGTGCAAATAAATTAAAAAGAGCTGTACAAATGACTTGGAAGGGTACAGCTTTTTCTGTTTTCATTGTCGGTATTACAGGATTATTTTTTTCATTTTATCCTGAACTCTGGTCTAATTTTTTCACACTCAATCCTCAAGCTATAGATGCTGCTGAAGTTTATTTGAAAGTAGTTGCACCCTTTTATGGCTTTTTTGCTCTTGGTCTTGGTCTTTATTTTGTATGTCAAGCATTCAATACTTTGTTTTGGCCAGTTGTAGGAACCTTTTTAAGATTGATTTTTGTTGTGATTTTGACTTCATTCTTTTTGTATAATAATATAGCTAGTCCGTATTTATTATTTATTACTATGTCGTCTGGTTTGATAATTTATGGCTTATTTATAAGTTTAAGCTTACACTATGGACCTTGGAAATCGCATTATAAACATAACTGATTTGAAGATCTAAGGTATGATAACCCCTTTCCCATCGGATTGCTTGTCAAATATTTTATAGGCTTCTTCAGCTTGGTTTAATGACCACGTGTGTGTAAATAAATTATCAACATTCAGTTTTTTATCTACTATAAAATCAGCACATTGGGCTTGTCCATGTTTTGAAAATGTCCAACTTCCTATAAGTGTAACTTGTCTCCTTAATAGATCATTACTAACATCTAAAGTTACATCTCCACCTTCACCTACAAAGCATGCTTTACCCCATGTTTTTACACTCTTTACTGCCAATGAACGTGCCTTTGGTGAAGATGACGCTTCTAATGATGCATCAACCCCAATACCTTTTGTTAAATCCCTTATTTCTTCTAATAAGTCATTGCTTTCGTTAGGATTTATGAGTATGTCTGCTCCAAATTCAATAGCTCTCTCTAACCTTTGTTTATTTATGTCAATTGCAATAACTTTTGACCCCATCTTGTTAGCTAACATAACAGCTGACAAGCCAACGGGTCCCATGCCAAAAATCGCTATAGTTTGACTTGCTTTTAAATCTAATCTTTCTAAAGCTCCCCATGCGGTACCAGTTCCACATGATATTGCTGCACCAGCAACAAATGATATTTCATCTCTCAAATGAACTAATGTGTTAGCAGGACACTTCATGTATTTAGAATGCGCACCGTGTCCAGTAACACCAAAAACGACTTTAACTCCATCAATACAAAGTTGTTGCCATCCTGTGGAACAGTGTGAACAGGTGCCACAACCTTCATAGTGATGTTGCATTACACGTGTGTCTAATTGAAAAGTTTTTTTTGGTACGTTAGACCCTATTTCTACAATAGTACCACATGGTTCATGTCCAGCAATAACTGGTTTATCATCACCTCCGAGACCTAGAGATGATGGACCATTATTTGCTCTGTAAAATTTGAGATCACTTCCACACATTCCCGATGCTTTGATCTCAATAATCACATCATCCGGCCCTGGTGAAGGGTCCTCAAAATCCTGAATTTCTAATTTTTTATCTCCTAGAAATACAATTCCTTGCATAATGCTATACCTTTTAAAATAATTTAATTTCTAAACTTTTGGTGACATCCTTTACATGTTCCAGCAAGGCTTCGGAAAGAATCCACTGTATTGTCAAAATCTTTTTCATTAGAATTATTAATTAATTTTAAAGATGCTAACTCAAAATTATTAACTGCTTTTTTAAAACCTTCTGGATCTAACCAAATATCTGCAGAGGCTTCAGAAGGAGCTATGTCACTTCCTTCTGGGAAATATTTTATCATTTCTTTACTCCAATTATAAAGAGTAGTTGCGGATTTTTCTATTGTTTCAAAGTCTTCACTTTGAATGGATTTATGAATAGTTTGCATCATTTTTTTGCTTATCTTAAATTTATCCATTCTTTCTTTAACTACTCCCTGAGCACCTTCATTAGCATGTAAAGGCGTTACAGAAACAGTACTGGAGATTAATAAGAAGCTTATATAAAATATTACATTTTTAATTTTCATATTTAATCCTCTGTTAAGCTTAGTTATTTAGTAGTATAAAATCATAGAATAAAATAAATTTAGACTACTTAATAGTGAAAAAAAATAATAAAATAAAAATTGAAAATTTAGATATTTTTCTCTCCTTTCTATTATTAGGCTTTACTTCCTTTGGAGGACCAATAGCCCATATTGGTTATTTTCGGAACTTCTTTGTAAAACAAAAAAAATGGTTAGATGAAAAAACCTATGCTGATTTTGTTTCTCTTTGCAATTTTCTGCCAGGCCCTTCTTCTAGTCAGGTTGGTATATCTATTGGATATTACTTCAAAGGTGTAAAAGGAGCTATTTTAGCTTGGGTGGGTTTTACGATGCCTTCAGTAATAATTCTTATGCTATTTGGTTATGCAATTTTAAATTATGACAATTCAATTCCTCAAGGTGTTTTAAAAGGTTTGAAAGCAATTGTTGTCATAATTGTATTTCAAGCAATATTAGGGATGAGTAAAAATTTATTAAAAGACAACATTGGATATTTAATAGCATTTTTAACAGCTTTGTTTTTAATAATTTTTCCATCATCATTAAATCAATTAATGTGTTTGACTCTAAGTGGTCTAATTGGGTTGTTTGTATACAGAGAACAAAAAAGAAAAGGAAAAAACCAAAAGTTTTCTGTTGAAATAGGTTTTTGGAAGATTTTCCCAATAATTTTATTTTTTATTTTTTTAATAATTCTCCCAATTGTGAATGAAATTTTTAATTCTAATCTTTTAAATTTAGCTAATAGTTTTTTTAGAGTAGGTTCTATGGTTTTTGGAGGAGGTCATGTTGTATTACCATTATTAAAAGAAGAATTTGTTGCTAGTGGTATGATAGAAAATGATTTATTCTTGGCAGGTTATGGCGCTTCACAAGCTATACCGGGTCCTTTGTTTACATTTTCATCCTATTTAGGAATATTTTTAAAAAGTGAAATCAATACTTTGTTAACAGGGTTTTTTTGTTTGTTTTTTATTTTCCTGCCTTCATTTCTCTTAATTTTAGGTACATTATCTATATGGAATGAATTAAGAAAATTTGGTTTAATTATTAGTGCATTTAAAGCCGTTAACGCTAGTGTCATAGGATTATTAATTGCTGCCTTGTATGACCCTATAATCATTACTAGTCTAAAAAGCTATTATGATTTTGCTCTTATCTTAATTTCTTTTATAATTTTATTTTTTATTAAAATACCTCAGTGGGCAGCGGTGATCTTTATATCATTTTGTGGTTGGATATTTACATTGGTGATTTAGTCTTCGATTTGAATAATTTGATCACCTTTTCTAATTATTCCTCCCTTAACTATCGAGCAATTTAGACCAGATCTATTATATAATGGCAGAACAAGTGGTTTTTTAAGAAGATCCGCAAGATATTTACATGGAAAGTTAAGTCTTCCACCAAGCAAAATTACATCTCCAACTTTAAACTTTTTCCCTACTAAATAATTAAGTGGCACACCAGATGTAGTTAAATTTCTTCTATGTTCTATGGGTTTTAGAATAATAGGTTTTTCCTGAAGTGGTGGTTGATTTACTGCCAATGCCTCGAGAACTTCATTTTCTATTAAAGTTATATCTCTTATATCAGGTTTAGGTGAATATGTACCTGTTTTGTTATAGTAACGATCATTAACAATACCCTTGCCTTCAACTAATTCTGCTTCTTCTAATTCTACCATGTCAACTGAAGCCTTAGGGGCAATATGTATATGCAATAACGTCCCAGTTTCCCATTTCATAAAAACTCTCCTATTAATAATACAATATTCTAAATAAATTTTGAAATTTATAAAATAAATTTTGACAAATTATAAAAATAATTTAATAGAAAAAATTTTATTATTTTGTTTTAAGGTGACTGTAATGGAAGACAAAAATATTAGTGTTATTACTGATCAAACAAATGACTCAAACTCTTCTTTAGCGGGAAGTTCTATGACAAAAGCTGGTAGATTAGCAATGGAATTATCACATGAGAAAAAAAGACTTAAGCAAGAGTTGGAAGAACTTCAAACTGAGTATGATGAAATAAAACCTACAACTCCAACGGGTACTACTGACTGGTACGTAAAGTGGATTTCTATGCTTTTAGCAGTTGCAGGTATTTTTCTAATAAGTGCATCTTTTATTCTTTATGGACAGATAGCTTATATAGTTAGTTGTATCGGTTGGATTTATGTTGGAATGCAATGGGGAGATAGAGCAATAATGATTGGTTCTTCTGTCAGTTGTACAGCAATAGCTATGAATCTGGTTAATACATTATCTTAATTTTAATTTTTGTTCTTTGTTTTGAATAATAAACTTTTTAAAGAAAATTGAGCATACTTATTATATTTGTTTAAATAACTTATTATAAATATTGTAAATAAAATTATTATTATCGTAATTACATAAACACTTAACTCAACTTCTTTTATTAAATACGCTAACCCAAATGGGAACAAAAAACATAATATTAAAATGAAAGATTTCATATTTTAATCATTGTATTTTTCTTAAGAGAAAAAACTTTTTATTATACGTCTGATTTACATTTAAAAATGTCAGCAGTTACACTTGATAAAAGATTCGTTTGCTTCATGAAAGCGTAACGTACATCTAAACTATTCTCAATTTCAATTTCTTGATTAGCGTAAGTGATCTCTTTGTTTTCATTTAAATTTTGAATTCCAATAGCATTACCACCCATAGTAGCAGCCCTTTTTTTAAGTTCATACATTAATTCATCATAGCTTAAACTACCAAGTACTTTAACTCTAATGATACTAATACAATTAGGGTCACCTTTGAGAAATTTACTAGAAGAAAAGTCAATATTTTGAAATTTAGTAGAATAGTTTATGTCTTTTTTTGATAAAAAACCACTTGGCTTATTAAGATTTGTTAATTTTTGGTCTGAAATAGTTTCAATTTTTTTGACATTTTTTTCTGTTTGGCTTGGATTTAATACTATACTTTGACCATATCTACTTATAAATGATGTTTTTTGAAAACAACCAGATAAAAAAATGAATAATAATGTTAAAAAAAATAATTTCATTATAAGCAATTCCGAAATTGAATACTAAAAATTATACGTCTCAAAAATTAGAATATTTAATATTTTTTGAAAATATTCAAATTATATTTATAATTACAAAATTGTTTTATTTCTAAAAAAACTAATTGGTCATAAATACATCATAGCGTATCGTTTTTCCTAAAATCTGGTGAGAGCATTTTCTAATCTCTTCAATTGGATCTGCATATCTAGGTTGTTTGAGAACTACCCTGTTCTTCGCACAATTTAAAGCTACTTTAAGAAGTTCAATATAATCAGAATCAGGACCCACAATCTCTCTAACAAGTCTCATATTGTTTTTAACAAGAGCTGTTTTCTTTCTGTCTTTATACATAGTATCGATCATAATAACTTCGGGAGATAGCTTTGGTAAAACATCTTTAGAGTCTCCAAATAATAAATTCATTCTATTTATTATGTTCTTAATTCCACCGCCAAATGATACCCCTTCATCAAAACCATTTTGAAGAATTTTGTACATTTTTTCTGATCGTTCAATTAATGTGACTTCGGCTCCAAGAGAGGCTAGAATAAATGAATCGTATCCTAGTCCTGCTGTTGCATCTACTATATTTCTATTTTTATTAGATTTCATACCAACAGCTTTAGCAAGGTTCTGACCTCTACCTTTGCCGTATTTTAATCTATGTAAAATTGGACCTTCAACAAAAGAACATTTTAAAATTTAATCATTCTCCATTGGTAAGGTTTGATCAATAGCTGCCCATTCATGAAGGGAATTATCATAAATTGTAATATTTTCAAAACCTAATTGATATAGCACAAATGCCTCTAAAGATGCGGCAATACCGCCACCACAATAATTTAAAATGCAGCAATCTCTAGATACGTCATTAATTTGAAAAATTTTTAATAATTCATCAAATTTTTTAAATTTCCCTGTTTCAATATCAAGCAATTCATGAAATGGTATATTAAGACTTTTAGGGATCCTCCCACGTCTGCCATATCTTGGATTTTCACCATTATGGATATCGGCAGTTAATGAATTTAATATTATAAACTTTGGATTATCAATAGCTTCAAGAACCGCATCTTTATTCACAAAAATATTATCTCTTGGTGAAAAAACAAAATCAGACTTTAAGAAAGTTAAATTACCTTTTGAAGTAGGTAAGTTCATTTTTTGCCACTGATTAAATCCACCATCTAATATGCTTGCTCGATCAAATCCAACTGCTCTTAACATCCACCAAATACGCGCAGACCACTGTGCTCCATTCCTTGAGTAGAGAATTACATGATAATCTCTTCCAATTCCTTGTTTCTTAAAACTATCAGCAAGAATTTCAAGTTTAGGCAAAGTAAATCTAAACGGACTGTCTTTATCTGATAAATCTAAATGAAGATCTAAGAAACTAGAATTTTGAATGTTACAAAGTTCATAATTTTCTCTACCACTTTCTACAATGTAGGGTAAAGTAGGATCATTATCTCTATAATGCAAATAAGTTGTACAGTCATATATTCTTATATTATTGTTGTTAAGATTTTGACTTAACCACTCACAGCTAACAATTGCTTCAGGGTTTTTCCAAGTATCTATTTTCATAATTTTTAATTTTCTATATTTACAAAGACTTCATTAAGGCTCCAAATACACACTTCCACCACCTATTCTAGATTCTAACATATTATGAGCTAAGTTAGCATCTTTAAGTTTGAACGGCTGAAATTCTGGTAATGTTATTTTATTATTTTTGAATGCTTGGAAAACTGAATCAGCCATTTTTTTGTATAAAGCTGAGTTAGAAATATAATCAAACAAAATTGGTCTCGAAATTGTAAGGGATTTCCCAGCTAAAATAGACATTGAAATTGGGTCAAGAGGTCCTGATGATTGTCCAAAATTTATTAAATGTCCACAGACTTTAATACTCTTTAAAGAATTTTCAAATGTATCTTTGCCAACTGAATCAAAAATTTTATCTACACCCTTACCATTTGTCAGTTCCATTACTGTTGCCACAAAATCTTCTTGATGATAAGTAAGTGTATGATCACATCCATAAGATTTTGCTGTAATAATTTTCTCTTTACTTCCAACAGTACCAATAACAACAGCTCCTTTTGATTTAGCCCATTGAGAAAAAATTCTTCCAACACCGCCTGTGGCTGCTGTAATTAAAATTGTATCAGAAGCATTTAATTTGGTAACCTCTTCAATTAACATTTGTACTGTAATTGCTCTTGAGAAATTTGTTGCAATCATTTCATCTGAAATAAAATTAGGAATTTTAACAGCAAGATTTTTATCCAAGTTTCTGTGGCTTGAATACGCTCCATAATTTTTTGTAATGTATGCTATTTTATCTCCTTTTTTAAAGTCTTCTATACTTGCTCCTGTTTCTTCTATGATACCAACTGCTTCAAGGCCTGGTATTCCAGGTAGCTCTAGTGTTTTGTAAAGCCCTGATCTGACATAAATATCATGGAAATGAACGCCTATTGCTGTTTGTCTTATGAGGAGTTCATTTTCTTTTGGTTTTTTGATTTTAATGTCTTCCAATTTTAAAACATCAGAATTACCGTATTCTCTTAAGACTATTGCTTTGGCCATTTATACCTCAATACTTTTATTATATAAAAAATTTTAAACTCAGTAGTATCATATAAAAAATTTGAATTTCTTGTAATCAGTTTATAGAATATTTTTATGTCTATAATGAGAATAACAGTTAGAACATTCCAAAACGAACAACATGCTGAAATGTTTATTGCTATTTCTCAAAAGATTTATGAAGATGCGCTTAAAGAAAAACTTAAAGTAAATTTTACAATGATACAAAACACCTCACTTAAAAACCAAGTAACGAGTATCTGGAAATATGACGATGAAAAACATTTGAAGGAAATAAGGTCTTATTTATCAAAACACAATTCCATACCAAATTCTTTATCCCCCAAAGAAGTTGTTTATAGCGGTGAGGTTATAGTTAACTCAAATTCTTAAATTTTTATAAAAAGTTAAAACTCATTATTATTAAACATATAAGAGAAATGGCCCAAATGCCTGTCCTTACATAGTTTATTCCAACAATATATACTGGAACATAAATTATTCTTGCTAATAACCACATCATTGCTAGCAAAGAGTTATCTACATCATTAATAATTGATAAAAGCATTAATCCGATGAATATTGGTAGTGTTTCAAATAAATTTTTTAATGACCTATTAGCTCTATCTATATATTTTGAAGTATTTGCTGCATTATCTCTGGAAGAGAATAAATAAGATAATTTTACATTATTTGTTAACAGGCTTATTAGTACAGGAATGGTAATTTGGATTAGAACTAATAAAAAAGATAATATCAGAATACTCGTTAGCGTCATTTTTGTCTCCAGGTTACTGTTTTGATTGATATAACTTCAATTTGTTAATAAGAACATTTATATATTCCTTAGATTCAGCTAATTCACTTTTTAATCTTCTGTTTTGTTCTTCAAGAAAATAATTTTGTCTTTTTAGCCACTCATCTTGGCTAATTTCTTTTGGATAATCTCTTTTGGTCATTTCGGTCTCGAATTTTAAATTTCTTTAAATTTAAATGCTAATTAGATTTGAATTCATCATCTCCTTCATTTGGGTCTTTAGTAAGGTAAACTCCAAAACAGAAGCCACCAATAGCAAAAAAATTTATTACAAAATTGGGTTCAACTAAATCTATCCATCTTAATATGCCCCAAATCAATGCAGATGCAACAATAATCCAGCCAATAATTTGTTTTTTCATTTTTTTCCAATATATTTAAGTTTTATTAAATCAAAAAATTGATAAACTTTTATTACAAATAAAATTAAGTCAATTATCATTATAAAACGTAATTTTCTTATTTAGTATGAATAATTTTAAATTTATTTTTCTTTTCTTTATTTTAATCCAAGAAGCATTAGGTAATACGATATTTAAAGACAATTTTGAAAATCCAAAAAAGTGGCAATTTATTTCAGATCAAGTTATGGGTGGTATTTCTTCGGGTAAAGTTGAATTTTTTAATGAGAACAATAATTTGCATGCACGTTTGACTGGAAACGTTTCCACGGAAAATAAGGGAGGTTTCATTCAGATTAGAAGAAAACTTAAAAAAGCAAGTTTAAAGGGCGCAAAATTTATTGAGATAACTGCAAAAGGTAATAATCAAAATTATTTTATTCACTTGAGAACATCTGGAACTTTACTACCGTGGCAATATTATCAAATTAGTTTTAAAGTTGTTAATGATTTCAAAATATTTAAACTACCAATTAATGAATTTAAAAGGTCTAGTATTCTCTTATCTAAAAAAATTAATCCTGAAAATATTACATCTGTAGGAGTTGTTGCATTTGGTAGAGATCATTCAGCAGATATATATATTAAAGAAATTTATTTTATAGATTAAATCTAATATATTTATTTTAGTAAGGTTGCTCTTTTAAATTCTACGTGCTTTGGTCTAATCGTGAAAAATCTAGAAATTCTGTGTTGTTCTAATGCTTCATCAATTATACTCTGAAGGTTACCCAATTCTCCCTCTATAGGTTGGCTGTTCCATTCTCTATTATCTACTAAAAGCGTAATAATATATTTTTGTTTTTTATTAGTCATAATTATCTAATTCTTGAAAGTAATAACCAAATAAATCTTAGAGACACAAAGTTTCTTATAACTCCAATAACATAGGTAAAAGCAGCAGCTTTTAGAATAGATTGACAAGCATCGTGATACTCTTCTGGAACTTTACTTTTAATTATAGGCAAAGCTCTATTAAAACTAGCATCTAATTCAACTTCTAAAGTTATTAAATGAATTATTACACCTATTATAAGTGATAATAATACTAATATTAGACAAACTTTTATTAATGAATAAGAACCAGTTGCAAAGATTGTCGGTATACCCATTAGTAATAATCCGCTACCTAACTGTGAGATCCATGCTGTATTCTTAACAAGGCTTGTCCTCTGTTCAAGTGGTTTATATTTTTCATGATGTTGCATTGCATGGCCAATTTCGTGGCAGACAATTGATATTGCAGTAAGACTTTTTCGAGAAAGACGGTTTTCTGAAACTTTTACTTTTTTTTCATTAAGATCATAATGGTCTATATTTAGAGATTTTTCAATTTTAACATCATTTAAGCCAAGCTCATTAAGAATAATTTTGCCAAACTCTAATCCAGTAAAAGGCATATTTACTAGAACTTTGTCATTTTTAGTAAATACGTAATTTAGCCATATCATTGGAGCGATTGATAATATTAGTAATAATGTTATATAAAATATCATTTTGTAGAGTATGGCAGATGTTTCAAATTCGTTTTAGGATAGATATTTAGTAATTTTTTTATTTTATTCAACTATCAACTTAAATTTATTAGTCACATTTAATTTTTTGTTCTAATATTTCTTTTTTCCTTAAAGGCATTTTGTCTACAATATTATAAATTTCTTTTAATAATGAGATATCTGATGAATATGATTTTATTTGACCGTCATAACCAATCAACCACATTCCATATTTGTTGTTAAATTTTTCTGAAATATTATATTTTTTTACTTCATCACCTACTATTCGAATATACTTTAAATTTCTATTATCATTCTCACACCTGTTTTTTTTAAAA
>CACMTN010000025.1 GCA_902616615.1 uncultured SAR116 cluster alpha proteobacterium | reverse complement strand
ACTGAAAATACGTAAAAGGCTGAAGGACACTAGCTTCTGCATTTTCATAAGCCTTGATTAAAAGAAAATGACCAACAGTACTCAAAACACATAACAATGCCATCCAGCCCCAATCTTGAAATAAAATTGGCTCCCAGTAAAATGGACCAACTATTGTCATGACGACGCATCCAACAATAGCTACCCAGAAAAAACTTGTTTCTGATGTATCTGTCTCTGAAACCTTTCTTGTAAGAATAGAATAAAAACCGAGAACAAATGCACCTATTACAGGTAAAATTGCATCAAAATTGAATATATAATTTTTAGGATCCAATATTATTAAGACACCTGTAAAACCAAAAATCACTGCTAACCATCGCTGAATACCAATCTTTTCTTTTAATATTGGTCCTGAAAAAGCAACAACTATAAGTGGGAAAGAAGAAAGTATCGAATGGGTTTGGACCAGTCCAAGTTTAGTAAATGAATAAACTCCAATTAAAATTGCACTCATAAGTAATAAGCCTCTAATGAACTGTGTATACGGTTGCTTTGTTCTTAAAACTTTAACGATACCATTTTTATTTCTAAGACTAACAGAGACAACTAAGAGAGCTAAAACCCAACTTCTTATCATGTTAATTACAAAAACGTTATACGTATCAGCTAAGTATCTTGAAACGCCATCCATGGTTGCAAAAAATAATGTTGAGAGGATTATTATCAAGATACCTCGTTTCACGTTATTAGTCATAACAGTTTTGTTCCAAGAAAATTTTTATAGTTTCAAAGTATATAATTTTAAAATAAGTTTTAATATTGATGCCATTTATATGTATGATTAAGTTTATCATGTGTAAATAAATTTTAACTTTTTGCGTACAAAAATGAATAATATAAATTTAGGGTTTATAGGTGTAGGATTAATGGGATTGTCTCTAGTTAAGAGGTTATCTAACTTAAATTACAAAATAAATGCTTATGATAAAAATTTAAAAAAACTTGAACCATTAAAAAAAATATCAAATGTCAGGTTGAACCAAAAAGCTTCTGAGATATCCCAAAATAATAACATAATAATTTTATGTGTTGATAAAACAGAGAGTGTAAAAGAAGTAGTATTTGGGAAAGACGGTTTAGTTAATAATGCTAATAATAAAACTATTATTTTAGATTTATCAACTACATTAGCAGATGAAACAATTAATTTTGCTAATCAACTAAATAAAGAAACAGGAGCTTCGTGGATTGACGCACCAGTCTCAGGTGGCCCTGATAAAGCGTTAGAGGGAAATCTAGCCATTATGGTAGGTGGAGATGAAAAAGTTGTAGAATATATCAAACCTATTTTAGAAGAAATATCTTCAAAATTTACTTATTTTGGTAAGTCTGGATCTGGTCAAATAGTAAAAATGATAAATCAAATAATAGTTTTAAATAATTATGCAATTTTAGCTGAGGCAGCTTCCTTTGCACAAGCTTGGGATATTGATGCAAAGAAAATTCCAGATGCACTCTCAGATGGTCATGCAGGATCTAATTTATTAAATGATCTATTTCCTAGAATAGTAAATAGAGATTTTGCACCTAAAGGATATGCTTCGCAGATTTTAAAGGATTTACAAATGGTGTCAAAGTTAGCTAATGCAAAAAATACACCTATACCTATGTCTTCTCTAACCAAACAATTATTCACAATTTTGGTAAATAGCTTACAAGAAAAATTAGATGGTACATCTATAGTAAAATTATTTGATTTAAAAGAAAATATTTAGGCATTTTCAATGAAAGATATACCTATAATCGATGCCCATCAACACTTCTGGGATTTAGGTTTAAAGAAAAACCCTTGGTTGAACCCAGATAAACAAATACCATTTAGATACGGCGATTATAAATCTATCTGTAAAAATTTTTTAACTACAGATTATTTTGAAGTTAGTAAAAATCATAACATTGTAAAAACAATCCATATGGAAACTGAATGGGATCCAAATGACCCCATTGGGGAAACTGAATGGCTTCATAAATTATTTGAAATGACTGGTTTTCCAAATGCTTTGGTTGCACAAGCATGGTTTGACAGAAACGATATTGAAAAAGTACTAGAAAATCAGTCTAAATATGACCTAACAAGAAGCATAAGACATAAACCTAAATCAACTAAAAATCCAAACACAAAACTTGATAATATAAAGGGATCATTAAATGATCCTGTTTTTAGAAAAGGGTATTCTTTATTAAAAAAATACAAACTACATTTTGATCTGCAAACTCCATGGTGGCACCTTAATGATGCAACTCAATTGGCAAAAGATTTCCCTGATACTATCATTATTCTTAACCACACTGGTCTTCCTTCTGATAGATCTTTTGACGGATTAGATCAATGGAGAATGAATTTAGAAGAATTTTCTGAACAGCCAAATACCGCTATCAAAATTTCTGGTATTTGTGTTCCTGGTAAAAAATGGACTGTTAAACTCAACAAAGAAATTATATTGGATGTGATAAATATATTTGGTTATGAAAGATGTATGTTTGCATCTAATTTTCCTGTAGATAGTTTATGTGCTACTTTTGACGAAATTTATAATGGTTTTAAAAACATAACAGCGGGGATGCCCGAAAATGAAATTCAGTGTTTGTTTCACGATAATGCAATTAAATATTATAATCCCATGTAAAGTTTAGAGCCCTCTGAAGTTTGGTTTCCTTTTTTCCATAAATGCTTTTCTTCCCTCCTTGTAATCTTCGCTATCAAAACAAGCCGAAGCTAAATTTTCACATAAAGTCAAATCTCTTTCTGAAGGATTTTTTAAAATTTCAATACCGATTTGTTTCATTGCCTTTATAGTTAAAGGAGCATTTTTAGAAATCGTAAAAGCATAATCATTAACAAAAGTTTCTAAATTTTCTTCACTAACTAGCTTTTGAATTAATCCACAAGAAACTGCCTCTTTTGAAGATATTTTTTCAGCAGTAAACATAAAGTGTTTAGCCATTCCAGGTCCCATTATATCAAACAATCTTTTTATTGATGAAAAAGGGTAGCCAAGGGATAGTTTCGCCGCAGGCATTGCAAATTGTGACTTTTCAGAACAAATTCTTATGTCACAACATACAGCTAAATTGAGACCTCCACCAATACAATATCCATTAATTTTGGCTATTGTTGGCTTTGGAAACGCCTCAATAAGCTCATAAACCTTTTGTGTTCTTTTGTTATAACTTAATACAGCTTCTTTTGTACTTCTTTCTTTATCAAATTTAGAAATATCAGCTCCAGAAACAAATGATTTGCTACCTGCACCTTCAAGAACAATAACCCTAATATTTTTGTCCTCTCTAAATTGATTAAGAAATTTTTCAAGTGCATCCCACATTTCTATGGACACTGCGTTATGTTTTTCTGGATTATTAAAAATTATATATCCAACACTATCTTGAGTGCGATACAACATTTTTTCTTCAGTCATTGTCTTTCCCTTATATTAAATTATCTCTTGATTTTTAAAATCATTTAGTTCTTTATCACTAAAACCTAGCTCGGAAAGTACATCACTATTTTGTTCACCCTTTTCAGGGGGGCGCTGCTTTAAACTGCTAGGAGTACGGGATAAATTAAAGGGTTGCCCCACTAATTGAGTTTCCCCAAAAGGAATTGTATCAACAGATTGTGCGATACCTAGATGCTTAACCTGAGGGTCTTCAAAGACCTTGTCTATAGAATTTATTCGACCACAAGGAACACCAACCTTTTCTAATTTTTCAACCCATTCGTTTGAAGATTTGGTTACTGTCAATTCCTCAATTAAGCTATTTAAATAATCTCGGTTTTTTAATCGATTTTTTGCATCTTTAAATTCTTCCATTTCAAGCCAATCTCTTTTCTCAACCGCTTCAGCAAAGCGTCTCCAAATTGTTTCTCCAGCAACTGCTAAATTAATCGAACCATCAGAAGTTTTAAAAACGCCGGTAGGAACACTGGTTGGATGATTGTTACCAGCCTGCCCCGCTACATTATTTTCACAAAGCCACCGCGATGCTTGAAAATCTAACATAAAGATCTGAGCCTGTAGTAATGATGTGTTGACCCATTGACCGATACCAGATTTTTCTCTTTCTAGAAGAGCAGTCTGAATTCCCATTGCACAGAACAATCCTGCAGTTAAATCAGCCACAGGAATACCCACCCTCATTGGTCCCTTACCTGGTTCTCCGGTTATACTCATTAATCCACCCATACCTTGAGCAATTTGATCAAAGCCTGGTCTCTTTGCATATGGCCCATCTTGACCAAATCCTGATATACTAGCAAGAATAATTCTAGGATTTCTTTTTTTTAAGGTTTCATAATCAATGCCAAGTCTTTTCTTCACATCTGGACGAAAATTTTCGACCACGACATCAGACTTTTCAACTAATTTCATAAGAATTTCTATAGCCTCAGATTTTTTTAAATTTAGAGTAATGCTTCTTTTGTTACGGTGTAAATTTTGAAAGTCAGACGAGTGCCTTGACGCGCCTAACGCCCCGTCCGGTTCAATACTTTCAGGAGCTTCTACTTTTATAACGTCAGCTCCCCAGTCAGCAAGTTGCCTAACTGCTGTTGGACCAGATCTTACTCTAGTAAGATCAATAACTCTTATATGTGACAATGCGTCAGATGCAGGTAAATGTGGCATTAGGTGTTCTCCATTACCAAATATTTTAATTTACTTTATCTTATATTATTAACTATTAAGAGATCAATAAAATGCTTGTTATTAACTTAAAAAAAAATTATTAGTTTTTTTGAATTGAATGTTGAGGCAATTAATGGAATATAAAAAATTTAATTTTGAAAAATATTTGAGAGATTTATATGAAATTGAAAAAAACTCTGAAAAAAAATTCTTAGACACTAATGGTGTTAAAGTGTGCTGGAGGTCTTGGGGAAAGGGAACACCTCTAGTTCTTTTACATGGTGGTTATGGAAGCTGGAGGCATTGGATAAAACAAGCAATACCATTATCGAAAAATTATAATGTTTTAATTCCTGACATGCCAGGCTTTGGTGAGTCAGATGACTTACCTTTACCTCATACACCAGAAAAAATTGCCTCTAATTTAGCTGACACGTTAATTAAATTAATCTCAGTAAATGAAAATCCTTTGGTATGCGGTTTTTCATTTGGTGGTTTAATTGCAGGACACTTATCTTACGAACTGATAAATAGACAATTATCACCTAAAAAATTAATTTTGGTAGGACCTGGAGGTTTAGGTGCCAAAAGAGGCGAAATGAAAACTATGATAGCTAGACACTCAAATATGACAGAACAAGAAGTGTATGATGCTCACAGGACAAACCTTGAAATACTGATGTTTTATAACCCAAAAAAAGTTGATGATTTTGCAGTCCATATTCAAAAACAAAATACAGATGATCACCGAATTAAAAGCCGACCAATTTCAGCAACTGACACTTTGGCTAAAATATTAAAAAAGCAAGAAGTACCTCTTTATGTGATTTGGGGAGAAAAAGATGCCAGTGTAGGAGTTTATTTAGAAGATAGAATGACAATATTGAGATCCATTAATCCTCAGGTCAGGTTTCATGTAGAATTCAATATAGGTCACTGGATAATGTATGAAAATGAAGTTTTGTTTAATGATATGTTAAATAATATTATTCAAGATTAAATCCATTTTTTTTAAGCCAATTTTTAAAATGGCTTCTTTCTGGAACCGATAATTGTCTGCTAATATTCTCAGACCATGTACCTTTTCGTGCAACTCCATAAAGGTCAATATGACGTTGCTTTTTCACTGGAATTGGATCTTTTTTAAACACTTTTGCGTCATATTTATTTATTTTATGAATTAAATCTTTTTCATTATATTTGTCTAAATGTGTGACAATATCTTGGGATAATCTAATTGAAATTTTTGATTTTTGATCAGGCCAACCTATAGCAAGTCCTGCAATGGGGAAAACTCCTTTAGGTAATTCACAAATTACCTTAACCTCTTCAATTATATTTCTAATCATACTAATTGGGCACACCCCCAGACCTATAGACTCTGCTGCACATATTGTAGATTGCATTGCTAAAGCAGCATCAATGACGCTATTCATGAATGTGTCAACATTGTTGTTTTTATGATCATATCCTCTGTCATTAGTTATTTTTATATTTCTTCTTATATCAGCAAGATATAATAAAAAAATTGGTGCCGTCAGTGCCCACTTAGTGTTTCCTATTAAATCAGATACTTCATTTTTAATATTTTGATCTTGAATCACTAAAATTGAGTATTGTTGGAGGTTTGATTTTGACGGAGCAGATTGTGCTGCAGCTAAAAGTAAAGTTAGAAGTTCTTTTGATATCTGCTTATTTAAAAACTTTCTGATACTTCTTCTTGATAAAATTGACTTAAGAGTTGCTGTTTCTTTAATTCTTGAAAAATCTAGATCAATTTCCTCAGCATATCTATCAGCAAATAATTTTGAAAAATTCATTATGATTTATACTTTCTTGTAAATTAAATACCTTATGTTAATACTATCGTATCAAAAATTTAAGAGGTTTTCTGATGCTTAATCTAAAAAATAAAATTGCAGTTGTTTCTGGATGTGGCTCTACAGGCAGTGGTTTTGGCAATGGCCGCGCAATTTCGACTCTTCTAGCTCGTCAGGGTGCAAAAGTTTTTGGTACAGATATAAATGAAGAAGCAGGACAAAATACTAGCAATTTTATTAAAGAAGAAGGTAACAACTTTACCTTTAATAAAGTTAACATGACTAATGAAGAAGAAGTACAAGAGTTTTTTAAAAAAATTGGAAAAGAACAAAAAAAAGTCGATATTTTAGTCAATGTTGTTGGTCAATCCGAGCCAGGAGGTCCAGTAGAAATCGACATTGCTACATGGCAAAAACAATTTACTTTGAATTTAAATACAGCTTATTTTTGTATTAAATTTGCAATCCCAATCATGGAAAAAAATTCGGGTGGGTCAATCGTAAATATATCGTCTGTTGCAGGAATAAGGTATATAGGGAAACCTCAAGTAGGTTACAGCGCTTCAAAAGCAGCTCTTATACAAATGACAAAAACAACAGCTGTAATTGAGGCAAAAAAAAATATTCGTCTAAATTGTGTTGTTCCAGGTTTAATGCATACTCCTCTAGTGGAGAGGTTAGCAAAAAAATATGCTGATGGTGATTATGAGGGATTTGTAAAACGAAGACATGATCAAGTGCCAATGGGAAGAATGGGAGAGTCGTGGGATGTTGCAAATGCTGTTTTATTTTTATGCTCTGACGAAGCTAAATATATTACCGGAACAGAAATAATAGTTGATGGTGGGCTTACAGCAGCAACTCCATAAATAAATTGCTGAATTAGTTATAAATTTAAGTTAAGTTTTAGAAATAATTTAAACTACTGGGCTTAATAATGTATATAAGAATTCAAAAAAGAACTAGTGAACTCTTATCTAAAGGAAATATATCTGACAAGCCAAGTCAGTATGTTGACATGATATTATTCATATTGATACTACTTAATGTTACCGCAGTTTGTCTAGAGTCTGTAAAAGAAATTGGTGAAGCTTATAAAGAAATTTTTTATGCATTTGAAATTTTCTCAGTTTTTATTTTTAGTATCGAATACTTGTTAAGAGTTTGGTCTTCTCCAGCACGAAAAGATCTTGGAAATTCTTCTGGTTTCGTAAAAAGATTAAAATATATTTTTAGTTTTACTGGTCTTGTTGACTTGTTAGCAATAATCCCTTCAATTCTTCCTTATTTTTTTGGGGGTGTTGATTTAAGATGGCTTAGAGTTTTGAGATTGTTGAGATTATTAAAAATATCTAACTACAGTTCAGCCTTAGAAGATTTTTTTTCAGCCATTAAAGCTGATTGGAGATCCTTTAGTGCAGCATTATATCTAATGGTCATTGCGCTATTTTTATCAAGTTCTTTGATGTATATTGCTGAAAATGAAAGTCAACCAGAAAAATTTAGTTCAATACCAGAAACGATGTGGTGGGGTTTAATTACTCTTACAACAGTTGGTTATGGTGATGTATCTCCCGTAACTCCTTTAGGCAAAATAATTGGCGCTTTTACAGCAATAATGGGTGTATGCACAGTTGCACTTTTAACAGGTATAGTTGCTTCTGCTTTTGCAAATCAGAGGGCACAAAGAGCTGCTATTCTAGAAGCTGAAATAAATGAGGCCCTAAGTGATGGTTTTATTAGTGATGATGAAGCTAAGAAAATTGAAAAGTTAAGGAAAGAACTAAATCTTTCTCCAGAACATTCAAAATCGCTTGTTGAAATACTAACTGACAAAAAAAAATAATATCAGTCATATCCTTCTAGCATATTGTGGTGGAACTTCGATGTCATGATTAAGAACCTTAGCTGCATCCCATACCCATCTTGGATTAGATAGAAAGGCTCTACCCATTGCTACCATATCAGCATTTTTATTAATGATGATATTATTAGCTTGTATTGGATCTGTGATCATTCCTACTGTTCTAACAACCATCTTCGTATCTTTTTTTATTTTCTTTGCAAGATGAACTTGATAGTGAGGTCCTATTGGTATTTTAGGATTAGGTGTGTTTCCTCCACTAGAGACACAAACATAATCACATCCAATTTTTTCTAATTCCTTTGCGAAGATCGTAGCTTCATTTTGATCAATTCCATTATTTTCCCATTCTGTACCAGTAATTCTCATACCAAGTGGGAAATCATTAGGAAGGACACTTTTTATTGAAGAAAAAATTTCTAATGGAAATCTCATTCTATTTTCTAAGTTTCCTCCATATTTATCTTTGCGTTTATTTGATATTGGAGATAAAAACTGATGGAGTAAGTAACCATGTGTTCCATGAATTTCTATTAAATCAAATCCAATTTCCACAGCCTTTAGTGATGCAGAAATAAATTTTTTTTTAACTCTTTCTATATCCGATAATTTCATCTCTTGAGGAACATGCCAACTTTCATGAAAAGGTATTGGTGATGGACATATTGTCTTCCAGGGGTTTTCTTTTTTTGAAAGATAACTTCTTCCCTCCCAAGGCCTTTGAGTAGAAGCTTTTCTACCAGCATGTGCTAATTGAATTCCAAAACGTGAGTTATTAGGAGCTACTGATTTTGCTAATTGAAGATTTTTTTTTAAAGAAATTGTGCATTTATCATCATAGATTCCAACACAGTTATGTGTAATTCTCCCAATCTTCTCCACTGCAGTTGCTTCTACCATTATTAAACCTGCTGCTGAATAACCTAATTGCATAAGATGCTGAGTATGCCAATTCGTCATTTCTCCATTAATCGCAGAATATTGACACATGGGCGCTACAACAATTCTGTTTGAAACTTCCAGACTTCCTATTTTAATTGAAGAGAAAATCATAATTATCTTTATAATAATTTTAATTAAATCTGTTGATCCATGTGTCAACTAATCTGCGTGCTATTGAATCCACTCTTGGTAGCTTAAAACCTCCATTAATAGATGGATGTTGTAAAGACTTCAATTCGTTAATTGAAAACCAGTGAGCATCTTCAATTTCATTATAATCAATTGTCATTTGATCGTTTATTGCTTCAGCAAAAAAACCTAGCATTAGTGAAGCAGGGAAGGGCCATGGTTGTGAATTAAAATATTTAATATTCTTTACCTTTATTCCTACTTCTTCAAAAACCTCTCTTTCTAGTGCCTGCTCAAGACTTTCACCAGGTTCTACAAAACCAGCTAAAGTACTATACATAGCATCAGGGAATCTAGGAGATCTTCCTAATAGAACTTTATTTTTAAAAGAAATAAGAGTAATGATAGCGGGATCAGTTCTTGGAAAATGACTTTTTCCACATTTTTTGTTCGTGCATTTCATTACAAACCCACCCTCAGTCGAAATGTTTTGAAATCCACATGAACCGCAAAACTTATTGGTATTATGCCAAAAAAACATTCCATTAGAGAGAGCTAAGAAAGATGCTTCTATATCATCCAAAATAGGACCATATTTTCTTAAATCATCGATAATAATACCATTATCTTTTAACCATAAGTCAAGTTTTTGGTTTGTGGAGCTTAGATCAATTCCAATATAATTTAATCCATTAGCAACACCTAAGAAGATTGTATTTCCTATTCCATTTGAGAAAAGTTCATAGAGCTGATCATTATTGAAAATAACAGCCTTTATAGCTTTGTTAATTTCTTTAAATAGATTTTTTCCTTTATAATACGGTATGAATTTAGTATTTTTTTCAATTATTATATTTTTTAATAACTTTTCATTATTTCTATAGTCACCCTGTCTATTTATAGCAGAGCTAGTGTAAAAAGGTTGGATCATATATTTACCTCAAAATTACTTTTTATTATTAATGTAAACTGATTCTCTTCTTTAAAAATATTATTAAAGTTAATTTCAAAATGTATTCTAAATATATATATTTTTCAATTAGTTAAATTTTTCAGTTGCCGAATAGTTTTGTTGAATAGATTATTTAAAAATTATATAGGGTTTTATTATGATTAAAATTAGTAGAATTTCATCACCATTAAAAGATAAAGTTAAAAATTTAGAAACTTGCTCTCAATTAGATGGTGATGGTGTTTTTGAAGGCAAATATAAAACTTCAGGTTCAATTCTTATAAGAAATAGATTTATAGGTGAACTTTCAGCTGATCAAATAATAGTTGATGAAAATGGCTTTTTTGAAGGTTCACTCAATTGCTCTGAATTAATCGTAAGCGGAAACGTTAGTGGTAATATAAAATCAGATAGTATCGTAATTATGGAAAATGGCGTTTTATCCGGTGAAATTCTTTATAAGCAAATAGCTGTATTTGAAGGCGGTATAATTAATGTTGCTGGTATGAAGCAAATAGAAAACAAACAAGATAAAATTGTTGATATACTACCTAAAATAGCTGAATAATTTAATTAAGTTTTTACAATAAATTCTAACCCTGCCATAGAACCTACATATAAGTTTGGCTTTGTTTTTTTTAGTTTAATAATTGTCCCCGAAACTTCAATATCTATTCCATTTGGGAAAATTCTTATAATTTTGCCATTACTTGTAGTTTCATTATCTGTACAGATTACTGTTACCTTTTGGTCTAAGTACATTAAAAACCTTCCTAATGTTCTGAAGAATGTTTTTTTAAATCTTCTAATTTAACAACTGAGAGAGTTGCCAAGTTAGTTGATTTTAAAATTACTTTTGGCGCATTACCAGATTCAAAGGCCTCTAGCCACCTTGAAGCACATAGACACCAGTGATCGCCTTCTCTTAAACCTACGAAATTATACTCTGGTATTGGGGTACTTAAATCATTTCCAACTGATTTTGAAAATGTTAAAAAAGATTTTGTCATTACGCAACAAACAGTGTGTAATCCAAAATCATCTGAACCAGTATTACAACAATTATCTCTATAGAATCCAGTTACAATTTCGGTTCTATCTTTGGTTAATTTACATGGTTCAAGGTCGCTACCAAGAACATTGAGTTGTCTATTATTTCTACCATTTTTATATGAGCCATCCATCTAACTCTCCAATTTTATTAATTTGTTTGAAGCAGTTTCTATAATATTTTCTAATTTTGTCAAAAATTCATGCTTTGACAACCCTGGCTGAATTTCTGGAAGAATTTCTATAGTTACTGTTTTTGATCTGAGTCTATTTGGATATTTAAAGAAACTATTTTTTGGCCATAGCAAACCTGCATTATGAGCTACAGGAATTACAGCCACCTTTGCTTGAGAGTATAAGAAAAAAACTCCTGGTAGATAAGGTTTTTCTTTCGAAGAGATACCTGGATACACTCTGGTGCCTTGAGGGAAAATCATCATCGATCTATTTTCTTTAACTGCTTTTTTTGCATTTCTACCCATTTTTCTAAGGGCATTTAAACCCTGGTCTCTTGCAATAGGAATGGCTCCTGCTCTTAAAAAATATAATCCAATGACTGGTAAAAAAATTAAAGTTTTTTTTAAAATTATTGATGGCATAGAAAATAGATCAGTGCAAAAAACAGTTTCCCAGACTGATTGATGTTTAATTGCATAAATGACAACTCTATTTTTTGATGGAATTTGTCCAATAATTTTTATTTCAGTATTTAACCACCATTTCATTCCTTTTGTCATTATGGCACACCAAATTTTATTTACAAAAATCACTACTTTTTTAGGTAGTAAAAGACATGGCAGGCAAATGGTTACCAATATACCTGTACCTAAATAAAATTGTATATTAAATAAAAGAGATCTTAAAAATATCATCCCCCTATTATCCCAGTATCCTAACTTTGATTCTTATACATTGTAAAATAGTGTATACCAGCTGTTGTGCTTTTAATTGAGATTTTATAACCTTCATTTTCTGAAAAATGAGTAAAGTCTATTGGACTAGCTGGATCATCAGAAATAAAAATTACTTTTTCACCATCAACCAAATTTTTTAACACTCTTTTTGCTTTTAAAACAGGAAGAGGACATTTTAATCCTGTAAAATCATGTTCTTTTGTCAAAAAAGCTCCTTAAAATCACTTGTATGAAATAAGTTTTACATATTTATTATGCTAATCCAATTTAATTTTCTTGAATGAGGCAAATCTTAATTGTAATAGATAAAATATGACCATTTGGGGTAAAATTATTGGTAGTGCAACAGGATTTGCATTTGGAGGCCCAATAGGAGCATTACTCGGAGGAGCTGCAGGACATGCCTTAGATAAATTTAAAACAAAACAAAATCTTCCAGATGAACTCGCATTAAAACAAATTGGATTTACAATTGGAGTTATTGTTCTTTCTGCTAAGATGGCCAAAGCTGATGGAAAAGTGACTAAAAGTGAAATAAAAGCTTTCAAAGAAAAAATAAATATTCCAGATAATGAAATTAAAAATGTTGCAAGACTCTGGGATCAAGCAAAAAAAACAACTGATGGTTTTGAAGTTTATGCAACACAAATATCAAATTTATTAGAAAAAAATTCATCTGTATTGGAAGAACTTCTTAACTTGCTAGTCATTATAGCTGAAGCAGACGGAAAAATAACTAAACTAGAAAACTTATATTTGAGAAAAGTAAGTAATATTTTTGGTTTTTCAGACCTAGACTTTGAGAGAATTTGCTCTTCGAAACTTAATAGGTTTACAGATCCATACCAAACATTAGGTGTTCTCAAGGATATGCCGATAGAAGAAATTAAAAAAAAGTGGAAAGCACTTGTAATGAAACATCATCCTGACAGATTAATCTCTCAAGGCATGCCTAAAGATTTAATAAAAACTCATACTTACAGACTTAAAGAAATTAATAATGCATGGGATTTAATTAAAAAGAAAAAGTATGATGTAAATGGCTAAAACACTAATTACCTTTAAAGACTTTAATATGTCTAAATCCAATAAAGTTCTACTAGACAACGTGAATTTAACAATTCATGAATTTGATCGAATTGTTCTAGTAGGGAAAAATGGATGTGGTAAAAGTTCATTATTAAAGCTCTTAAAAAATAATGACGAAAATTATTCAGGTAGAATCTGGGTTGCGCCCAATTTAAAAATTGATTACTTAGCTCAAGATCTTCTTGTACCTAATGTGAATAATCTTTTAGAATTCTTGTCTCAAGACAATCAACACACTAACTTGTCTAGAACAAAAGAAATTATTGAAGAATTAAATTTAAAAAACATTAATCTAAAAAATAAATTGTCCGGTGGTGAAATTCGTAAAATTTATATTGCGAAATTAATTCTCAGTGAATCCGAATTGTTACTATTAGATGAACCTACCAACCACATTGACTTGCCAACTATAGACTGGTTAGAAAAAAAGCTATTATCTTTGAATAAAACTATTATTATAGTTAGTCATGACCAAGAGTTTTTAAGAAAAATCTCTACAAAAACTTTTTGGATACATCGAGCTCAAATTTTAAAACGAGATGGTCCTTACGACAATTTTCAAAATTGGACTAAAGAAATAGTAGAAGTTGAAAAAAATAAATCTCATAAGTTAAAACAAAAAATTAAATCTGAAAAAAAGTGGGCTATTGAAGGAATATCAGCACGAAGAAAAAGAAACATGGGACGATTAAGAGACTTAGAAAAACTTTCTACAAATTATGAAAGTACAAAAGCAATAGTTGAAAAACCATTAAATATAATTCTTAATAAAACAAATGAATCTGCGTTAAATATAATTGAAACCTTTGATTTATCTTTTTCATATAATACAGATAATGCAAATAAATATATTTTTTCAGATTTAAACTTAAAAATCAGAAGAAATGATCGTATCGGCGTAATAGGTGCAAATGGTTCTGGAAAAAGTACATTAGTTAAAATTTTACAGGGCATATACTCACCCAAAACTGGGAAAATTAAATTTGGTGAAAATGTAAATGTTAAATATTTTGACCAAAATAAAAAAAGCATAAATCTAAATAAAACACCGTGGAGTACACTTGCTGAAAATGGAGATCATGTGGATTTTATGGGTGATAAGATACATGTCTTATCATATTTAAAAAAATTTCTATTTGATGAAAAAAAATGTTTACAAAACAACTCAACACTTTCAGGTGGTGAAAAGGTTAGATTATCACTAGCTAAGTTATTTTTAAATAAACATAATTTCTTAATTTTAGATGAACCTACGAACGATTTAGATTTTGACACTCTTAATTTGTTGAAAGTGGCTATCAAGAACTATGACGGTACTGTTTTAA
>CACMTN010000024.1 GCA_902616615.1 uncultured SAR116 cluster alpha proteobacterium | reverse complement strand
TTTCTTCTATAAGCTTTGCAGCAGAGGGCATTGCAAGTTTTTGAATAATTTTATTTTTATTATTCATTAAATCATCTACTCTGCTGCATGTCTGCTAGCTTTCTTTGTGGTCAATTTTAGAGCATCATTTACTAAATCATTTTGCTCTTTGTTGTGTCTGGAAAAGGAGCCTGTTGCTGGAGAAGCGGCTTCTAATCTACCTGCATAAGTTGGTCTTGTGAACTTAGCGTTAATATCAACTAGTACTTGCTCTATTCTTCTATCAACAAAAAACCATGCACCCATGTTCTTTGGCTCTTCCTGACACCAAACGACTTCAGCATTTGGGATTTTTGATAACATTTCTTTTAATGTTTTCGAAGGAAAAGGATAAATTTGTTCTAGTCTAAGTATTCGGATATTATTAATTTTTCTTTTTTCTCTTTCTTCTAATAAATTATAAAATACTTTACCTGAACAAATTACTACTCTTTTTATTTCACTATCCTTAAGATTTATATTTGGGTCTCTAATGACTCTTCTAAAAGCAGTTTGTTCTCCCATATCTGACAGACTAGATACGCACATTTTATGTCTAAGTAAACTCTTAGGAGTCATAATTATCAGAGGTTTTCGAAAATCTCGTTTAAGTTGCCTTCGCAACGCATGAAAATAGTTTGCAGGTGTGCTGCAATTCAATACCTGCATATTATCTTCACCACAGAGCTGTAAATATCTTTCTAATCTAGCTGATGAATGCTCTGGTCCTTGACCTTCGTAACCATGTGGCAAAAGCATTACCAAGCCTGACATTCTTAACCATTTTGCCTCACCGCTTGAAATAAATTGGTCAACTATAACTTGAGCACCGTTGGCAAAGTCTCCAAATTGTGCCTCCCACATGACTAAGGCTGTCGGTTCAGTCAAAGAATAACCGTATTCAAACCCAAGTACGGAAGCTTCTGACAATGGTGAATCAATAACTTCAAATGTTTCTTGTTTATCTTTTATATTGTTTAAGGGAGTGTATCTATTTTCAGAAATTTGATCTATGAAGACAGAGTGTCTTTGAGAAAAAGTTCCTCTACCACTATCCTGACCAGACAATCTTACTGGATGTCCTTCTAAAAGCAAGGAGCCAAACGCAAGATGTTCAGCAGTAGACCAATCAATTCCTTCTCCACTCTCGATAGCTTTTTTACGAGAATCTATAACTCTTGATAATTTTTTATTTATTTGAAAACCTTCGGGAACAGCAGTAATTGCTTTACCAATTTCATTTAGCATTTCTGTTGAAACTGAAGTATCACCTCTTCTTGCGTCACCGTGGGCAGTTCTTAGGTTTGCCCATTGCCCTTCTAACCAGTCAGCCTTATTGGGTTTGTAACTTGATCCAGCTATAAATTCTTTTTCTAAAAAATTGTTATGATTTTCGACTTCGTCTTTAGCTTCCTTTTGAGTTATAATTCCCTGATTAATAAGCTTTTGAGCATAAATTTTACTTATACTATCATGAGAACCTATTGTTTTATACATTAATGGTTGAGTAAAAGCCGGTTCATCACCTTCATTGTGACCATAACGTCTATAGCTAATAATATCTAGCACTACGTCACACGCAAATTTTTGCCTGAATTCAGTAGCAATTCTGGAAGCATGAACCACTGCCTCTGGGTCGTCTCCATTAATATGCATTATAGGAGCCATTACCATTTTAGCGACGTCAGTACAATAAGGACTAGAGCGAGAATAATTTGGGCTAGTAGTGAAACCAATTTGATTATTCACCACTATATGTATTGTTCCGCCAGTCCTGTAACCTCTAAGTCCAGAGAAATCAAAAGTTTCAGCGACTATACCCTGACCTGCAAAAGCAGCATCACCGTGAAGAACAATTCCTAATACAGACAATCTGTCATTCGTATCATTATGTTGGTTTTGTTTTGCTCTAACTCTGCCTATTACAACTGGTGCAACAACCTCTAGATGTGAAGGGTTAGCTTGCAAAGATAAGTGAACTGTTTTTCCGTCAAACTCTCTATCAGCTGAAGCTCCCATGTGGTACTTAACATCTCCAGAACCTCCAGCATCTTCTGGATTTGCCTGGTTACCTAAAAATTCAGAAATAATTGCGCGAAAAGGTTTGTTTAAAATATTGTATAGTAGGTTGAGTCTACCCCTGTGAGCCATTGCTATCACAACTTCTTTCATTCCTAACTGGCTACCACGTTTCAATATTTGCTCTATTGCTGGTACTACTGATTCTGACCCATCTAGTCCAAATCTTTTAGTTCCTGCATATTTTTTGTGAAGAAATTGTTCGAATGTCTCTGCTCCAACTAAACGTTCATATATAGCTTTTTTACCTCTATTAGTGAATTCTGTAGCATTACGAATAGACTCAATTCTTTCTTGTATCCATGCTTTTTGAGCTGGATCCTGAACATGCATAAATTCAATACCTATAGAACCACAATAAGTCTCTTTTACTATTTCCATAATTTGTCTGAGGGTGGCTGACTCCATACCTAGGACATAGTCTATAAATATTGGTCTATCCCAGTCATCATCAGTAAATCCATAGGTTTTAGGATCTAGTTCAGGATGAATGTTCTGTTCTTGTAAATTGAGGGGATCTAATTTAGCTAAAAGATGTCCATTTATCCTGTATGCTCTAATAAGCATAATAGCTCTAATAGAGTCGGTAGTTGCTGCTCTCAAATCTGTAGCAGATAAATTGCCTTTACCTGCTATTCCTCGTGCAACTGCTTTTACACTTTCAACAGTATCTATGGCTCCAATTACCTTACTGTTTTTTTTAGCCCAACTAGGTCCTTCATCTAATAAATTGTCGTCTGCATTTGTTTTAAACCATAAATCCCATTCCTTTGGTACTGAATTTGAGTTTTCCTTCCATTCTTTATACAAATCATTTATGAAGGTAGCATTGGCACCAGAAAGAAAGCTTTGGTCAGAGCTTTGGTCGTTCATGGTTTATAGTCCTTTTAAAGTGTAATATGCCTAAAATACAATAAACAAAAACTTAACAATTAAATCAAGTTATTTCCATTCTTCTATTGCTTTTACAACTGCTTCGCCCAAACCTGATGGAGATTCAGACATGATAAAGCCACATTCACTCATAACTTTAACTTTGGCATCTGCGCCTCCACTTCCACCACTAACTATTGCACCTGCATGGCCCATGGTTCTTCCAGGAGGAGCAGTCTTTCCAGCAATAAAACCTGCTATTGGTTTTTTAATTTTATGATTTTTAAAGAAATTTGCTGCCTCTTCTTCAGCACTTCCGCCAATTTCACCAATCATCAATATTGCCTCTGTTTGCTCATCATTAAGAAACATATCTAAGCAATCTATAAAATTTGTGCCATTAATTGGATCACCACCAATACCAATACATGTTGATTGCCCTAAACCAGCAACTGTGGTTTGTGCAACAGCCTCATAGGTTAGTGTTCCAGATCTGGAGACAATTCCTATTTTGCCAGGAGAATGAATATGTCCCGGCATAATTCCAATTTTGCATTGACCAGGGGTAATTACACCTGGGCAGTTAGGACCAATAAGTCTAGATTTTGACTGTTTCAAAAACTGTTTAACTTTAATCATATCTTGGACTGGTATACCTTCCGTAACACATATTATTAAAGGAATTTTTGACGATATTGCTTCTAGTATTGAATCAGCTGCAAAAGGAGGAGGAACATATATAACGGTTGCATCAGGATTAACTTCTTCAACGCACTCTTGAACAGTATTGAAAACAGGAAGATCTAGATGTTTAGTGCCGCCCTTACCTGGGGTAACTCCTCCGACCATTTTAGTACCGTATGCTATGGCTTGCTCTGAATGGAAAGTTCCTTGTCCTCCAGTAAATCCTTGGCAAATAACTTTTGTATCTTTGTTAATCAATACAGACATTTGGTTAATCTCCTTTAACAGCACTGACAATTTTCATTGCCGCATCATCTAAGTCGTCCGCAGGTATAATTTTTAATCCAGAATCCTTAAGTATCTTTTTTCCTTCCTCAACATTTGTACCCGCTAATCTTACAACCAAGGGTTTGGATAATGAGAGTGTTTTTGCAGCTGCAACTACTCCACTAGCAATAATATCGCAGCGCATAATTCCCCCAAAAATATTTACCAAAATACCTTCTACAGTTGAATCAGATAAAATGATTTTAAAGGCTTCAGTAACTTTTTCCTTTGTAGCACTTCCTCCAACGTCTAAAAAATTTGCAGGAGAGGCTCCTTTAAGTTTAATAATATCCATTGTAGCCATGGCAAGACCAGCACCGTTGACTAAACATCCTATTGTTCCATCAAGTTTTATGTATGCTAAGTCAAATTTGCTAGCTAATATTTCAGCAGGATCCTCTTCAGTTTCGTCTCTTAATGATATTATATCAGGGTGTTTGAATAAGGCATTATTGTCAAAAGACATCTTTGCATCTAGAGCGATTAAACTATTTTCAGAAGTTAATACAAGAGGATTAATTTCTAATAAACTAGCATCTTTTTCAATAAAGAGTTTATATAACTGATTAAAAAATTTACCTGCTTGTTTAAAACTAGAACCTTTTAATTTAAGTTCATTGGCAATTAATCTTGAATGAAAGGGTTGAAAGCCAATTGTTGGGTCTATATTAAAAGATAATATTTTTTCAGGAGTTTGTTTGGCCACTTTTTCAATGTCCATACCTCCTTCAGTGGATGCTATTATTGATACTCTGCTAGTTACTCGGTCTATAACCATTGAAAAGTAATATTCTGCATTTATATTGCATCCATCTTCAATGTAAAGCCTTTGAACTAATTTTCCTTCAGAACCTGTTTGATGGGTAATTAATTTTTTTCCTAATATTGTATTAGCTGAATTTTTTACTTCATCTAAATTTTTTACAACTTTTACTCCACCTGCTTTTCCTCTTCCACCTGCGTGTACTTGAGCTTTAACTACAAATATTGGACCTGGTAATTTTTTAGCTGCTTTTATAGCTTCTTCAGTTGTGTATGCTACGTATCCAGAAGGCGTAGGTATATGATATTGTCTTAATAAATCTTTGGCCTGGTGTTCATGAATATCCAAAACTTTAACCTTTCTATTCTGAGCTTATGATACCTCAAACTTTGAAGCAACTTCATTTAATTGTTTTACGGCTGAAACAGAATGATTGAACATATCTTTTTCTTCAGTAGTAAATGTTATTTCAACAATCCTTTCTACACCATTTTTACCAATAATTACCGGAACACCTACATACAATCCATTTAGATTATAGTATCCGTCAACATAAGCTGCACACGGTAATAATTTTTTCTTATCTTTTAAATATGAATCAGCCATTTCAATAGCAGATGATGCAGGAGCATAAAAGGCAGAGCCTGTTTTTAATAGTCCAACTATTTCAGCACCTCCGTCTCGTGTTCTTTGTACAATTTGATCTATTTTTTTCTGGGTACTCCATCCCATTTTCACTAAGTCTGGCACAGGAATTCCTGCTACCGCAGAATATCTTGCTAATGGAACCATTGTGTCTCCATGACCCCCTAAGACAAAGGCTGTTACATCGCTCACAGAAACATTAAACTCCTCAGCTAAAAAATGTCTAAATCTGGCAGAATCTAATACACCAGCCATTCCAACTACCATATTAGTTGGCAAACCTGATGCTCTTTGTAACACTCCTACCATTGCATCAAGCGGATTAGTTATACAAATTACAAATGCTTTTGGACAATTTTCCTTAATTCCTTTACCAACTTGTTTCATGACTTTAGTATTAATTTCAACTAAATCATCTCTACTCATACCTGGCTTCCTTGCGACACCAGCAGTTACGATTACTACATCACTATCCTTAAGATCTTTATAGTTATTTGAACCAATCATTTTACTATCAAAACTCTCAACTGGGCCTGATTGAGCAAGATCCAAAGACTTACCCTGAGGAATACCTTCTGCGATATCAAACAGAGTTACGTCCCCAAGCTCTTTTATTGCGGCTAAGTGTGCAAGAGTTCCACCAATATTTCCTGATCCAACCAAGGCTAATTTGTTTCGCATATCGTTTCCTATTAATCATTTAATTGAGTTAATTTATAAATATATTAATTTAAATCTTTATTTTGGTTTAATCTTTTAGACTTTTTTTTTAAGTGTATCAAGATTAGAATGAAAGTTATTAATTTTTAAAGTTGTGACATTTCAGTGATTCTTGATATCGTTCTTTGAAACTCAAACTTCCAATGTTCACCCGTATATATATCAGAAAAATTTGCATTAGCGATCGCAATAAGAAAACAATTTTTATCATAAAGAGCATCTACTAACCAAATAAATCTTCTAGTTTCATTTCGAAGGTTGTCATTTAAATTTGGAATGTTATCGATAATAATACCTTTATATCTTAGCGCTATTTCAATATAATCGGAAGCAGCTAATGGTTTGTTACATAGATTATCAAAACTGATTCTCGCAACGCCTGCGGCAACTTCTGGAATATTTATTTGTCTTCCAGATACTTCAAGATCTTCAGATAATATCTCAAAACCTATAGATAAGGTTTTAAATATTTCATTAATTTTTTCTTTATTTTTTTTATTAATTGGATTTAACCAATATTTTTCGCCACTAAGAGATCTTTTTCTCCAATCTTCGCCCTCCGGAATTTTAACAACGTCAGTTTTTAATTTTAAATTTTTAATAAAAGGTAAAATTCTATCTCTGTGCAATCCATCTTTGTATAGACCGTCTGGAGGTTGGTTTGATGTTGTAACCAATATTGTACCCTGTTCAAACATAACTTCGAATAATCGTGACAAAATCATTGCATCTGCAATATCTTTTACCTCCATTTCATCAAAGCAAAGTAATTTTGCCTTCTTTGCTAAATCTTGTCCTACTAAAAGAACTGTATCTATGTTTTTTTCAATTTTTCTTTTTTCAAGTATTCTTTGATGAACTTCCTTCATGAAATCGTGAAAATGTAGGCGTCTCTTTTCTTTTATTTGAACTTGGTGGAAAAATAAATCCATCATCATAGATTTACCTCTACCAACACCACCATAAAGATAAAGGCCTTTAATATTTTTAGTATTATTTTTTGTAAAAATCTTAGTGATAAAGCTCTCAGTTTGAACTTTATCAAATTTATTTAGTAAATTATCAAAGAATTCTGAAACAAAAGTCTGTCCTGCGTCAAATATTATTGATTTATTTGAAGCAATTAGACTAAGTGACTTTTCATCATTTATTTTCAAAATATTAGCCGTACAAAAAGCCTTAAAACTTACTTTCTCTCAAGTTGCAGTTTTTTAATTTCGCCTATCGCCTTAGCTGGGTTCAAACCCTTAGGACAAGTTTTAGTGCAATTCATAATAGTATGACAACGATATAGTTTGAATGAATCTTCGAGATCTTCAAGTCTTTGTTCTGTATTTTCGTCTCTACTATCAGCAATCCATCTATAAGCCTGCAATAAAACAGCGGGGCCTAAATATTTATCCCCATTCCACCAATAAGAAGGACAAGAAGTTGAACACGAAAAACAAAGAACGCATTCCCACAATCCATCAATTTTTTCACGTTCTTTTGGTGATTGTTTTCTAGATTTCCCTTTTTCTGGTTCAGATTTACTTTGCAACCACGGTTTGACTGATGTTAATTGTTCATAAGCTTTAGATAAGTCGGGCACTAAATCCTTAATAACTTCCATATGTGGTAAAGGATATATATTTATGTCTCCTTTAACATCATCAATTGACTTTAAACATGCAAGCGTGTTTGTGCCATCTATATTCATAGAGCAAGAACCACAAATTCCTTCTCTACAAGACCTTCTAAAAGTTAAACTTGAGTCTATTTCCTGTTTTATTTTTATTAGGGCATCTAAAACCATAGGACCACATTGATCTAAATCAATAGTATAGCTATCTATTCTTGGATTTTCATCATCATCTGGTGACCATCTGTATACATTAATTTTTTTTGTATTTTTAGCTTCACTTTTTATTGGATAGTCAATACCTTTAACAATTTTAGAATGCTTCGGTAGGGCAAATTCAGCCACAAAATTCTCCTTTTAATTAGTAAACTCTTGCGGCTGGAGGTATTGATGCCACTTCGTTTGTTAATGTATTTAGGTGGACGTCTCTATAGTCTAGCTTCGTTTTGTTTTTTTCATTAAGCCACATTATTGTATGTTTCATCCAATTCTTATCATCTCTTTCAGGATAGTCTTCGTGAGAATGTGCACCACGCGATTCTTTTCTTTGGTCTGCTGACTTCATTGTAATAATTGCTTGTTGCATTAAGTTTTCTAATTCGAGTGCTTCAACTAAGTCAGTATTAAAAATCATTGATCTATCTTTTATACCAATATTATTCATACCTTTTGAGATAGTATCAACTTTTTTGACACCTTCCTTCATAGAAGTATTTGATCTAAAAACTGCTGCATGTTTTTGCATTGCATTTTGCATTGAGTTTCTAACCTCACCTACAGAAACATCTCCATTTGAATATCTTACTTTATCAAGTCTCGCTAAGATTTTATCTGTTACTCTTTTAGGTAAAGGCGCGTGAGCACTTCCTTTTTCAACAGTTTTTAAAGCTCTTTGTGCAGCGGCACGCCCAAAAACGACAATATCTAATAATGAGTTAGTTCCTAATCTATTAGCTCCATGTACAGACACACATGCTGCCTCTCCAATAGCCATTAGGCCTGAGACAACTGCATCTTGGTCATTCCCTCTTCTAGTTACAACTTCACCGTTATAATTAGTCGGAATCCCACCCATATTATAATGAACTGTTGGTAAAACTGGAATTGGTTCTTTAGTAACATCTACACCACAAAAAATTTTAGCAGTTTCACTGATACCTGGCAACCTCATCTGTAATGTGGCTGGATCGATATGTTCTAAATGCATAAAAATATGGTCTTTATTAGGACCAACACCTCTACCTTCATTAATTTCAATAGTCATAGATCGTGAAACTACATCTCTACTGGCAAGATCTTTTGCAGTAGGCGCATATCTTTCCATAAACCTTTCACCTTCAGAATTTGTAAGATAACCACCTTCACCTCTTGATCCTTCAGTTATGAGAACACCTGCACCATAAACACCTGTTGGATGAAATTGAACAAATTCCATATCTTGAAGAGGTAAGCCTGCTCGTAAAACCATCGCGTTTCCATCTCCCGTACATGTATGAGCAGAAGTGCAAGAAAAATAAACTCTACCGTAACCACCAGTAGCAAGAACAGTTTGATGCCCTCTGAATCTGTGAATCTTACCGTCGTCCATACATAAGGCTAATACACCAACACATTTACCATTATCGTCCATCAATAAATCAAGTGCTATATACTCTACAAAGAACTCAGCTTGATATTTAAGACACTGTTGATAAAGGGTATGTAGAATGGCATGCCCAGTCCTATCTGCGGCAGCACAAGCTCTTCTTGCCATTTTCTTACCGTAATCTAAAGTATGACCACCAAATGGTCTTTGATAAACCTCACCATCTTCAGTTCTAGAAAACGGAACTCCAAAATTCTCTAACTCAGTTACAGACGGGATAGCTTCTTTGCACATATATTCAATAGCATCTTGATCCCCAAGCCAGTCAGACCCTTTTACTGTATCATACATATGAAACTGCCAACTATCATTTTCACCCATATTATTTAAAGCTGCACCAATGCCACCTTGAGCAGCAACAGTGTGACTTCTTGTCGGAAAAACTTTTGTAATACAAGCAGTTTTTAACCCACCAGATACCATGCCCAAAGTAGCTCTTAGTCCAGCGCCACCAGCACCAACAACAACGACATCATGTTCATGATCTACAATTTCATATTCAGACATTAAATAACTTTCTAATTATAAATAAATTTTCAAAACGCAAAGGATTGATAAAACACCTAGGAGAATAGATAATAGTTTTATAAGTATTAAAGACATAATTTTCAACCCCTCATTATGCACATAATCTTCAATAACAACCTGTAATCCTGAAGCAGCATGAAAGTATAAAGTTCCAAACAAAAGCACCAATCCTGTTGCGTTTAATGGGTTTTGCAACCAAGAAACTGATTGGTCGTAGTTATTTGTTAAGCTTAAAACAAGCGAAGATACAAACCAAATTACGAGGGGTATCATTGCAATAGCTGAGATTCTTTGTAATTTCCAATGAACTACACCGTGAGATTTAGATTGCATTTTTATAGCTACTTTTAAACATTTTAAATTCTTAATACTTCTTTAAACAATTCTGAAATAGATTATTAACCATGTAATAGATGTCAATAATAACGAGGAAATTATTACTACTACGCCTGAAATATAGGCATGTTTTAAATCATATCCATAACCAGCATCCCAAAATAAATGACGAATACCATTACTTAAATGATAAAATAAAGCAAAAGTAAAACCAAAAATTATTAATTTACCAAACCAGTTATTAATTAGATTTGAATACATTAGATAAGTACTTTCGCCAAATGTAAGCGCTACAATCCATGACACTAAAATTACACTTCCTATTGATAATGCTATACCCGATCCTCTATGAAGAATAGACAATATAGAAGTTATTTGTGGTTTGTATATTTGAAGATGTGGTGAAAGTGGTCTTTGTCTACTCATATTAATCTCAATTTTTTGATTACTTAATTAAATGAACTAAATAAATAATTCAAATCTAAAATTCAAAATTTTAAATTTTCTTCGAATATAATTATTAAAATTGATAAACCAAGTAAAATAATACCCGTAAGTTCCGTAATTTTAATCTTTTCCTTGAAAAAAATGACTGAAATTAAAATTGAAAAAATTAACTCTATTTGTCCAACTGCCCTTACTTCAGCTGCTGTTGTTAAGCCAAATGCTACAAACCAACCAAATGTAGCTCCTGTCCCACAGATGCCCGCTGGCAAACTAGGTTTCCAATATTTTATCACAGCTAAAAATTGATCTCTTTTATTTATTAGTAGATACAAGCCTACCAATATAGTTTGAAAAACAATTGCTATAAATGAAATAAAAAGTGATTTATCTAAAAGGGGACCATCTGCTGATATAATAGACATTCTAAATGTAACTACAGACCCAGCTAAAAGTAATCCAGACAAAAGACCAACAAGAGTACCTACAGATATAATTGAATTAATTAAAAGCTTAATTGTTTTTAAAATACTGTTTGCTTTTTTGGCATAAGATAAAAATAATACAGATATAACACCTAGTATTATGCCTAACATTATAGAAATAGAAAAAGTTACGCTTAGAATTATGATCTCCAAAAAAGCAATAAGAATTACTTCTGTTTTAGAAAAAGCAATTCCTGTAGCAAAGTTTTTATGTGCAAAAACTTTCATAAGAACGTATGTAAATAAGACTTGAAAAATTGATCCAAATAGACATAAAAATAGCGAATATAAAGAAAGGTCAGGAATATTATTTCCAGGAATACTTATCCAAATTAGCCAAATAAGTGAGGTAAAAGGTAAAGCATAACAAAATCTAATATAAGCAGCTCCATAATCTCCTAGTTTAGGGATCATATTTTTTTGAAATGCAGAACGGGCAGTTTGGCATGCTGCGGCAAATATTGCTGCAAAAATCCATATGAATTCCATAATAATTATTTTAAAATTTTTGAAATTTTAAACACTAAAGAGGGACTCCTTTAATTTTTTTGCTAACCAACAATTCAGCTATTTGGACAGTGTTTAATGCAGCACCTTTTCTTAAATTATCTCCAACACACCAAAAAACAATACCATTTTTAACTGAAGGATCTTTTCTAATTCTACTAATATAAACATCGTCTTCACCAGCCACTTCTTCGGGAGTTACATATCCTTCATCAGCTCTATGATCTACCACCGTTACACCATTAGCATCTCTTAATAAGCTTCTAACATTTTTTTCATCAATGTTTTTTTTGCATTCAATAAAAACCGCTTCACTATGACCAATAAATACTGGAACCCTTACGCAATGAGCAACCAATTTAATATTAGGATCTAATATTTTTTTTGTCTCAACTCTCATTTTCCATTCTTCTTTAGTAAACCCGTCATCCATAAAAACATCAATATGAGGTATAACATTGAATGCTATTTTTTTTGTAAATTGTTCTGGTTTAGCTTGATCATGAACAAATATACCCTTTGTTTGGTTAAAGAGTTCATCCATAGCTGGTTTCCCAGCCCCTGAAACAGCTTGATATGTTGACACAACAACTCTTGTTATTCCATATCTTTTGTGTATTGGTTTTAAGGCAACAACAAGCTGAATAGTTGAACAATTGGGATTTGCAATTATATTTTTGTTTTTATAACCATTAATAGATTCAGGATTAACTTCAGGGACAATTAAAGGGACTTCATTATCCATCCTAAAACAAGAGGAGTTATCAATAACTACACAACCCTTAACTCCAGCCTTTGGACCAAATTTTTTTGCTATATCTGAACCAGCAGAAAAAAGAGCTATGTCTGCTTTTTCAAAGTTAAAATCATCAACTGAGCTGACTTTTAGTATTTTGTCGTCCCCAAAAGATACCTCTTTACCAACGGAGGATCTTGAAGCAAGAGCGAAGATATTTTTTATAGGAAATTTTCTTTCAAACAAAGTTTGAAGCATTTCTCGACCAACGGCACCTGTAGCACCTACAACAGCAACATTATAAGACATTTATTTTGTTAATTCCTCTAACTTGTTGATAACTGAGTCCATCATTCCTTTTGTACCAACTTTTACTCTTCCTGAAGCCATTATATCTTGTGTTCTTGGTCCAGCCTCTAAAGCTCTTGAAACAGCCTTATCAATTAAATCTGCCTCTTCTTTCATTTCAAATGAATAACGAAATAACATAGACAAACTTAAAAGTTCTGCCAATGGATTTGCTAACTCTTTTCCAGCTATATCTGGAGCTGATCCATGAACTGGCTCATACATAGCGTGTCTTTTTCCAGTATTTTGGTCTACAGATCCCAAACTGGCAGAAGGAAGCATTCCGAGTGAACCAGTTAACATAGCTGCGCAGTCCGATAAAATATCTCCAAATAAATTGTCTGTAACAATAACATCGAATTGCTTAGGATCTCTTACTAGTTGCATTGCGCAATTATCTGCATACATATGGTTAATTAATATATCTGAGCCTTCTTTTTCATGAAGATTAGTCATCACCTCTCTCCACAAAACACCTGACATCATTACATTAGCTTTTTCTACAGAAGTAACTTTCCCATTTCTGGCTCTTGCCATATCAAAAGCAACTCTGCCAATTCTTTCAATCTCTGGGGTAGTATAAAGATTAGTGTCATAACCTTTTTTTATTTGAGTATCAATTTCTTCTATTCCACGAGGCTCTGCAAAATAAATACCTCCTGTTAACTCTCTTAATATTAAGATGTCTAGGCCAGAGATAATATTAGATTTAAGAGAAGAAGCATCAACAAGAGCCGGAAATACAATGGCAGGCCTTAGATTGGCGAACAAATCCATTTCTTTTCTTAATCTTAGAAGACCATTTTCAGGTCTCTTCTCAAATTCAACTCCATCATACTTTGGGCTTCCCACGGCACCAAATAAAATTGCATCAGCATCAACTGCATCTGATAAAGTTTCATCTGATAGAGGCGTACCATATTTATCAAAAGAAGCACCTCCTACTAAACCTTCTTTTATGTTAAAACTTATGCTTTTATTTTTTGCAAACCAATCAACAACTCTTAAAGTTTCTTTAACAACCTCTGGCCCAACTCCATCTCCAGGAAGAACCATTAACGTACGATTAGATGACATTTTTTAAACTCATTTTTTAATTATAACCAGGGTCTTTCATTAGACATTTTGGTTTCAAATTCTTTGATATCATTAGATTGTTGCATCGTTATGCCTATATCATCTAATCCTTCAAGTAAGCATTTTTTTCTAAAAGGGTCGATTTCAAATTTAATAACAGCTCCATTAGGCCTTCTAATTTCCTGAGAAGGAAGATCAATTTCTAGTTCAGGATTTTCCATATCATTTGAATCTGCCAATAAAGCGTCTCTTTCGTCAGATGAAACTTTGATAGGTAAAATACCATTTTTAAAAGAATTATTATAAAAAATATCTGCAAAAGATGTTGAGATAATACATTTTATTCCAAAATCAGATAAAGCCCAGGGCGCATGTTCTCTACTTGAACCACATCCAAAGTTATCACCTGCAACAAGAATATTACTGTTTCTATATGGCTCTTTATTTAAGACAAACTCTTCTTTTTCAGAACCGTCATCTTTAAATCTCATCTCATCAAAGAGATGTTTACCTAAGCCTGTTCTTTGTATCGTTTTTAAAAATTGTTTGGGAATAATTTTGTCTGTATCTACGTTTATAAAATTAAATGGAGCAGCTATGCCCTTAAGACTTATAAATTTTTCCATAGTTAAACCTCTAAAAACTATATTATTGAATTACAATCCGTTAATTTTCCAGTAATTGCAGAGGCAGCAGCTATTTCAGGGCTAACTAGATGTGTTCTTCCACCTTTTCCTTGTCTACCTTCAAAATTTCGATTAGATGTACTTGCGCACCTTTCACCAGGTTGAAGTTTGTCTTCATTCATTGCTAAACACATCGAACAACCGGGCTCTCTCCACTCAAAACCAGCTTCAGTAAATAATAAATTTAGACCCTCTTCTTCAGCCTGACTTTTTACCAATCCAGAACCTGGAACAACCATAGCTCTAATACCTTTTTTAACTTTCTTTCCATCTATTACTTTTGCAGCTGACCTTAAATCTTCTATTCTGGAATTTGTACATGAACCTATGAATACAGTATTTATTTCAACTTCAGATATTTTTTGACCACCCACTAAGCCCATGTAATCTAGTGATCTTTGTACTTTAGCTCTAGCGTCCTCATCTTTAATTTTTGAAGGATCTGGTATATATCCATCAATTGAAACAACATCTTCTGGACTAGTGCCCCATGTTACAGTTGGTTTTATTTTATTAGCGTCGATGGTAATTTTTTTATCATAAAATGCATTGTCATCCGAAGGCAATGATTGCCACCATTCTAAAGCTAAATCCCATTCTTTACCTTTTGGAGACATTGGTTTATCTCTCAAGTAATCAAATGTTACTCTGTCAGGGGCTATCATTCCTGCTCTTGCACCAGCTTCTATTGACATATTACAAACTGTCATCCGACCTTCCATTGAGAGTTGCTCTATAGCTTCACCTGAATATTCAATAACATGACCAGTTCCACCTGCAGTACCTATTTCTCCAATAATAGCAAGAACTAAATCTTTAGGAGACACACCTGGTTGAAGCTCACCTTCAACATTAATGAGCATGTTTTTAGCTGGCTTTTGAATTAAAGTTTGTGTGGCCAAAACATGTTCAACTTCTGAAGTGCCAATACCAAACGCCAGAGCTCCAAATGCACCGTGGGTTGCGGTATGGCTATCACCACAAACTATTGTCATACCTGGTTGGGTAAAGCCTTGTTCTGGACCTATCACGTGAACAATTCCTTGTCTTTTGTCCATCATGTTAAAATATGGTATTCCAAAATCTTCTACATTCTTGTCTAGAGCTTCAACTTGTATTCTAGATTCTTCTTCTTGAATTCCGTCAGCCCTATGAGTTGTTGGCACGTTATGGTCAGCCACAGCTAAAGTTCTGTTAGGGGAGTTTACAGATCTACCAGACATTCTTAACCCTTCAAATGCCTGTGGGCTTGTTACTTCATGAACTAAATGTCTATCAATATAAATTAATGACGCACCATCTTCTTGCGTACTAATAAGATGGTAATCCCAAATTTTATCAAATAATGTTCTGGGTTTCATTTATGGAACTCCATTAAGTTTAATCAGGATACTAAGATATTATTTATTTTATGAAGTTGTATCTTCAACAACTTCTTTGGAAACAGGTGGATCAACTTGAGTTTTAGTATCTTTTTTAGAAACCTGGATTTTTTCAACTATTCGTGCTGATTTTCCTCTTCTGTCTCTTAAATAATATAGCTTAGCTCTTCTTACTTTACCTTTTTTAAGAACAGTTATTCCGGCAATTTTAGGGGAAAATATTGGAAAAATCCTTTCAACGCCTTCACCATATGAAATTTTTCTAACCGTAAAACTTTCGTTCAGCCCACCACCACTTCGAGCAATACATAATCCCTCAAATGCTTGAATTCTTTCTTTATCACCTTCAACAATTTTTACATCAACTTTTATCGTATCACCTGCGCTAAAATCAGGTATAGATCTTTCGGCAATAATTTTGTCCATCTGATCTTTTTGAATTTTATCAATAACATTCATCTGTCTACCCTTTCGTGAAAGTACTCATAGCAAATTAATAAATATTTTTCTAGTTAAGATTTAATATATTTTGACCATAAATCTGGTCTCCTAAATTTAGTAAGCTTTTCAGACATCTTTAATTTCCACATTTGGATTTTTTTATGATTTCCAGATAATAATACCTCTGGCACTTCCATATCATTCCATACTCTTGGTTGAGTATATAATGGATATTCTAACAAATGTCTTTCAAAACTTTCATCCACCAACCCTGTAGCATTTCCAATTACCTCAGGAATAAGTCTTATAGTCGCATCCATAATTAATTGAGCACCTATTTCTCCACCAGATAATACGAAATCTCCAACACTTACTTCTTCTATTTCATTATGAATCAAAAACCTTTCATCAACTCCTTCATATCTCCCGCATATAAAAACAGCACCTTTCTCTTGTGATAATTTCTTTGCAACCTCTTGATCAAATTTTTTTCCTCTTGGTGAAAGGTAAATTTTTCGACCTACGGCTTTAGAAACAGACTTCAGGGCTTTATCTAAAACTTCTGGATTAATAACCATTCCTGGCCCACCACCAAACGGAACTTCATCTACTTTACCGTTTTTATTATTTGAAAATTCTCTAATGTTAACAGTCTTTAGAGACCACAATTTTTTTCTAAGAGCTTTGCCTGCTATTGAAAAACCTAGAGTGCCAGGAAACATGTCTGGGAATAATGTCAAAACTGTTGCATTCCACACAAAATATCTCCTTTTAATTTTTAATAAAATCTAAATCTAGTTCTAATATTATTTGTCTGTTTTTATAATCAATTTTTTTTAGAAAAGTTTTTCCCATTGGCAAATAAAAAGTTTTATTATCTTTTTTTACCTCAACCAACAACCCTGCTCCAAAATCCCCCAAAGATATAACTTTGCCAAAGCTTTGTTTATTTAAATTATAAACTTCGAAGTTCAACAAATCAGAATGATAAAACTCCCCATTTGTGAGTTTTGGCAAGCTTTTCCTAGTTACGAATAACTTTAATCCCCTAAAATTTTCAGCATCAGTTCTTGTTTCAATATTTTCGATTTTGCAAACAAATGTTTGTTTTAATTTTCTTATTAACTTTAATTTTAAAGGTTTTTCAGAGCTCTCTATAAAAATTTCTCTAAAAGAAAAGATATTTTCTGGAATTTCTGTAAAACTTTTAAGCTTAACTTCTCCTTTGATACCATGGACCCCAACAAAGGATCCTATTTCAATTAAATTTTTCTTAGACAAAGCTA
>CACMTN010000023.1 GCA_902616615.1 uncultured SAR116 cluster alpha proteobacterium | reverse complement strand
GATTTACAACTTTTGAAAGAATTCAATTAAGAGACTTAACAGTAATAAAAAGGAATGGAAAAAAGATTCCTTTTGATAGAGATAAACTATTAAAATCAATGTTGATGGCACTCCGTAAAAGACAAATTGAAGAGGAAGGAATTGAACGTGCTGTAAATGGTATTGTACGACAGCTTGAATCGTATGGTGAAAACGATATTCAATCAAAACTTATTGGTGAATTAGTCATGAATGCTTTGGCTGAAATTGATAATGTTGCCTATATCAGATATGCGTCAGTATATAGAGATTTTAGAGAAGCTGGAGATTTTGGTAAATTTGTTGAACAAGAAATCAAAGAATAATTACCTATAGTTGATTAATGTCAGTAAACCACATTAAATGGATGAATTTTGCAATCTTACAAGGTTTAAGATCAAAGGGGGCATCTGGGAAAAATCCACCTGTAGGATGTGTAATTGTCAAGAATGATATATTGTTATCTTATGGTAGAACAGGTACTTCTGGTAGGCCACATGCCGAAGAAGAAGCGATGAATAACGTTGTTGACAAAAAAAATCTGATTGGATCTTCGATGTATGTGACACTCGAGCCATGTGCTCACAAAAACAACAATGGTTTTTCTTGTGCAGAACAAATATGTAAATCAGGTATTAAAGAGGTTTTTATTAGTTGTATTGATCCTGACCCTAGAACAAATTACAGAGGAATTAAAATTTTAAGAAAAAAGGAAATTAAAGTTCAAGAAAATTTTATGAATAATGAAGCATCGAAACTCTATGATGGATTTTTTTCTAGGATTTTATTTAATAAACCTTTTGTTTCACTTAAAATTGCTTGTTCTTTAGATGGTAAAATTGCATTAAAAAATAAAAAGTCTAAGTGGATTACAAATGAATTAAGTCGAGCTTATGGTCATTTTTTAAGGTCACAAAACGATGCTATTATGACTTCAAGTTCTACTATTTTAAATGACAATCCAAGAATGGATTGTAGATTGAGTGGATTGGAACAAAGAAGCCCTACAAAAATTATATTGGACAGATATTTAAAAGTTTCTTCAAACCATAACATATATGATACAACATATAAAAATGATATCTTTCTTTATTCGTTTATGGAAATGAAAGATCATCTAACTAAAAATAAATTTGTAAAAAAAAGAAAAGTTGATAAGAAATTAAATGATGAAGATTTTTTTAAGTTCATTTTTAGTGATTTGGCTAAAAAAGGTGTAAACAATTTATTAATTGAAACAGGTTCCATTATAAATACTTTATTATTGTCTCTAAATTTAGTAGATGAATTAGTTATATTCCGTTCAGGAAATATTATTGGTAATGATGGTCTTCCATTTGTTAATAATTTAAACTTTAAAAAAATTAATGATCTTACAAATTATAAAATTTCTAGTATTAGAACTTTCGAAGATAACGTATTAGAAATAAGAAATTTGACAAATAAGGATATTAGATGTTCACAGGCATTGTAAGTCATTTAGGAAAAGTTAAAAAGATTTCACATCCTGATGATTGGGAATTAATGGTTGATGTCATAAATAATAATGATTCAGATTGTAGTTTTAATATCAATTCGATAGCTATTGGTGCTTCTATATCTTGTTCAGGAATTTGTTTAACTTTAAAAAATGTTTCCAATAATACGTTATTTTTTGACGTAAGTGATGAAACTAAAGAAAAAACAAATTTTTCTACATGGAAAGTTGGATCTTTAATTAATTTAGAGAAATCTTTAAAAGTTGGAGACGAATTAGGTGGCCATTTCGTTTATGGGCATGTAGATACTACTGCATTGACTAGATCAATTGAAAAAATTAATGGCTCATATAAACTTACTTTTAAAATTAAAAAAGATTTCTTAAAATATTTTGCTTCCAAGGGATCCGTATCAATAGATGGTGTTTCTCTCACCGTTAATAATGTTGATAATGAATTTTTCACTGTAAACATTGTTCCTTATACTTGGTCACACACAAGTTTCAAAAATTATAGAGTTGGAACAATAGTAAACATTGAAATTGATATTTTAGCGAGATATATAGAAAGTCTTAAAACAAAATAATTAAATATGGTAATATATTATAAGTTAACTTTTGTTTGCTTGGAGTTGAAATGAGTTTGTCTAGTATTGAAGATGTTTTAAAAGACGCAGCTAAGGGAAAAATTTTCATACTAGTTGATGATGAAAAGAGAGAAAATGAGGGTGATTTATGTATTTTAGGTGAATTTGCTTCTCCGGATGCAATTAATTTTATGGCAAAATATGGAAGGGGTCTTATTTGTCTGTCTTTAACGCGTTCTCAATCTGAGAATTTAGGTTTATCACTAATGGAAAGAAGAAATGAAAGTAGATTTGAGACTGCATTTACAGTATCTATAGAGGCCACTAACGGTGTTACTACTGGTATTTCTGCTGCAGATAGATCACTTACAATTAAAACAGCGATCAATCCTAAGGTATCCCAAAACGAAATTACAACACCAGGACATGTTTTTCCATTAATTGCAAAAGATGGTGGAACTCTGATTAGAGCTGGTCATACTGAAGCAGTTGTTGATATAGCTAAACTTGCTAATTCAAATCCTTCTGGCGTAATTTGTGAAATTATGAAAGATAATGGAGAAATGGCGAGACTACCTGATCTAATTAATTTTTCGAAAAAACATGATATAAAAATTGCTTCAATTTCTGATTTAATTTCATACAGAAGAAAAAATGAAATTTATATAAAAAGGGTTTCTGAGTCTATTCTTGAAAGCAAATTTGGAGGTGTTTGGAGAATTATAATTTATAAAAATATAATTGATGAATCAGAACATATTGCACTTGTTAAGGGGGTAATAAGTAAAGATGACACAATTTTAGTAAGAGTTCATGCTCTTGATCTTCTTTCAGATGTTTTAGGAAATCAATCGACTGAAAGAGATGGGTCTGAATTGTCAACAGCAATGCAAACTATAGCAAAAAATGGAAATGGAATAATTATTTTAATTAGAGATATATCACCAGAATCTCTATCAAAAAAAATTTCTAAAAATTTAAAAAATGAAACAAAAAATTACTCTAGTATAAGAGAATATGGCGTTGGAGCACAAATTTTGTGTGACTTAGGTGTTAAATACATGACTATTTTGTCTAATAATAAAGCTAATGCTATTGCTTTAAAGGGATTTGACTTAACTATAAAAAGTTGGGAAAAATTAGGTTAATATCATGGTTAATAAAAAAAATGTTTTGTTAGTTTGTTCACCGTATTATAAAGATATTACAAATAATTTAATAGATGGTGCTAAAGAAATTTTAAAAGCTAATTCAGTATTTTATAAAATTTTATTTGTTCCAGGAGCCTTAGAAATTGCTCCAGCCATTAAATTAGTATTTGATAGATCCAAGAAGCCTTTGTTCGATGGATTTGTGGCATTAGGTTGTGTCATTAAAGGAGAAACATACCACTTTGAAATAGTTGCTAATGAATCATCAAGAGCTATAACTCATTTATCTTTGAACTATTCCATACCTATTGGTAATGGTATTTTAACAGTTTCAAACAAAGATCAAGCCATAAAAAGATCTGATCCATTACAATTAAACAAGGGAGCAGGTGCAGCATTAGCTTGTTTGTCTCTAATAAATGTTAAAAATAGTCCCAATTATGAGTGATAATTATTTTAACCGAAAACAAAATGTAAGACATATTTCTATCAAAAAAAAAACTGCATCAAGAATTTGTTCTACACAAGTGTTGTATAGTTTTTCATTTTTAAATTCTGATATTGATACATTAATAAACTCATATGTAGATAATTATCTACCTAAAATTTTAAAAAAATTAAGTATAAATAAATTAGATTTTCAACTTTTTGAATCTAATATAAGAGGTGTTCACGAAAATCTTATAATCATTGACAATATAATTTCAAAAAAACTATCAAAAAATTGGTCAATAGATAGGTTAAGTAAAACTGAAAAGTCCGTTTTACGATTAGCTACCTACGAATTATTATTTGAAAAAAAATTTAAAAAAATAACAATTATTAACGAATATATAAGTATAATTGAAGTTTTTGGTGGAAACGCAGATTTTGCTAACGGTATACTAGACAATATATCCAAAGAAATGAAATTATAAAATGAATGAATTTGATTATATTGAAAAATTTTTTAGACCTCTTACAAACCAATACGCAAACAATTTAAAAAACGATGCTGCAGTATTTAAACAGAAAAACTCGCTTGATTTAATAATTAGTACTGACACCTTAGCTGAAGGTATACATTTTTTTGGTAATGAAGATCCTAAAGATATAGCGAAGAAAAGTTTGAGGGTTAATTTGTCAGATATGGCTGCCATGGGTGCCAAACCTGTTTTTTATAATTTATCTTTAAGTATACCAAAAGAACAAGCTAATACATTTATTCCTAAATTTGTTAAAGGTCTTGAAGAAGATCAGGGAATATTTGATCTAAGCTTAATTGGTGGAGATTTAACATCATCACTAAAATACATTAACATTACAATTACAATTTTTGGTGAAACTGTCTCAAATAAATCATTACCTAGAGATAGATCAAAAATAGGAGATCATCTTTATGTTTCGGGTATCTTAGGTTTATCTAAAATTGGTTTAGATAACTTTAATTCAGATAGTAAAGATTTTTTGGTAGCTAAAAATAAATATCTTTTTCCTCAGCCTAGAATAAAACTTGGCATGGCACTTGTGAATGTCGCCAATTCAATGATTGATGTTTCTGACGGATTAGTTCAAGACGCTACACATCTAGCAAAAAATTCAAATTTATCAATTGAATTAAATTTATGTAAAATTCCAACTCCAAAAATAAACATACTAGATCAAAAAACTATTTTAAAATCTGCATTGTATGGAGGTGATGATTATGAATTATTATTTTCTTGTAATCCTTCTCATAAGCATTTGATAGAAAAAATATCTCTCGATCTTAATATAAGATTGACTAAAGTAGGCGTTTTTAAAAAATATAAAGAAGAATTTTTAAAATTTAAAAATAATTCATCTAAACCAAAAAACTCTTATTTACACTTCTAATTTTGTATATTTTTTTTTCCAATAGCATTTACAATATCTTTCCAAAACGTTATGAAATTTGTTTTGTTCATGTCCTCTACTTCAGAAATGTTTATATTCATGCTATCTTTTTCTGTATATTCTTTATAATTTTTTACAATATCTTTGTTATCTAGTGTAATTTCAAACACTTGTAATTTATCAGTTTTACGTTTTTCAAATGTTTTGTAACTTGTATTATGTAATATATAGTAAATCACATTTTCATTAAATAGATTTTCAAATATAGGTGGACCAAATTTTTCTGCTAAATTTTTTTTTGAAGTTTTACCAATTTTTATATTGAATTTCTCAATTTTTTTTTCGGATAAACCATTGTTTTGAAAATTCTGTGAACATCCATTGAAAAAAAATAATAACAAAAAAATAAAAAGATTTAAATAATACATATATATATACTTCCATTTTTTTTTGATGTATTTGTTTACTTTATAAATCTTAATAATTTGGATAAATTAAAAAATGTTTTTTAATTCATATTTGATGACTAAAAACCAAAAAAGAGATTTAATAGATTCTTTTTATCAAAAAATTGTTAATGTTTCTAGAAATAAAGTTTTTTATACTAAGTTAAATGTTCCAGATACTATAGATGGGAGATACGATCTCTTAGTTCTATTTTCTACTTTATTGATATTTTTTCTATCAAATTCTGGTAAAAAAGGGAGTGAATTATCTCAAATTCTTTTTGATAAAATTTTTTTAGATCTAGATTTAAGTCTTCGTGAGTTAGGTGCAGGAGATGCAGGAGTACATCTTAAAATAAAAAATATGATAAAATCATACATGGGGCGTCAAAAAGTATATTGTAATTGTTTTAAAGATTATGATTTCTTGAAACTTGAAGAATGTATTTCAAAAAATGTATATAGAAATGTTATAAAAATTGAAAAAGAGCCAGAGTATTTAGTAAAATACTGTAAAATTTGTATTGATAATTTTAAAGACAAAAAATTAGAATATTTTTTATCATATAATTTTAATTTTCCTAAACTTGATTCCTTTTTAGTTGAAAAATAATTCTATAATTTATTAATTTGCATTAATCAAATGTTATTGTTAATAGTTTACTTTTCTATTAACCATAGTTTAAGTTAAATTATTTTGGAGTTATCTTGACAGATTTAATACACTTATCACTAGACGCTATGGGGGGTGATTATGCTCCAAAAATAGTTGTTGATGGTGCGGCTCAATCAAAAGTAAGGTATCCCAATTTAAAATTCTCTTTTTTTGGAGATAAAGAGATACTTTTACCTTTAATTAATAACCAAGAACTACTTAATAATTCGAATATTATTCATACTACAGAAATTATTGACTCAAATGAAAAACCAAGTATTGCATTGAGAAAAGGAAAAAATTCTTCAATGGGAATGGCCATTCAATTAGTAAAATCTGGAAAAGCAGATGCATTAGTATCTGCAGGCAATACGGGTGCGCTAATGGCAATGACAAAATTAATGCTTAGGCCAATGGACGGAATAACAAGACCAGCTATTGCAGCATATTTCCCAACAATTGTTGGAGAAAGCTGTATGTTAGATCTTGGAGCAAATATAGACTGTGATTCTAAAAACTTAGTTCAATTTGCTTTTATGGGACAAGCTTTTGCTAATATTGTTATGGGTATTAAAGATCCAACGATTTCTCTTTTAAATATTGGAGAAGAAGAACAAAAGGGACTTGACTACATAAAAGAAGCTTCAAAAATTTTAATAAGTTTAAAGAAAAAAATAAATTATAATGGCTTTATAGAGGGTGATAAAATTGCAAAAGGAATGGCAGATGTCATAATTGCTGACGGTTTTAGCGGTAATGTTTCGCTTAAAACTGCTGAAGGTACAGCTTTGTTGGTTACGTCTTATTTAAAAAAGGCACTTTCAAGTTCTTTTAGTTCTAAAATTGGCTATTGGTTTGCAAAAAAAGCTATTAATAATTTTAGATTACAAATGGATCCTAGAAAATATAATGGAGCAGTTTTTTTAGGTCTAAATGGTATTGCTGTTAAAAGTCACGGCGGTACAGATGCATACGGTTTTGCAAATGCCATCGGTGTAGCTGTTGATATGGTTAGATATGATTTCATTTCTAATTTAAAAAATAAAATAAGTAAAATAGAATATAACCTTTAAACTACTATTTTATTGGGAGATTATGTCATTTCTTACAGAATAATATTAACGGGAGTAGGTTCTTATTTACCTAAAAATAAATTCTCTAATGATAGCCTTGCAAAATTTGTTGACACTTCTGATGAATGGATATCTAAAAGATCAGGCATAAGGTATCGTCATTTTGTTTCAGATAATGAAACTACATCTGAAATGTCATATAATGCAGCAAAAAAAGCAATAAAGAATGCAAAGATTTCTAAAAATAATATTGATTTAATAATTGTAGCTACAACCACACCAGATAATACTTTTCCATCGACAGCAACTTTAGTTCAGAAGAAATTATGTATCAACGCAGTTTCTTTTGATATTCAGGCCGTTTGTGCAGGATTTGTTTTTGCTTTATCAGTTGCTAAATCAATGATGTCAGATGGTTACTACAAAAATTGTTTAATAATAGGTGCTGATTCAATGTCTAAATTGTTAGATTGGAAAGATAGATCTACATCAGTTTTATTTGGAGATGGTGCTGGGGCTATAATACTTCAAAGAGTTGAAAATATAAATGATGTATATAAAGATTGGGGAATTTTATCTAGTGTAATCCATTCTGATGGTCAATTTTATGATTTATTAAAGACAAATGGAGGAGTATCAACAAATCAGAAAACAGGTTTTATTGAAATGGTTGGCAAAGAAGTTTTTAAGCATGCTGTTGATAAATTATCAACTTCCCTAGAAGAAGCTTTGTTATCTTCTAATAAAAAAATTGAAGATGTAGATTGGTTAGTGCCTCATCAAGCCAATCAGAGAATAATTACAGCAGTAGCAGACAGATTGAATTTTGATATAAATAAAGTAATTTCTACTGTAAAGTATCATGGAAATACTTCAGCCGCATCAATTCCATTAGCTTTAGATAAAGCAATATCTTCAAAAACTATTATAAACGGTAATCTAATTGGTGTTCATGCTATCGGTGGTGGTTTAAGTTGGGGGGCATCAATTATTAGAATTGGAAAACCAAAAATTTTGTAAAAAAAACTTTCAACTTATTCAAATTGTACTAATATAATAATATGAAAAAGACTTGGACAAGAAATGATATAATTGAATCTATTAGTGAAAATGTAGGTTTATCATTACTTGAATCTTCTTCAATGATAGAAGAAATATTTGAGTCTATTTTAAATGAACTTGAAAAGGGTAATGATGTTAAAATCTCTTCATTTGGTACTTTTTCCGTAAGGCATAAAAAAACTAGAATTGGTAGAAATCCCAAAACTGGAATTGAGGTTCCTATTAAAGAAAGAAATGTTGTTACTTTTAGCTCTTCGAATATTTTGAAATCAAATTTTAAATAAGTTTAATGTTTAATAAAATGTTTGATTGTGATAATTTTTTTACTATATCTAAGACTGCAAAAATTATTGGAGTTCAATCACACGTTTTGAGATTCTGGGAAAAGAAATTTTCTACTATTAATCCCAAAAAAAGTTTAACTGGTAGACGTTATTATTCTTCAAATGATGTTAAGACTTTATTAATGATAAAAAAATTACTTTATGAAGAAGGTTATACCATTAAAGGTGCTGTAAATTTTATTGATAAAAAAATTAACCATAAAACTAATGAAATTTATAAATCATCTAATGAGAAATTAATTAGAGCTATAAATTTATTGCAAGATGGCTCAAATATAATTAAAAGAAACTTATCTTAATTTTTATTTTCTAAATTAACGAAATAATTATTTAATTCTTCATAATTTCTTTTTAGTTTGTGTTTTGTGGCTAAATTTTGAATGAAGAAATTAGAAAAATCATTAAAAAAACTTTTTGAAAAACTTACATTTAAATCTTCATAATTCTTTATATTAAAAACATAATCATCAGTTTCTATTTTTTTAATTTTTATAGCTAATAAATTATCTTGTGAAACTAAGAAGTTAATTTTTTTATTATCAATTTCAAAAATTTTATTAATTAATATTGGATCATACAACTTTCCAAATTTTTTATCATTACGTTTTAAAGAACTTGTCATGGAAAGCTTATTATTTTTAAGTTTTAATATATTGTTAGCTTTTTCTTTAGACATTACTAAAGATTGCTGTTTGAACCAATGATTATAGACTTTTGATTTAGTTAAATTGAAAATTGGGATTTCTTTTTTAGTTTCACCCATAACTTCTATCAAATAGTAAATGTCATCATTATTACTAAAAATTCTACTTAATTCATTAATCTCGGTATTCCATATTGATTTTAAAAATTCTTTATTTTTATCAATAAGATTACTATCTTTATTATATGAATAAATCAGACCAACTTTTGATATTTTTTTAAGATTTTTAACTTTTATACTTCTTTTGAATACTTCAGATCTGCTAATTTCTTCTATTGTGTTACCTTCTGCAATTAAATCTTCAATATTATCAATTTTTTCATAAAGAATATCTAAAGATAATTCTTTCATAAGGTTTTTCTTTATGTCTTTTATGGCTTCTTTATAAGCAATTTGTTTCTGTGGATCTATATTAATTATTTTATATAAACTGAAGCCAAATTTAGTTTTTATTGGACCAATAATTTCATTTAGATTAGCATTGAATATTAAATCTGCACTTTCTGGTGGCAAATCAGATTTTTTTAAAAAACCAAGATTTGTATCGGATTTTAGTAGATTAAACTCAACTTTTGCAAGATCGTCAAATTGTTTACCTTTTTTGGTTAAAGTTATAAATTTGTTTAATTTTGACTCATTCTGAGTTGTTATTTGAAGTATCTCACGTTTTTCTTCAGTAATATAATTATATTTTTCAATTTCATATTTTTCTTCTATTTGTTTATCACTTATTGTAACTAAACTTTCAAAATGAGATGGATTAATCTCAATATATTTTATATCTCTAGTTAATGGAATTTCGAATAATTTTTTATTTTTATCGTAAAAATTTTTTAAAATAATGTCTGATGGTTTTGGTATTTCATTTTCACTTAAAATTTTAAAAACATCATACTCCACAACCCTAAGTTGATTTTGCCAATCTATAATTTTTTTAATTATTTTTTCATTATAATATTCGTTAAAAATAAATGGCATAGAAACTTGTTTAAAATTTGATTCAGTTTTTATCATCTCTAAATATTTATTTTCTGTTAAACCTACATTGTTTAAAGCTTGATTAAATTTATTTTGTGAAAATTTTCCAAGAGCATCTTTAAAAGCATTTTCTTTTCGTATTGATTTCATCTGTTCAGATAAAGGTACGTTTAAATTTAAACTTTTTGCTTCTTGATTAATTAAAATCTCTTGTTCAAATTTATTCAAAACACCATTATGTAAACCGTTTTTGATTGCTTCTTCTAGACTAGGTCTATCTGGTAACAAATATCTTGCTCTATTTATTTCATTTAAAGCCTCTTCAACAGTTATATTTTGATTTTCAACAGTTAAAATAATTTTCCCTTTTGACCCTCCTGTTAAATCTCCTACTCCCCACAATGCAAATCCACAAATAAGTAAAACAAGAAAACATTTGAAAAAAATCGATTTAGTTTGATTACGAAGAGCTCTTAACATTTAATTACCTAGTACGTTTGTTAAATTTGTTAAATTAATATACTATTTTACAAAAATTAGAAATAATTTAAATTTTTTATTTAAACTAATGTGCGGATATAATTAACAATGTTTATTGCGGCCAATTGGAAAATGAATTTAGACAAAAAATCTATCCTAGAATTTTCAAAGCATTTACAAGAATTTAAATTTTCAAATAAAGTAAAGGCATGTATTTTTCCTCCAATGACATACATTGATTATCTAAATAATCTTGTTGCAAATCTACCAATATCAGTTGGAGGACAAAATTGTCATTTTAATTTTTCTGGAGCTTACACAGGAGAAGTATCACCAATATTTCTAAAAGATATTGGTTGCGAATATGTAATTGTTGGTCATTCCGAGAGAAGAACACTTAATAATGAAAATGATTATGATGTAATGTTACGTTCTCAATCAGCTATAAATGCTAATTTAAAGGTAATTCTTTGTGTAGGGGAAAGTTTGGTTGAGCGCAAAAAAGGAGAAGCTCTTAATTTCATTGAAAAACAACTTCTTGCCTCTACGCCAAAAAATTTTGAAAATTCATTAATTGCCTATGAGCCTTTATGGTCTATTGGTACTGGAAACATTCCAAGTATGACAGAAATTCAAGAAATGCACGAACATATAGCTCAAATAATAAATCATATAACTAATAAAAAGATTAAAATACTCTATGGTGGTTCTGTAAATGTAGACAATATAACTGATATTTTGAATATAAAAAATGTTGATGGAGTATTAGTTGGTGGAGCCAGCCTTAAAGCAAAAGATTTTCTTGCAATTTACACAGCAGCAGTTAAAAAAACATATAACTTTTAGAGTAAAAGGGTAAATTAATGATTACAGTTATTTTAGTTATACACGTTATCCTAGCCATTTGCATAATATGTGCAGTATTATTGCAGAAAAGTGAAGGGGGTGGTTTAGGTATTGGTGGTTCTGGAAGCGCAGGAGGTGGTTTTATGACTGCAAGAGGCACTGCAAACTTCATGACTAAATTAACGGCTTTTTTAGGTGGCTGTTTTTTTCTAACATCAATAGTATTAGCATTATTGTCTTCTAATGAAGCTCCTTCAATTGCAAATGAAGTAAATAAAACAATTGAAAATAATTCAATTAAGGAGCCAACTGTTCCTCTAGGTAACTAACTACATTATTAGGCTGGTAGATGAAAAATACATCAGTAAAGTTTATTTTTATAACTGGAGGTGTTGTTTCTTCATTAGGTAAAGGACTAGCTTCTGCTTCCCTGGGGGCATTGCTTCAAGCAAGGGGATATAGTATTAAATTAAGAAAACTAGATCCTTACTTAAATGTTGACCCAGGAACAATGAGTCCTTACCAACATGGAGAATGCTATGTTACTGACGATGGTGCTGAAACAGACTTAGATTTAGGGCATTATGAAAGATTTACAGGCGTGCCTGCAAAAAAATCTGATAATATTACAACAGGAAAAATTTATTCAAATGTTATTGCAAAGGAAAGAAGGGGTGATTATCTAGGTGCAACTATACAAGTTATACCCCATGTAACTGATGCAATTAAAGAATACATATTATCTGATATTAATGAAGAAGATTTTATTCTTTGTGAGATTGGTGGCACAGTGGGTGATATAGAGTCGTTGCCATTTATAGAAGCAATTAGGCAATTAGGAAATGAACTTGGTTTAACTCAGACATGTTTCATACATGTTACTCTTTTACCCTTCATCAAAGCAGCTGGAGAATTAAAAACAAAACCAACTCAACATTCAGTTAAAGAATTACAAGGTATGGGAATTCAGCCGGATATTTTACTTTGTAGGACTGAAAATATTATTCCTGAAGAACAAAAATCAAAGATCGCATTATTTTGTAACTTAAAATCTGAATCTGTGATTGAAGCTTTAGACTCATCGTCAATATATAAAGTTCCAATTTCTTACCATAATCAAGGACTTGACTTACAAGTATGCAAACATTTTTACTTAGATGTTTTAAAAAAACCTGACTTGAGTCGTTGGAACAAAATAAATCATATACAAAATAGTTCAGAAGGAAATGTTAATATTGGCATAGTAGGTAAATATACTTCTATGATTGATGCCTATAAATCGCTAATCGAAGCGATTAATCATGGTGGTTTAGCTAATAAAATAAAGGTAACAATCAAATGGATCGATTCTGAAAAATTGGAAATCCTTAATTCAAATTTTAATAATATTTTTAAAGACATTAATGGAATAATTGTTCCAGGCGGCTTTGGTGAAAGAGGATCTGAAGGTAAAATTAATGCTATAAATTTTGCTAGAATTAACAAAATACCTTTTTTGGGTATCTGTTTTGGTATGCAAATGGCGGTAATAGAGTTTGCTAGAAATGTTCTTAATTTAAAAGATGCTTCTTCATCTGAATTTGGAAAAACTAAACTACCATTAGTTGGGCTCTTAACAGAATGGCAGACTAAAACAGGGTTTGAAAAGAGAAGCAAAGAATCTAACCTTGGTGGTACTATGAGACTTGGAGCATATGATTGTAAGCTCGCCGAAGGTAGTTTCATAAAATCAATTTATAAAAAGGAAGTTATTGCTGAAAGACATCGACATAGATATGAGGTTAATAACAAATATATTTCGGATTTTAAAAAAAAGGGACTAATATTTTCAGGTATGTCTCCAGACAATTCTTTGCCTGAAATATTTGAAATTCCTCTTCATCCTTGGTTTATAGGAGTTCAATTTCATCCAGAATTAAAATCAAAACCATTTGATCCACATCCTCTTTTCTCTTCTTTAATTAATGCAAGTTTAAAACAATCAAGATTATTGTAATGTAATTAATTTTTGGTATTGTCAAATAATGAATCAAAAAAGTATCAAAATATTAAATTTTGAAGTTTCTAATAATTTACCTTTCTTCTTAATTGCTGGCCCTTGTTCTATTGAAAATAAAGATCACGCAATTCATCATGCTGGAGTTATAAATGAAATATGTAACAAATTAAAAATAAATTTTGTTTATAAGTCATCATTTGATAAAGCTAATAGAACTAGTAAAGCTTCTAGTAGAGGAGTTGGTATTGAAAAAGGTTTAAGTATTTTATCTGATGTTAAGAGAAGCTTAAATATCCCTATTTTAACTGATGTTCATGAAACTTTTCAATGTAAAGATGTTGGAGAAATAGCAGATATTATTCAAATTCCTGCTTTTTTATGTAGACAATCGGATTTATTAATTGCGGCTGCTAAAACAAATAAAATTATAAATGTAAAAAAGGGACAATTCTTAGCTCCATGGGATATGAAAAATGTTGTAGATAAAATATTAGATACTGGAAACAACCAAATTTTACTTACTGAAAGAGGTACATCTTTCGGTTACAACACTCTTATTTCTGATATGCGTGCTATTCCACAAATGTCTGATTTTGGTTTTCCAATAATTTTTGATTCAACACATTCTGTGCAACAACCTGGAGGACTAGGACGGTCATCTGGAGGTCAGAGAGAGTTTGTTCCAACTTTGTCAAGGGCTGCTATTTCAGTTGGAGTGTCTGGTTTGTTTATTGAAGTTCATGAAAATCCTGACAAAGCACCAAGTGATGGTCCAAATATGTTAAAATTGTCTGAATTAGAGCCTTTACTCGCTAAATTGTTAGAATTAGATAGAATTGTCAAAAAATAGTATGTTTAAATTTTGGAGTTCATATGGTTTATATTGAAGATATTTTAGCTAGACAAATTTTAGATAGCAGAGGTAATCCAACTTTAGAAGTTGATGTTAAATTATCTGATGGAAATATAGGCAGGGCAGCTGTTCCTTCAGGTGCTTCAACTGGAAAATATGAAGCTTATGAATTAAGAGACAAAAAAAGTAATTTTTATAGTGGATATGGGGTAAAAAAAGCTATAGAAAATGTAAATGTTGAGATATTTAACACTTTTTCTGGTAGGAACCCACTAGAACAGAAAAGTATAGATTATGATTTGATTGAGCTTGACGGTACAAAAAACAAAAGTCGTTTAGGAGCCAATGCTATGCTTGGTTTTTCAATGGCGGTTGCAAGAGCAGCTGCTAATTCAAAAGGATTGCAACTTTGGCAATACATTGGTGGTATAAGAGCTAATATGTTGCCAGTTCCAATGATGAATATAATTAATGGTGGTGCGCATGCAAATAATAGATTAGACTTTCAAGAGTGTATGATAATGCCTATTGGTTTTTCAACATTTTCTGATGCTCTTAGATCAGGTGTAGAAATATTTCAAAGTTTAAAGAAAATTTTGTCAGAAAAATCACTTTCAACTGCTGTTGGTGATGAGGGTGGTTTTGCCCCAAATATTAATAATCTTGAGGAAGCGCTTTCATATATTTCTCGGGCAGTTGAAAAAAGTGGTTATAAATTAGGAGAAGAAATTTTTATTTCTATTGATGCGGCTGCAAGTGAGTTGTATGAAAAAGGATATTATCATTTAATCGGCGAAGATAAAAAACTTAATACAGAAGAACTAATAAATTATTGGGATCAAATTTGTAAAAAATTTCCAATTGTTTCAATTGAAGATCCTTTTGATGAAACGGATTGGATTGGTTTTGAAGAACTCACTAAGTTTTTAGGTAATAAATTACAAATTGTTGGAGATGATTTATTTGTTACCAATAAAAATAGATTATTTAAAGGAATTAAAAATAAAGCAGGAAATTCTATTTTAATAAAATTAAATCAAATTGGAACAGTTTCAGAAACTCTTGAAACTATTGAACTAGCTAAGAATCATAATTTTGGAGTGATAGTGTCTCATAGATCAGGTGAAACAGAGGATGTTTTCATTAGTGATCTTTCAGTTGCTATTAATGCTGGGCAGATAAAAACAGGTTCATTATCTAGGAGTGATAGAACTGCTAAATATAATCAACTGCTAAGAATTGAGGAATTTTTGGGAGATAATTCTAATTACTACGGACAAGAATTTTTTAGTAAATATACTTAAGGAAGTAATATGAATAATTATATAATTAAAAAAAATTTTATATTAAACTTTATAACAATTTTTAGTTTTCTTATTTTTGTTTTTTTTATTTCACACATTTTTTTTGGTGAGCGATCCATTTGGAGAATTTTTTCTCTTGACTCACAAATAGCTATAGCAACAAATGAATACAATAAATTATTGAATGATAAAAAAAATGTTACATCAGAAATTAATCTTTTAAGAGATGAAAATTTAGACTCTGATTATATAACTGAAATCTCTTCTGATCTCTTAGGGTTGATACATTCTGATCAAATAGTTATTTATATAAAATAATAGATCAAATTAGTATTAGAATTAAGTTTAATTCTTTGTTAAAAATAAATTACTATTTACTTAAAATCATAGGTGTGAAGTGAAAAAAAACAGTGCAAAGAAAATATTAATTGAACCAAAAATGAACTATGATTTAAATTTATTACAAGATATGTACAAAAGAATGCTTCTAATTAGAAGATTTGAAGAAAAAGCTGGTCAATTATATGGAATGGGTCAAATTGGTGGCTTTTGTCACTTATATATTGGACAGGAAGCTGTTGTTGTTGGTATTCAATCTGCTCAAATTGAGGGTGATAGCATTGTTACATCTTACAGAGATCATGGACATATGTTGGCATGCGATATGGATCCTAAGGGGGTTATGGCAGAACTCACAGGTAGAAAAGACGGTTATTCAAAAGGCAAGGGTGGTTCTATGCATATGTTTAGTCGTGAAAAAGGTTTTTTTGGTGGCCATGGTATTGTAGCCGCTCAAGTCCCAATAGGAGCAGGTTTAGCTTTTTCACATAAATATAATGGAAATAAAAATGTTTCGATTACCTATTTTGGAGACGGCGCAGCAAATCAAGGTCAAGTTTATGAGTCTTACAATATTGCTTCTCTTTGGAAACTCCCAGTAGTTTTTGTAATTGAAAATAATAAGTATGGTATGGGAACGTCTGTAAACAGATCTTCAGCAGGGGAGAATTTATCTGATAGAGGTAAACCTTATGGTATTATGTCTGATATAGTTGATGGAATGGATATTTTAGCAGTCAGAGAAGCTGCTATAAGAGCGATTGATTACTGTAGATCAGGAAAGGGTCCATATATTTTAGAAATGAAAACATATAGATATAGAGGACATTCAATGTCTGACCCTGCTAAATATAGGACTAGAGACGAAGTTGACAAAATAAGAAAAACATCTGATCCAATAGAAAATATAAAATCACTTTTAAATAAAATGGGTGTTGAAGATAAAACTCTTAAGGATATTGATACAGATATTAAATCAGTTATTGCAGAAGCAGCTAAATTTGCTCAAGATTCACCCGAGCCATCTGAAGATGAATTATTTACTGATATAACAATTAATTAATGGTGTTTTAATGACAATTGAAATATTGATGCCAGCCCTTAGCCCTACTATGGAAGAGGGTACCTTATCAAAATGGCTTGTAAATGAAGGAGATTCTATTTCATCTGGCGATTTAATTGCTGAAATTGAAACTGATAAAGCTACTATGGAAGTTGAAGCAGTTGATGATGGCAAAATTGGACAATTATTAGTTGCTGAGGGTACTGAAGGAGTGAAAGTCAATACTCCTATTGCTTTGTTAGTAGATACAAATGAATCACCTCATGCCACAATTAAAAATATTGCTGATAAACCGTACTTAGAAAAAGAAAAGATTCCATCTGAACCTACAAATGACAAACCAATCTCAATTGAAGCTAATTCTAGTTTAATCACAGTAAGGGAAGCATTAAGAAATGCAATGGCTGAAGAAATGAGAGCTGATAAAAGTGTGTTTGTAATGGGAGAAGAAGTTGCTGAATACCAAGGTGCATATAAAGTAACTCAGGGTTTACTAGATGAATTTGGAGATAAACGAGTATATGACACTCCAATAACAGAACATGGTTTCGCTGGGATAGGTATAGGGGCTGCTTTTGGAAATTTAAAGCCTATTGTTGAATTTATGACTTTCAATTTTGCTATGCAAGCAATGGATCAAATAATAAATTCAGCAGCTAAAACACTTTATATGTCTGGTGGTCAAATGGGTTGTCCAATTGTTTTTAGAGGCCCTAACGGAGCAGCATCTAGAGTTGCAGCACAACATAGTCAATGTTATGCAAGTTGGTACGCACATTGTCCTGGTTTAAAAGTTGTTTCTCCATGGTCAAGTAAAGATGCTAAAGGCCTTCTTAAGTCAGCAATTAGGGATCCTGATCCGGTAATTTTCTTAGAAAATGAAGTAATGTATGGTCAAAGTTTTAGCTGTCCAAATGATGACAATTTTACTTTGCCTATTGGTAAGGCGAATATTGAAAAAGAAGGAAATGATGTAACAATAATTGCTTTTTCCATAATGGTTGGAAAATCCTTAGAAGCTGCAGAAATTCTTAAAGATAAAAATATAAGCGCAGAAGTTATTAATCTTAGAACATTACGTCCATTAGATATTGACACAATAATTGAATCAGTAAAAAAAACAAATAGGGTTGTTACTTGTGAAGAAGGTTTTCCTTTTTCTGGAATTGGTGCAGAAATTTCAGCTTTAATTACTGAAAAAGCTTTTGATTGGCT
>CACMTN010000022.1 GCA_902616615.1 uncultured SAR116 cluster alpha proteobacterium | reverse complement strand
TGATGCAATCCATAATTTATTCTTAAAATTAACAAAAGATAAAAATGTCGATGCTATAATATCTACAGGAGGCACAGGTCTCACTGGAAGGGATATCACTCCTGAGGTAATGAAAACACTATTTGAAAAAAAAATTGATGGTTTTGGCGAAATGTTTCGTTGGCAATCTTATAAAAAAATTGGAACGTCTGCATTGCAATCAAGAGCTTTAGCTGGGGTCACAAATGGTAAATATATTTTTTGTTTACCTGGATCACCTTCAGCATGTAAAGATGGTTGGGATGAAATTCTAAAATATCAACTAGATATAAGACACAAACCATGCAATTTTGTGGAAATAATGCCTAGATTGCAAGAGCATAAATTTTATCGTTCTAAGAATTGATGATAAGTTTTGATATAGAAAGAGATTTATACAAAAGAAATATAATTATGATTGGTGTGGATGAAGCTGGTAGGGGGTCATGGGCTGGTCCACTTGTAGCCACAGCATGCTGGCTTGATTTTAGTAAATATAAATCTTTGCATTTAGAAATAAATGATAGTAAAAAGCTTAATTCTTTTAAGCGCAGAGAAATAATACTATCATTAAATAACTTTGTTAAATACTCATCATCTATAGCAAGTGTTAAAGAAATTGACGATTACGGTCTTTCATATGCAAATGCAATTGCCATGAAAAGGTCTATATTTGCACTAACTGAAGAATTAAAAAATAATAAAATTTCTAAAATCAAAAATTTTTGTATTTATATTGATGGGAAATTTAAACCAGATTTTGAAAATTTAGATAATTTTTTAAGAATCAAAAAATTAAAATTATACCGTAGTTCATTTAAAACCCTTGTAAACGGCGACTGTATTTCCAAAACTATCGCATTAGCTAGCATTATTTCTAAAGAGTCAAGAGATAGTATAATGAGACAGTTATCTATAAAATATCCCTCTTATCTATTTGATCGTCATTTTGGATACGGGACTAGTTATCACAGAAATGCGATTTTAAAAAACGGACTTTTAGATTTACATAGAAAATCATTTAAACCTATTGCTACTACATATAGTAAAAATAAGTAATAAAAATACAGATATTGTATTAGTAAATTTAATTTAACTAAGTAATTGACTTTGTTACATAATTATCTTTTTATCCACAATATATATACAACATATTAAGTAAATTTAAGTTTAATTATGTCATTAGAAAATTATTTAAATACAGTTGTTGTTGGCGACTGTATTGAGAAGATGAATAAATTGCCTGCAGAAAGTGTGGATTTAATTTTTGCAGACCCTCCATATAATCTTCAACTTAATGGAGAACTTGAAAGACCTGATCAAACTAAAGTTGATGGTGTTAAAGAAACTTGGGACAAATTTAAATCTATTTCTGATTATGATAATTATACTAAGGAATGGATGAGTTCTGCTAGGCGAATATTAAAGCCCAACGGTAGTATCTGGGTTATAGGTTCTTATCACAATATTTTTAGATTAGGGTATATTTTACAAGATTTAGGATTTTGGTTATTAAATGATGTCGTTTGGAGAAAAGTTAACCCAATGCCAAATTTTCGTGGTAGAAGGTTCACTAATGCTCATGAGACACTTATTTGGGCGTCAAAAACAAAAGAATCCAAGTATACATTTAATTACGAAGCTATGAAGTCATTAAATGGTGATCTACAAATGCGTTCGGATTGGTCCCTACCAATTTGTACTGGTGATGAAAGGCTAAAGAATAAAGATGGTAAAAAGATACACCCAACACAAAAGCCTGAAAATCTTTTAAATAGAGTTATAATGTCAAGTAGTAATATTGGTGATGTAGTTTTAGACCCATTCTTTGGGACTGGAACTACTGGATCTGTAGCAAAAAAACTGCGTAGGAATTTTATTGGAATTGAGCAAGATGCAAAATATGCATTAGAGGCTGAAAAAAGAATTAATAAAGTAGAAGAAATTGGAACGAAAGATCTTATTCAGACACCCAGAAAAACTGCCGAACCAAGAATACCATTTGGACATTTATTAGAACAAGGGCTTATAAATCCAGGTGAATTATTACAAGATTCTCGAAGCAGATGGACTGCTAAAATTAGAGCAGACGGGAGTTTGATTTCTAAAGATAAGAAAGGTTCAATACATTCAGTAGGTGCTGACTTACAAGGGCTGCAGGCCTGCAACGGATGGACATTTTGGCATATAAAGCGATCTGGAAAGCTTATCCCAATTGATAGTTTGAGACATGCAGCAAGGGCAGTCAACCAAGCATAGACTTTAATTCTAGTCTACATTTGTGTAAAATTGGCTCAGTATAACCAGAAGGACTAACATCTCCTTCTAAAACCAAATCAACAGATGCCTTAAAAGCAATTGATTTATCAAAGTTTCTTGACATAGGGATATAATTGCTATCATTTTTATTTTGTTCATCAACAACCTTGGCCATCTTTTTCATTGTATCAACCAATTGATTTTTAGTAAAAATACCATGTTTGAGCCAATTGCAAAGGTGTTGACTAGAAATTCTGCAAGTTGCACGATCTTCCATTAAACCAATATTATTAATATCTGGAACTTTAGAGCATCCAACACCTTGATCAACCCATCTTACCACATACCCAAGAATACCTTGTGCGTTATTATCCATTTCTTTTTGTATTTCTTCTTGAGACCAGTTGTGACCTTTTGAGACTGGGACAGAAAGTATATCGTTTAAGTAATTGTTATTATCATTAGACTTATCTTTTTGGATATCAAATACATTTATCTCGTGATAATGCAAAGCATGAAGCGTAGCTGCTGTTGGACTAGGTACCCAAGCGGTATTTGCACCGCTTTTTGGATGATTAATTTTTTGTTGCAACATTTCATACATAAGATCAGGCATTGCCCACATCCCTTTACCTATTTGAGCCTTGCCAGAAAGTCCACATTCAAGCCCAATTTTTACATTATTATTCTCATATGCTGAAATCCATTTAGCGTTTTTTATTTCACCTTTTGGTATAATTGGACCCATTTCCATTGCAGTGTGAATCTCGTCGCCTGTTCTATCTAAGAAACCAGTATTAATAAATACAGTTCTTTCACTTGCCATTCTGATACACTCTTTTAAATTAACAGTTGTCCTTCTTTCTTCATCCATAATACCAATCTTGAGAGTATTTCTTTCTAGTTGAAGAGCATCTTCTACGGCACCAAAGATATCACATGCAAATTTGACTTCCTCTGGACCGTGCATTTTTGGTTTAACAATATATATGGATCCAGTTCTAGAGTTCATTTTATGGTTCTTAATATCATGAATTGCAATTAATGAAGTAATCATTGCATCCATAATACCTTCTGGTATTTCTTCCCCATTTTTTAACAAAATAGCTGGGTTTGTCATTAGGTGTCCAACATTACGGATTAACATAACAGATCTTCCTGGAAGTTTATATTCACCAGAAGAGGTAATGTATGTTCTATCTTTATTTAATTTTCTCGTTATTGTCTTACCATTTTTTTCAAAAGTATCTTCAAGGTTGCCTTTCATAAGACCTAACCAGTTTCTGTAGGCTAATACTTTATCCTCTGCGTCTACTGTTGCTACTGAATCTTCACAGTCTTGTATTGTAGTTAAAGCTGACTCAATTATAATATCGTCAACACCTGCATTATCTCCAGCCCCAATGTTACCTTCTTTATTCACTAATATTTCTATATGAAGATTATTATTTTTAAGAAGAATACAACTTGGATTTTTAGTATCACCTTGATATCCAATATATTGGCTTTTTATTTTTAAATATGAATTAGTGCCATTTGAGGTTTCAACTAAAAGGGAATTATCATCAATTTTATATGAATTTACATCTTTATGCGAACAATTTTGTAATGGAAAATTTTTGTCTAAAAACTCTTTCGCATATGATATTACTTTATTTCCTCTTATAGGATTATAAGAAGTAGATCTTTCAGCGTTGTCACTCTCAGAAATAGCATCAGTTCCATACAATGCGTCATATAAACTTCCCCATCTTGCATTTGCAGCGTTAAGTGCGTATCTTGCATTAGTTACTGGGACGACCAACTGAGGCCCAGCTTTAAGAGCTAATTCATCATCTACATTTTTTGTCTCAATTTGAAAATTTTCACCTTCGGGTACAATATAGTTAATGTTCTTTAGAAAGTTTATATATTCTTCATGATCAATATCTTTGCTAGAGTTTTCTAAATAGAATTTGTCTATTTTACTTTTTATTTCACTTCTAATTTGAAGTAATTCTTTATTTCTAGGAACAAATTGATTTAAGATTATTTCTAATTTTTCCCAAAACATATCAGAAGAAATTTTTGTATCAGTAAGTGCCTCATTTTCTATAAAATTAGCAAGAGTTTCTGATACTTGTAAATTACCACGTCTTAATCGTTTAGTCATTTTTATCCCCAATGTGAGTATTATTCAAAAAACTAATATCATTTTTTAGAAATTATCTAAAGTTAATCCTTCATTTTTGAGAAGATTTTTAACTTCAAAATACAATTCTTTCTTATCTTTTTCAGATTTACCTTCAAACCTAACTACCAGTGCTTCTTCAGTATTACTTGCGCGTATTAACCACCAACCATGATTATTTTTAACTCTTAAGCCATCTAATGTAATTACATCATTGGAATTATATTTTTCAAACACTCTTTTAGATATATTATCAATAGTTAAAAATTTAACTTCATCAGTACAAAAAACCTTAATTTCAGGTGAAACAAATGTTTCAGGCAAAGTTGATATAAATTTATCTAATTCAAAATTATTTGCCGTTAAGGTAAGTAATCTTATAGCTGCATAAAGTGCATCATCATAACCAAAATAGGTGTCACTAAAAAAAATGTGGCCAGACATTTCACCTGCTAATGGGGATTTTATCTCTTTAATTCTTTTTTTGATGTTTGAGTGTCCTGTTTTTCCAATTTCTGCTTTAAAACCTAGAGATATAATATTTTCATATGCAACATAACTTGACTTAATATCTAAAATTATTGTTTGGATAAGTTTATCGTTTGGAGCTATTGAATTTGCAAGAAATGCAGTTAATAAATCACCAGGAATTGGCCTTCCTTGCTTGTCAACAACACCAATTCTGTCACCATCTCCATCAAATGCTATTCCAAGTTCAGCATCAACCTCTTTCATTTTATTTTTCAAAATTTTTAGAGTAGACTCATCAGTAGGATCAGGATGATGATTTGGAAAATTGCCATCAACTTTAGAATATAAGATAACGTGTTTTCCAGGAATTTTTGTGGTTATCATCTCAAGTGAAGGACCGGATGCGCCATTACCACAATCCCAAACAATAGTTTTATCATCAAGTTGTCGTTTAATATTTTGGAGAGGTTTAATAATTTCATCAATATAATGAGTATTTATTGCGACAGATTTAGAAAAACCATTAAATGTTCTTGAATAACCTTTACTTGCAAAGCGACCTAGTTTTTGAATATCTTCTCCAAAGAAAGAGTTTTGATTTAAAACTATTTTAAAACCATTATAATCCTTTGGATTATGACTTCCAGTGACTTGTATTGCTCCATCTGCCTTATAATAATTACTTGCAAAATAAAGCATTGGCGTTGGACCCAGTCCAATTCTATAAATTTCGCAACCAGAATTCTCAAGTCCTTCAGTCAGTTTTTCTTCTAATGATGGGCTAGATAACCTTCCATCCATTCCAATAACAATTAATGGATGTTTTTTTTCTGGATATTTTTCTCTGACTGTAATGCCAAAGAAAAAACCAAGCATGAAGGCGTCTTTTTCTGTTAAGGTTTTTTCATAAATACCCCTAATGTCGTATGATCGAAGAATTGTGTTGTTAAAAGTATGCTTAAACATCAATTTTAACTAACTATTTCACGTTTTAGCCAACTTTTAAGGTTTTGTTTCATCTCTGGCCTTTCAATAGAAAAACGAATGTTTGCTTGTATAAATCCTAATTTAGACCCACAATCAAATCGTTCCTCTGAAAATTTATATCCCATACAATTTGACGCTCCTATTCTACTTGCTATAGCGTCAGTAAGTTGAATTTCATTGCTAGCACCTCTATTTTGTTGTTCTAAGACCTCAAAAACGGCTGGTTCTATAATATATCTCCCGACAACAGCCATATTGCTAGGTGCATTTTCTGTGGATGGTTTTTCTATAAGGCCTAGAATTTCAGTAACATTTTTGTCTATCGATTTTCCAGGAGAAATTACTCCATATGAGGATACGTCTTTTCTGTCTACATCCATTACAGCAAGCATGTTTCCAGAATTATATTTAGCAATCATTTCTTTAATTGTATTTCCACCATAAATTAAGTCATCCGCAAGAATTATCGCAACTGGTTCATCTCCAATTAAATGTCTAGCACACCAAACAGCATGACCGAGACCAGCTGGTTCTTGTTGTCTTACATAAGCAAATGATCCAGGGATTTTAAGCATTTCTTGAGCAGTTTTAAGGGTTTGTCTTTTTCCTTTTGAAAGTAAGTTATTTTCTAGTTCAAAAGAATGATCAAAATGATTTTCTATGGCAGATTTTCCTCGACTAGTAACAAAAATAAATTGGTCAATACCTGCATTAGCCGCTTCTTCAACTGCATATTGTATAAGGGGCTTGTCAACAATTGGAAGCATTTCTTTAGGCATTGACTTGGTAGCAGGAAGAAATCTTGTACCTAATCCACCCACTGGAAATATTGCTTTCTTAATTTTCATTCACAAATCCTATAAACTAGTATAGTAGTTGATATGGTTATTATTTTTTTATTTTCAATCAGTTAAAAACTTTATGTTTCTCAAATATAAGAGGATATGTCATGAAAATAACAATGTTAGGAACTGGCTATGTAGGATTAGTATCTGGAACTTGTTTTTCAGAGTTTGGTTTTGATGTATGTTGTGTAGACAAAGATAAAGACAAAATCACTAAACTAAAAAAAAACATTATACCTATCTATGAACCTGGTCTTGAGAATTTAGTTAAAAAGAACAAAGATGCTAACCGGCTCACTTTTAGTAACGATATAAAAAAAAATATAACAAACGCAGACATTGTTTTTATTGCTGTAGGAACACCTGCAAGACGTGGTGATGGTCATGCTGATTTATCATATGTTTATGAAGCTGCAGAAGAAATAGCAAAAAACTTAATTGGTTATACAATTGTTGTCACTAAGTCCACGGTACCAGTTGGAACAGGTAATGAAATTAAAAAAATTATTAGTAAAACAAATCCCAAGGCTAAATTTGATGTGGTTTCAAATCCAGAATTTTTAAGAGAAGGTAATGCTATTGAGGATTTTATGAGACCAGATAGAGTGGTTGTTGGTTACGAAAATGAAAAAGCCAAAGAAGTAATTTCAAAAATATATAAACCTTTGTATCTAATTGAAACTCCAATTTTATTTACTGATTTAAAAACAGCCGAGTTGATTAAGTATGCTGGTAATGCATTCTTGGCTGTTAAAATTTCTTATATTAATCAGATGGCAGATTTATGTGAAAAAGTTGGGGCGGATGTTCATGATGTTTCACGAGGAATCGGTCTTGATAAAAGAATTGGTAGTAAATTCTTGCATCCTGGACCAGGTTATGGTGGATCTTGTTTTCCAAAAGACACTAAAGCACTTGTAAAAACTGCTAATTATTATAACTCTAATATTTCTATTGTAGAAAATGTGATCAATTACAATTCTCAAAGAAAAATAGATATGGCAGAAAAAATAATTTCTGCTTTAGGAAAAAATTATGAGAATAAGAAAATATCTATTCTAGGGCTAGCATTCAAACCAGAAACTGATGATATGAGAGAAAGTCCGTGTCTAGATATTATCCCCAAACTTCAAGAAAAAAATTTACAAATCTCAGTATATGATCCAGTAGCGATGGATGAAGCAAAAAAATTATTACAAAATGTCCAATTTACTGAAAGTATTGAAGATTGCATTAATAATAGTGATGCAATTGTAATTTTAACTGAGTGGAATGAATTCAGGAGTTTGTCACCGGAAAGATTAAAAATGTATATGAAAGGAAATATTTTAATTGATTTAAGAAATGCACTTAACCCAGACAATTTTCATGAAAGTGGATTCAATCTCACTCAAATAGGAAGACTAACTCTTAGCCAGTAATATTTGTCCCAAGTGATTTAGGTCTTTTCATTCCTTCAATTAAATTAACCATTTCAATTTTTCCAGTTATTTTACCTTTTGCATTTTCTATTGTAACTGGTTTTGATGGTGCATCTGACATTATTTGAAGTATATCTTCTAACACCATATCTTCTTTAACAGTTGCTCCTGAGCTTTTAGCGTTTGTTGCTGTCATTATTGATTTTGCTTGAATGACCCTTGCTCTATTGATATCTTTAATAAAATCAGAGACGTATTCGTCTGCAGGGTTCATTATTATTTCTTGAGGATCACTGTCTTGAACCATGCTTCCATCTCTAAGAATAGCTATTCTGTCCCCAATCTTCAAAGCTTCGTCAAGATCATGAGTAATAAAAATTATTGTCTTATGTAACTCATTTTGCAAGTCTAAAAGTATATTTTGCATTTCTGAACGAATTAATGGATCTAATGCAGAAAATGCTTCATCCATAAGTAGAATTTCTGCATCTGTTGCCAATGCTCTTGCTAATCCTACTCTTTGTTGCATGCCACCTGATAGTTGGCCTGGATAATATGTTTCATATCCGTCTAAGCCTACTCTTTTAATCCATTTTTGAGATTTGTCAGACCATTCATTTTTAGGAATATTTTGAATTGCAAGCCCATAACCAACATTTTGTAAAACTGTTTTGTGTGGAAATAATGCAAACTTTTGAAAAACCATCGACATATTATTTTGTCTAAATTGAATGAGTTCTTTCGAATTTAAATTTAGTATATTTGTATTATTGAATAGTATTTCACCGCTTGTTGGTTCTATTAATCTATTTAGATGTCTTATAAGAGTAGATTTGCCTGAACCAGAGAGACCCATTACAACTTGTATCTTTCCTCTTTTAATATTTAAATTAATATTATTTAACCCTAGAACACAGTTTGATTTTTCAAGAAGTTCGTCCTTACCCATTCCATCTTTAACCAAATCAAGTGCACTTTTATCACCATCACCAAAAATCTTATAAAGTTGATTTACTTTGATTAATACATTTTTTGAATCCATTATATTAATCCTTACCTTCATTCCTATATTTTTGCATTCTTAGTCCAAATTTTTGGGTAACACGATCAAAAATAATTGCTAGTATAACAATAGCAAGACCATTCATTAACCCCAGAGCTAAATACTGATTTGAAATTGCTCTTAAAACTGGAAGGCCAAGACCTTTAACTCCAATCATAGATGCTATTACTACCATTGCTAGGGCCATCATTATTGTTTGATTTACACCTGCAAATATAGTTGGTAGGGCCAATGGCATTTGAACTCCAAATAATTTCTGCCAATAATTTGCGCCAAAAGAATCAGCTGCTTCTAAAACGTCTTTATCTACTAACCTAATGCCTAAATTCGTTAAACGAACAATAGGTGGAATAGCATAAATACATACTGCAATTAATCCAGGAACCTTTCCAATACCTAAAAGCATCACAACTGGTATCAAATACACAAAACTAGGAATTGTTTGCATGACGTCTAAAACAGGAACTATTGCTGCTTGGACTTTATTACTTCTTGCCATAGCAATACCTAATGGTATACCAATTGCTATACATAGAAATGTGGCAACAAGTATAATAGCTAATGTTGACATTGTGTCTTCCCACATACCGAAATACCCAATCAACATAAAACTTAAAAAAGTTCCAACAACAATTAATATGGATCTTGAGCCTATCCAAGCAAGTAAAAGAATACTAAATATTATAACAGGCCAAGGGGTATTAATAAAAAGCTTTTCAAACCATACTAAAAACATTAGTAACGGTTCAAAAAATTCTTCAATACCTTGTCCATAAGTTCTTGAGAAGTCAGTGAATGCAAAATCTACAGTTTTCTTAAATTCTCTTAAATCAGATCTGCTCATGTCTGGGAAATTAAAAAACCAATCCATTTTTACATTCCTTTTTTGTAAAAAAATAATCACCACCTTAATATACTAAAGATGGTGATTATAATATTTGGTATTACTTAAAGACCAGCTTTAACTTTTTTAGCTATGTCTGCAGAAACCCATTTTTCCCAAACACTCCCGTGCTTTTCTAAAAACTCGAAGGCTGCATCTTTTCCAGATGCTTTTTGTTCAGTCATAAAAACAAGCATTCCATTCATTATTTCACCTGGATAAACTCTGTTAGTAATGTAATCCATAGCGACACCAGCGTTCTTTTTAAAGTTTGCTGACACTACACTATTAACTTCCGACTTAACCCAAGAAGATTTTTTCGGATTTGCACACTCTTTCTCTGGTTTTACAATGCAGTTATCCCAATTATCTTTACCACCAAAAGGCACACCAAAGTCTAATTTGTGCATTTTATATTTTCCAATCATAGATGTTGGTGACCAGTAATATCCAAACCAATTTTCACCTCTTTCAACAGCTTTAGCCATTGAACCGTCTAAACCAGCGGCACTTCCTGGATCAACTAGAACCCATCCTTTTTTCTCCATTTCAAAAGCTCTGAAAAGGTTAGCATTAGCTAATTGGCAACCCCAACCTGCAGGACACCCAACAAAAGCCCCCTTAGATTTGTCTTCAGAATATGGAAAAAGATCCGGTCTATTTAAAACATCTAAAGCTGTTTTTAGCTCTGGGTGTTTTTTTACTGTATGAGGGGGTAGCCACCAACCTTCGCCTAAACCAGTAATTGGACCTTTGTTAGCAACAATTAATCTATTTTCGCCAACAGCTTTTTTTAGTGGTACTGCTACTGCATTAGCCCAAAGCTCTGGAGCAACATCAGGTGATCCTTTTTCATTCATTGAAGTAAAGGTAGGCATTGTGGCACCTGAAACTAGTTCAACTTCACATCCATAACCCTTTTCTAAGATTATTTTATCTACATTGGCCATTAACTCAGCAGATGCCCAATTCATCTCTGCTATAGTTACTTTTCCACATGCAGCATTTCCTATAGTAGCCCAACTAAGGCCTACGGCTACGGTTGCCGCCATAGTAAATGCAGCTCCGAATACCCTTTTCATTTTATTCTCCTATTTCCGCTTGTAAAATAATTACAAACCTTGGTTTATTAAAATTAAAGTAAATTGAATTAAAAATTCAAGAATCATCATAACAATAAAAAGGTACTAATTGCAAATCACTGTTAGTGAGATTAAGCATTAATATCTCATAAGTGACTGATATATATAAATAATTTTTTTTTAAAAAATTTTACATTATAACGAAGCAATTTTTATATTAATTTATTGCTCAATCTCTTATATTATTTAAGCCTAATTACTATGTTGATTAAATGTTTGAAGATTTCACACCATTTATAATAGCCTTAGTCGTTACATTCAGCTTTTTGATATGTATTGCTATATGGAATAGTATAAATGCTCCTCAACCACCACAAAAAGCGCCTCCAATAGAACCGGGTCCATCCAGAACTAGAGAAATTCTTGCACGATTTAGTGAGTTCTATATGAATCTAAATCCTAAAGGAGAAATGATTTTTGATATTGGTCTTTTACCAGATCCTAAACAACACATAATACATGCTCTTTATGTTGGTTTTGATGAAAGTGAAAACGATGATGAGAGATCAGCTATTGAAAGAGGTATTAGGGCAATTGTTACATTTCAGGAAAGAGTTGGTGAGTTACCCATCAAAAAGGAAATGTCAGAAATAGAAAAAAATCTAGCAGTATCCAATTCTGAAGAAAATATTACTAACACAGTTGATACTTCTAGTGTCAATATTTTAAGCGAAGAGGAATTTCAAAGATTTTCTGTTTTAAGAGACCAAGAATTAGAAACGCATTTTCAACATTTAAAAATTGAAACTACCGAAGAATAGGAAATAAATATGTCCATCTTTAAAATTGATGATCAAAACGAGATTTATTATGAATATGTTCCACCTAAAAATGGAGGGTTTACTTGTGTCTTTGTAAATGCATTGACTGGCGATGTATCTGCATGGAACGGATCTATCGGTGAAAATTTAATTAAAAATAACGACGGTTATTTAGTATATAATTTTAGAGGACAAGCAAAAAGTAAGTTTGAAACTAATTTAGATTTAAGTGCTGAATTAATAGTAAGTGACCTTGTAAATTTAGTTAATTTTATCAATCCAAAAAATATGGTTTTAGTAGGGTTGTCAATAGGCGGGCTTTATGCTGCGATGTCTTTATCAAAAGGTGTTGAAGCAAAAGGTTTAGTGCTTATAAATACTCTGCGAAAGCCCAGCGAAAGACTAAATTGGATAAATAATGCAATGGCTAATGCTGTAAAATTTGGTGGAACTTCTCTTATTCTAGATATGACATTACCAGTAATAGCTTCACCAAAATTTTTATCTAAAATGAAAGATAATGCTCTAAAATATGAGAATTATCTTGGATTGGATGACTATAATGGGGTATCAAAACTTATGCATGGTGGATTTACAACAAATTGGGATTTTGATTGGAGTAAACTTGACTTACCCGTGTTAGTTTTGACAGGGCATTTTGATAAAGTTTTCAGAATTGAAGATGACATAAATAATTTGATAAAAAATATGAGAAATGTCAAAAGAATTGAAATTCCAGAATGTGGACATTTAATACCTATAGAGGATCCAGAATTATTTTCATATCACTTAAGCGGTTTCATAATATCTCTAAAATATTGATATTATTTTTTAAGAATAATAGTTATGTCATCTTTAAGAAGATTATGTTTTATAACCTCAGGATCACAAAAATTTCTCTCGCATATTTTTTGCATCCAAGAAAATTCAGTATAATAAAGTTTTTTTTCTATTTTTCTTTTTTCTTTTATTAAGCAGTTAAAAATCATAGCTTTTTGTACTAACTTCCAATTACTTGTAAGATTTTTTAATATGTAATCTTCCCACAAAGATATATTATTAGTTGGTGTAAGGTTATATGTACCTGACATAACCACATAATCAGTTTCGTTTAAAGGCAAAGCACTTATTGAAAACTTAATATTTTCAAAATCTATATTATTTCTACAAAAACTAATCATCTTGTGATTAATATCAAACCCGTGATATTGAACTTTCCCATCTAGTTTTCTCTCTCTAATAATTTCGTACAATCTACCGTATCCACAACCAATATCAGCAATTGAGAATTCGTCACTTTTTGCGTCTTGTAATATTTTATCTAAAATTATATTTAATCTAAGGTCTTGTGATAGTTTACTATTCCAAAATACTCCTTTAGGAGTATTATTAAAAGAATCAAAACGTTTATTATAAATGTTAGATATTTCTTTGTTAAGTATCTTATGAATAAGTGATTTTATAAAAGTCATTCAATTACATTAAGCTAGAATATAGTCAATTTAAACTTAAAAGGGTTATTACATGAAACAAATTTTACTGTTAGGTAGTGGTGAGTTAGGTAAAGAATTAGCAATTAGCCTCAAAAGAATTGGATGTAATGTAATAGCATGTGATGCATACGAAAATGCACCTGCTATGCAAGTCAGTGATAAGAATGAAGTTTTTAACATGCTTGATAAAGAAAAATTAAACGCAGTTATAAATAAACATAATCCAGATTTTATAGTTCCAGAGGTTGAGGCAATTGAGACAAAAGTTCTAATTGATGCTGAAAAAAATGGCTATAACGTTATACCTTCAGCAAAAGCTGTAAATTTAACAATGAATAGAGATAGAATAAGAGATAGAGCAAAGCATTTAGGATTGAAAACCGCTCATTTTGCTTATGCAGAAACGGAAGAAGAATTAATTTTAGAGGCAAAGAAAATTGGTACAAAAGTGGCGGTTAAACCAGTTATGAGCTCTTCTGGAAAGGGCCAGAGTTATGCAAATTCAGAGGAAGAGTTAAAAGCATCTTGGAAATTTGCACTCGAAAATATGAGAGGAAACAGGAAACGTGTAATAGTTGAAGAGTTCATAGATTTTGAGTACGAAATTACCCTTTTAACAATTTTAGAAAAATCTGGGAAAGTTACGTTTTGTGAACCTATTGGACATTTTCAAAAAAGAGGTGATTATCAGTATAGCTGGCAGCCAGCCGAATGCTCACAGGACGTAATTAGAAAGGCGCAAGAGGCTGCAAAAAAAATGGTCTTAGACTTAGGTGGCTCAGGTATATTCGGGGTAGAATTTTTTATTGATAAAAAAGAAGAGGTAATTTTTAGTGAACTAAGTCCTCGTCCACATGATACAGGAATGGTCACAATGTTTACTCAAAATTTTAGTCAGTTTGATATTCACGCTAGAGTTTTGTTGGGAATTCCATTACCAGAAATTAAAATAAATCAATCGGGTGCTAGCCATGTGATCCTGGCAGAAGAAAATGCTTCGGGTAACTATATCATCGATGGTGTTGAAGACGCACTTGAAGATAAAAATGTAGATTACAGAATCTTTGGAAAACCATTTTTAAAATCATATCGTCGAATGGGTATTGTTTTAGCTCCAACTTTAGAAAAGGCGAAAAAGGCAGCTAATAAAATTTTTGTTAAAGAAATTTAGTTATATAAGTTATGATTATTGTTTATTTAAAATTCGAAATAACAGAGGCTATTTCTTTTTCTTGTTTATATCCCATTAAATGAATTCCATTAACGCCTTCAATAGATTTATATTTTTCTATTAATTCTATACAAATTTTAATACCTTCATGGCTTTCGTCATTAGATTGTTCAATTCTATTGATTATTTTCTCAGGAATATTGATACCAAAGAGATTTTTGTTCATCCATCTAGCACTTTTTGCAGATTTAATTACTCCTAATCCAATAATGAAATAAGCTTGGTCAGTAATATTTAATTCATTTAATTTTAGCATATAATTTTTTAGAATATCTTCCTCGAAAACGTATTGTGTTTGAAAAAATTCAACACCTGCTTCAATTTTTTTTATTAAGTTTAAGCCATCAAAATCATTGTTAATTTTAAATGGAGTATCTGCTCCACCAATGAAAAATTCTGGTGCATCATTAATTTTCCTTCCAGAAGGAAACATTTTTTTTGTTTTAATTTCGTGAGCAGTTCTCAATATACCAATTGTATCTAGATCTCTAACTTCTTTGGTATCAGGTTGATCTCCGCCTTTAACCTCATCACCATACAAACAAAGAATGTTTGGAATATCCAATGCCCACCCACCAAGTAAATCACCTTGTATTGCAATCCTATTTCTGTCTCTGGTAGTAAATTGTAAAATTGGTTCAATGCCATTTTGGGCAAGAATTGCTGCTGTTGCAAGAGCTGACATGTGAGATTTTGCCCCAGCTCCATCAGTAACGTTAATAGCATCAGCTAAACCATTTAAACATTTCACCTCATCGATAACAACATCTTTATTGCCAGAATCCGGTGGAGAAGTTTCAGCCGTAAAAACAAATTTATTTTCCTTGAGTAATTTTCTTAATTTACTTTTCATAAAAAATGTCCAAAGTAATTTATAGATATTGTTTAATTGGGGTACAAACAAATGTCTAATGGTTTTTTAATTAACACATCTAATAGAATTAGAAGCACACCATTTACTTCTAGAAATGAAATGGGAGGGGTTAAAAATTATACTGTATATAATAACACATTATTACCTACAATATTTAAATCATTACAAGAAGATTATTATCATCTAGTAGAAAATGTTCAGTTATGGGATGTATGTGCCCAAAGAATTATTGAAGTTAAAGGCAGTAAATCTTTGTCATTAATGCAATATCTTTTTTGTAGAGATTTTTCTAATATTTCTTCTGGTAAAGCATACTACGCACCAATAGTTAACTTTGAAGGTGGGTTATTAAATGACCCAGTAGTTTTTTGTATCGCTAACAATCATTTCTTAATTTCCTTATCTGACTCAGACTTGTTTAATTGGATCTCTGCAATTAACAATTCAAAAGAATTTTATTCTGAAGTAAGAGAAACTGATATATCTACAATTGCTATCCAAGGACCAAAATCTGAAAAATTAGCTCAAAAAATGTTTGGTAAAGAAATACAAAACTTGAAATATTTTAATTTCATCAAACTTCCATTCAATGAAGAAGAGATTATGATTTCGAAAACGGGTTACAGTAAACAATCTGGTTACGAAATTTTACTAAATAATCCAAATAAAGCAATTATGTTGTGGGACCTAATAATGAAAAAAGGAAAGGAATTCAACATTCGGGTTGGGTGTCCAAATATGATTGAGAGAGTAGAGAATAATCTTCTTAGTTATGGAAATGAGATGACACTTAAAGACACGCCCTATGATTGTGGGTTAGGAAATTTTTGTAATCTTGACACAGATTATGAATTCATTGGAAAGTCTTCTTTATTGAAACAAAAACAGCTTGGTTTTGAAAAAGATATATTTAAAATTCAATTTAATTTTGAAATAGAAGATAAACCAATTTTTTTTAATAAGATCCCAATTTTAAAAAAAGACTTAAAATTCGGAAAAGCAACTTCAATTGTTTGGTCACCTAAATATGGGAAATATATAGGTTTTCTAATCGCATCAAAAAATATAACGAACAACCTTAATGATTATTACGTCTTAGATAAAGTCAAATTTGATTTATTAAGTATTTCTTGAGCTTATTCATGGAAGTTTAGAGGTAGTCGAAATCCTGATATAAGTCTATACTACGCTTCAACCACACATAATGTTTAGCAATTTCAATGAAATAGATATATTAAAGCACCTGTTAATGTGCTAATTTTTGTCTACCCTAAAATAACTGTTCTTAGTACAGAAAAATGAGAACATCACAGGTGGACATATTATAACTTTAATAACACTTATATGTATCACTTAACTTCTTACCCCGGGGCATGAACCACAAGGGGTGGGTGGAATATATGTTCATAAGCTTTGCAGCAGATAGGTGTTAATTGATTATTCCCATTACTTCAAAAGTTTTTTGAACATAGTCAACTAATTCAGCTTTCCTCTCAATTATTTCAATGTCATAATTTGTTTTTTCTATAAATTCAAAAAATCGTTTTTCTTCATCTTTATCAAATTCGAATTTAATCTTTTTAGCAATTTCTCTAATTCTTTTATTAACTAAATTATCTATTTTTTTTAGATCATTCTTACTTAAACTTTCTTCATTTTTAAAATTTTTAATAGCATCTATTAATCTTTCTTGTTTAGCTATTTCATAATTTTTACTTGATCTGTAGCCATATACTTTCTTTCCAAAATTAATATTCTTATCATAATCATTGTCTGAAGAACTGTTGTTATCGTCATATGAATATGATTGTTCATTAGAAGAGTCTTTGACAAATGGTATTTCCGTAGTTTTACTGATAGGGGTATTATTTTTGCCTGAGCTAGTAATACTCTCTACACTTTTACCAACTGAAGCATTTTTTTTAGCTTCCACACTCTTATTATCTGATTTTTCAGTTTTATTTACAGAAACACTAATACTAACTTTTTCTGAATTCTTGCTGTAAGAAAACGCTTTGTTTTGAATAAGTAATGTAGAGAGTATTAGTAAAAATATTTTTAATAAAATTTTCATAATTTTATATGTTGCCGACAGTAAATTGAATATTAAAGATGTTTATAATAAATTGGTTTGAATTTAAAAGAAATAAAATCGTTTATTTGCATTCTAACTAATGTTTTTGCATATTAATTCTGCATATCAACAGGTGACATACATGGTAAAACCTATAACTAAAGAAACTTTGTTCATGAATTGCATGAAACTAGATTTTGCAACAAAAATAGAATTAGAACACGGGATGTCAACTTTTGAAGATAAAGTATGGGCAAAAGATGTAATGAAAGAATTATCTAAAGCAGGGTTAGTGAGAAGAACTTATTCACAAGTCTGGAACGAACAAAATTAAAGATTTAATAGCACATTTGTATATGAAAAACAATATAGGTGTAATTTTTTATGATTATAGAAGTTAATTTAAATCTTTAAATTCTATTGATATTATATAGTGATATTGAAAATTAATTTAAAAAGATTAAATGATTAACGTGTAAATAATAATAAATCATAGTGATACCAATATTGAAATTACAAGTTAGACTTCATGTTTTATTTGGTATTCTTTTTTGTTTTTATAAATTTATTTCATGGATAGAAAAATAGGAGATTTAAATGTTTGGAATAGGAATAATTAAAGGAACTATCATAGGAATGGGTATAGGAGTAATGGCAGGCATAGCTTTAAAAGAAGTTTGCAAGATGAAAAAGAAAAAAGATCAAATTAGTAAAACTGAAAATGACATTGTCGATACAGAAAACAGTTAATACAAATTAGTAAACAATGGATTTAACGAAATTCAAATGGAAATGTAGAATACTTTTGTTAAGTACTACTTGTTATAGAGATAGTAACTATAAAAAATGTAAAGAACTTTATCAAAAACATATAAAAGATTTTCATAAAAGACACGTCAAACTAATGTCTTATAGAAAGAAGGGTCTCAATTTTTCTATCAAACTTATAGGTTACGACGGTACTTTAAAAAAAGAATATCTAACTTTAGAACCTCATAACATTTTTGATTTTATAGATTCTATGCCAATGAGTAAAGAAAGCTATCAGGGAAAGTTAAAGCCTCTTAATCTATCTTTATATTCTGACTATAAGCCTGAGACAACTCTAAAAGGACTTGGATTTAAGAATAAAGAAAAAGCAGCTTATACAATAGATGCAATAAAAGACAGGGACCAAAAATATCAGGTAAATGTTGTATCCACCATGTTAGGTAGGGCAAAAAAACATCCAAACAAAACTGCTGATATGGATGAGGCAATATTAGTTTTTGAGAAATGGATGCTAGACTATAAACAGAGCAAGTTTTTAGTCTAATTAAATTATCATTAAATATTTATTTAAGGTAGATCTAAATCTTTCCGAAAAAATTAATTTAGTTTATTATTACTCAGAATTAACTAATCTTTGTAATAGCTTGTTTGTATAATAACGTATAGGAGGTGTGAATGAGATACATTATGATAATTTTGTTTTTATTTATTTCATCTATTGCTAAGAGTGATGAATTGGAATTAAATTGTAAGTTTGACAACTATTATGCAATTAATAGGACTTACTCGCAAAATTTGATTAAAAGTTGGGCACCTCAAATACAAACACATATTATAAAGTCTGACAAAACCGCATATTGGAATGAAGTAAGAATTGAAGGTAAAGTTAAGGTTAATGATAGTAAAAAAGTTAAATTTAGTTATGAATTAAAACGTAAATATATTACTCGTTGGCATTTGGTATATTTCAAATCCACTAAAAAAGCTAATATAGATATGGAATTCCCAGGTAATTATATTCAACCTGGCTCTATTTGGGGGACTTGTGAAGAATCAAAAAGAAATAATAGAAAGGCAGTTAAAAACACAGATACAAATAATGAAAGCCTAGAAAATATTTCAGATGAATTAGTATGTTATAGATTTGGTTTGTATAATGGTAAATACATTAAAGAAGCAAAAAGAAGAAATTTAAGTTGTAAATCTGAATATGAAGAAAAAACTAATTCATCTGATAAAATTACAAATAAAACTGAAAAAGCAGAAAATAAATGCAAGGAATTAGGATTTACTCCTGCTACAGAAAGTTATGGTAACTGTGTTCTTAAATTAATGGATTAGTTAACCATGGAGCAATTTTAAACACTTTCAATACACTTAATTTTTCTAATTTTTTTTATGTGTGCTTGGAGGGTAGACCAGATGGTAATTAAAATTTTAATTTCATTAACCTTATTCTTTCAACTAAGTAATATTTCTTTTGCATGCAGTTTTAACTGTGGAAGTGTTTCTTCAGACAAGTATAGCATTATAATTAAACCACCTGCCCACACTGGTTTCAAAAAACATAGTTTCCCTAATGGCCCAGTAAAAAAACACTCGTTTTCATATATAAGAGAGAAAGCATTCATACAACTAATACCCTCTTCTGATATTGATAGATTTATTATTGAACGGATAGACGAGAATATTCTTTTTACAGATTATATCAATAAGCCTCTATCTAACAAGTAGTCATGGAACTTGAATGCATCTTTACTACTATAGACATCTATATCTAAATCTCCCAAAAGCTCAATTACATATTTTATGCTTCTGTTAGCAGCACGGACAAATATCTTATTTTTACCTTCGCCTTTCAACCTCAGATAAGTAGATAAAGCTTCAGACAATAAAGGAGCATTTGAATTACTATTTACAAGTGGTTTGCTCACAAGCATATGTTCGGCAGGAACTTGCATATTCGTTAATCTGATAGAGGTCCTATAATCATCAAGTCTTTGATAGAGTGATTTACTGGCACGAATAGCTGATACATTTGATTTGGTTCTCAAACAAATCACTATACGGTCACTCTTATAATAGGACCTTACATCACATAGAACACGCTTACTGAAATCAAACACACCACGCTTTTTATATAAGTAGGAAATATTTAAATGGTCTACCATCTGGTCTACCATCCAAGCACATATAAAAAAATATGCAGTAATATCAATGTGTTAGATTATATGATTTCATGGAATTGGAGCGGGCGAAGAGTAGTTAAGCTCATCTTATGTGCTC
>CACMTN010000021.1 GCA_902616615.1 uncultured SAR116 cluster alpha proteobacterium | reverse complement strand
CCTTTTCTTGCCTGGGGCACTTTTAATTGGTTGATCTCTAATCACGGGTGCTTTAACTAAACCATCAGATGATAGCATTTTTGCAACTCTTAATGTTGGCTGAGCGCCTTTTGATAACCAATATTTTGCTCTTTCAACGTCAAGGACTAATCTATCAGCATGATCTTTAGCTACCATTGGATTATACGAACCTAATCTTTCTATAAACTTTCCATCTCTTGGTGATAATGCTTCTGCAACTACGATTTTGTAAAAAGGTCTCTTTTTTGCTCCACCTCTAGACAATCTTATTTTTAATGCCATTTCTTTTCCTTATAATTATATTATTGTTTAAAAAATTTATCTTCTTTTTTTAGACGGTTTTCCACCTAACCCTGGTAACCCCATACCTCCAAATCGATTTGCCATATTACCTAAGTTAGGCATATTACCGCCCATCATTTTTTGCAATTCGGCCATCTTGTTGGCATCCATAACTGAATTTTCACCATCTCCTAATCCAGGATTTGGACTTGATCCTCCTAGTGAAGACATCATATTTTTAAATCCACCAAGGCCACCCATTTTACCCATTTTTTTCATCATACGAGCCATGTCTTGTTGTTGTTTGACCAGTCTATTTACATCAGAGACAGCTGTTCCTGATCCTGAAGCAATTCTTTTTCTACGAGAAGCATTTAAGAGAGAAACATTTACTCTCTCTTTTTGTGTCATGGAGTGTATGATAGCTTCTTGTTTAGAAATTGCTTTGTCGTTAAAATTATTAGCAGCCATTTGTTTTTGCAGCTTACCAATACCTGGAAGCATGGACATTATTCCACCTAAACCTCCCATTTTTTTTAATTGTCCAATTTGTTTTAACATATCATTCATATCAAAACTGCCTTGTGACATCCTTTTCATCATTTGAGCAGCATCTTCTTCTGCAATAGTTTCTGCAGCTTTTTCTACAAGTGAGACAACGTCCCCCATATCTAAGATTCTTCCAGCAGCTCTATCTGGATAAAATGGTTCTAATCCGTCTATTTTTTCAGAAATACCAACAAATTTTATGGGACATCCTGTCACCGATCTCATTGATAGTGCAGCACCACCTCTTGCGTCACCATCAGACCTCGTTAAAACAACGCCTGATACTTTAATTAACTCTGAAAAAGCTTTTGCTGTCTGAACAGCATCCTGACCAGTCATTGCATCAGCAACTAATAAAGTTTCAGATGGATTGGATAATTTAAAAACTTCTTTTGCCTCAGACATCATGGCTGTATCGAGTGTTGTTCTACCAGCAGTATCAAGTATTAAAACGTCTATTGCCTGTACTTTAGATGCAGCCATTGCTCTTTTTGTTATTTTTTCTGGGCTCTCTCCATCAATTTCTGGAAGTACCAAAACTTCTGCTTGTTCACCTAATATTCTAAGTTGTTCTCTAGCTGCAGGCCTGTAAATATCAAGCGATGCGAGCATAACTTTCTTTCTTTTTTTAGATTTTAAATGAAAAGCCAACTTACCAGCAGTTGTGGTTTTACCAGAACCTTGAAGACCTACTAACAATATAACTGCAGGAGGAGCATGATCAATTAGTAATTCTGATTCTGTGGAGCCAAGTACTTCTGTTAAAACATCATTAACAATCTTTATAACTTGCTGACCAGGTGTAACCGATCTTAAAACTTCTTCACCAACAGCCCGTGCTTTTACCTTTTCAATAAATTCTCTGACAACTGACAAAGCAACATCGGCTTCTAGTAGAGCTGTTCGCACTTCTTTAAGTGCGTTTTCAACATCACTTTCAGAAAGAGCTCCCCTTTTGGTGAGCCCTTTAAAAACATTTCCAAGCTTATCAGTTAAGTTTTCAAACATTTTAAAACCAATTTGATATTATAACCACAATTACGCCCGTGCTTGAAACTCAAGGACGCGCGTTTACGAAATTTAAAAAATTTTTTTATTTTCAGTATAGAATTTTATCGATCAAGTCAAGCCTAACTAAACAAAATGACTAATCCAAACCAATTAATGCCTTTGAAAATGACGAGGCTTCAAAAATTTGCAGATCATCTAATCCTTCACCAACACCAACTGCATGAATAGGAATTTCGAACTTTTCAGCTAAAGATACCACAACTCCACCTTTTGCACTTCCATCTAATTTTGTAATTATCATACCAGTTAAACCAATAGATTCGTCGAAGCTTTTTAATTGAGAATGTGCATTCTGTCCTACAGTACCGTCTAAAACTACAACTTTTTGATGTGGGGCATCGTGATCTAATTTTGATACAACTCGACAGGTTTTTGTCAGTTCTTCCATTAAATCTTTTTTATTTTGTAATCTTCCAGCTGTGTCGATAATAACTATGTCAATATCTTCTTTTTTTGCTAATTCAAAAGCTCTAAAGGCCACAGCGGCTGAGTCTCCTCCTTCTTCTCCAGACACCACTCGTGCACCCACTCTTTTTCCCCACGTCTTTAACTGCTCTACAGCAGCTGCTCTAAAAGTGTCTGATGCAGCTAAAACAACTGATTTTTGTTCAAGTCTAAATTTTTCTGCTAATTTAGCAGCGGTAGTTGTTTTTCCAGAACCATTAACCCCTGCTAGAAGCAAAACGTGTGGTTTAGAGTTAACTTTTTCATAAAGATTTTGTTCACGAGGAAGTAAAATTTGTTCAATTTCTTCAGCCAACGTTTTTGCGATTTGTATCTTTTCTATTTCTTTATTTTTATTTAATTCGAATTTCTGATCTTTAATCTTTTTTGCTATTCTACCAGCAACTTCTACACCAAGGTCGGCTATTATTAATTGATCCTCAATATCATGTAGAGTTTCTTGGTCAACTGTTTTTTTTCCAGTTATAGAGGCTATCGCACCTTCTACCTTAGATGCCGATTTGCTTAATCCAGTCTTTAATTTTTTAAACCAATTTAATGCCATTAGATTTGACTCTTTTTTTTCTATTTCAATTACGAATAGTTCCTATTAACCCGTTAGGGTTAATTTCTAAAATTTTTGTAGAAACAATTGTGCACTCTTCAACATTTTCTTTTAATTTTATTTTTGAAAAATTTGTAGCATGACCAACTGAATTACTTTCTACCAAAACTTTTTGAGTGGTTCCAATTTGACTAACTAAAAAATTATTATGTTGTTTTTCAGCTAAATCTCTTAGTTCTTTAGCTCTTTTTTGAATAACTTTTTTTTGTAATTGTGGCATATTTGATGCTGGAGTATTTTTTCTGTTAGAGTATGGAAAGACATGAATGTATGTAATGTTAGCTTCTTTTATTAGTTGCATACTTTTTTGGTGAGCTTTTTCATCTTCAGTAGGAAAACCAGCTATAAAATCACCTCCGAACACAATATCATTTCTTCGTCTTTTTGCTTCTTTTACAAAATTAATTACGTCTCTATAAAGATGTCTTCTTTTCATTCTTTTCAAAATAATATCATCACCATGTTGAATAGATAAATGAATATGAGGCATTAGTCTTTCTTCATACTCGAACGCATCCATCAAGTCAAAATCAACCTCAGCTGGATCAATGGATGACAATCTTAATCTATGCAAATTTGGGATATTTTTTAAAATTTTTTTTACCAACAATCCTAAACTTGGCTTCCCAAAAATATCAATACCCCAAGATGTTAAATCCACTCCAGTGAGAACAATTTCTTTAACACCATTTTTTAATAAAGAATTAATAGAGTTAATCACATTTTGAGTTGATAATGACCTGCTAGGGCCTCTTCCAAATGGAATAATACAAAATGTACACCTATGGTCACATCCATTTTGAACTTGAACAAAACCGCGTGTGTGTTTGTTAAAAGACTCAATTAAATGCTCAGATGTGCTTTTAACTTCCATAATATCTTGAACAAATACATTTTGATTATGAAGTATATCATGTTCTGCTACAAATTCTTTCCAAAAATTTTCATCTAGCTTTTCTTTGTTACCTATAACAAAGTCTACTTCCGGCATGATATTCCATCTTTGAGGATCTATTTGAGCAGCACAACCTGTGACCAAAACTTTAGCATCTGGTCTATTTTTTTTAGATGATCTAATAGCTTGTCTTGCCTGACGTTCAGCCTCACTTGTTACAGCACATGTATTAAATATAATTATGTCACTATGACCATGCTTACTGGTAAGGTCACTAATAACCTGACTTTCCCAAATATTCAGCCTACAGCCAAAAGTTTTAATATCAGGTAATGAGTTTTTATTTTTTGAAGCAATTTTCATTTATTCACCTATAAAACCTTCAAATACTATTTCAGTATCTCCAGAAAGTGTAACTGATCCGTTATCAAGCCACTTAATAAACAAATCCCCACCATCTAATACAATCTTATTTTCTTTGGCACTTTTATTTAATACAGAAGCAGCAATTAATGAAGCACAGGCTCCAGATCCACATGCTGAAGTCATACCTGCTCCTCTTTCCCAAACTCTTATTCTTAAGGATTTATCTTCTAAAATAGATACAAATTCAATATTTGCAAACTCAGGAAAAATGGAATGTTTTTCTAACCGCGGACCAATAGAGTTTATATTCAAATTCTCAAGCTCTTCTAGGTTGTTCATAAAGATAACTGCATGTGGATTTCCTATAGATAAACAGAAAGCTTCAAACTCATCTAATTTGACATTTTGTGAGTCTTGCTCCTTAGATAATGGTATTTCATTCCAGTTAAATTTTGGAACACCCATATTTACTGTAACCGAATTATCAATTTTAGTACAAAGCATGTCATTGGTAACGCTTTTAATAGTTAAGGAACCTATATCATTTTTTTTCATCAAGTAATCAGCTACACACCTTGTACCATTTCCGCAAGCACCAGTTTCAGAACCATCAGAATTATACATTTTAACTTTAAAAATATCAGGAGTGTTTGTGTTTTCAATAATCATAACTTGATCACATCCAATTCCTAAGCGTCTATTACTTATTTTGTTTATAAATTTTGAGTCATGAATTATAGGATCCTTAATATTATCAAAAATAATAAAATCATTTCCTAAACCATGCATTTTTAAAAATGGTATTTTCAAAATCTAAGCCTTCAATTTTATTTTTAAATATCAATATCAACTATAATCGGCACATGGTCGGATGGTTTTTCCCATGATCTAGTATCCTTATAAATAACACCTGATTTTACTAATGAAAATAAATTTTTTGATGTCCAAAAGTGATCAAGTCTTCTTCCTCTATTAGAAACCTCCCAATTTCTATTTCGATATGACCACCAAGAATAAAGTTTTTCATTGTGCGAAACAAATTGCCTCATTACATCAATCCAGTCTCCAGTCTGAATTAAATCTAATAAAGTTTCTGTTTCTATAGGTGTATGTGATACAACATTAAGCAATTGTTTATGTGACCACACATCCTGTTCTAAAGGAGCAATATTTAAATCACCAACTAAAATTTTATTTGTTTTTGTACCTGATAAAAAATATTTTTTCATTTCATTAATAAATGAAATTTTATGTTTAAATTTGGGATTAATCGAGATATCAGGTTGATCACCTCCTGCAGGCACATAAAAATTATGAAGTTCAATATTATTATTTATTTTTACAAATACGTGACGAGCATCATGTTTTTTACACCAATTAATATATCCATAGTCTTTGAATTCAAATTTTGATATAATCGCAACTCCATTATATGATTTTTCACCTCGATAATATTGATACTGAAAGCCAAATTTTTGTAATTCATCTTTTGGAAAAAATTCATCTGGAGTCTTGGTTTCCTGCAAACACAAAATATCTATTTTGTGATCTTCAACAAAACGAACAACCTGCGCAATCCTTAGTCTCACTGAATTTATATTCCAAGTAGCAATTCGCATCATATAGCCCAGTTTAAAATAATAAAATTATGAGAATAGAAATATAAAATTTTATTGTCCCTTCATTATGCACATTGGCTAAGAACATCATACTAAATTAAATTTTTTCAATAATTTTTACTAATTCAAAACTATTATCCCAATTTTTTGCTATTTTAATACTATCCTTTGACACATTATTATAGAAATTCTTATCATTTTCTAATTTTACCAATAGCTCATTTAATAAAAATTTATTTTTTACCATTAAGTTTTGAAGACGTGAATTTTTATAATTTGCTAAATTTTTACTGTGAATTCCAATAACAGGCTTTCCCTTAGCCATCATTTCAAGTGCAGATGAGCCACATGGAAAAGGAATTGTGTCAACAAATACGTCACATATGTTCCCTAATATATGTACATTGCTCTGCCCAAGTATAATAGCTTGGTTGTTGATAATAAATTTTTTTAAATATTCTTTAACAGCAACATTGTCATTTGAACCTGCTAGAATAATCTTTCTGAATTGATTTTGCTCAAGTAAATAAGATACAATTTTTAAATAATCTAAGGTAATTTTGTCATACCTTGCAAAAGTTCCCAAAATAAAATTTTTACAAGTAAATTTATTATTTATCTTAAAGTTATTTATAACTTCTTTTTTAATTTTTGGATTTAATAAATCGAAGTTAATACTTCTTGGAATTAAAATATTTCTTTTTTCTTTTAACTTTTTTTTATCAGCTAGTTCTGGAACTAACATTATTTTATCGTACCACGGAACTTCTGTAAATCCAGGAGACCAATAAAGTATTTTTGAAGTTATGTTAATATGATATAATGCAGTTACAACATTAACAGGCATTTCTGTTATTACTTTATTTGGTCTAAAAATTTTACATATATGTGTTAAATTATTTAATTGTTTTAAGGGAGTAGAGTCACCACCTGGCTTCATAATGGAAAAGTTAGTACTAAATTTTTTCAGTTTTAAGAACTTATTATCTACTTCACCCAATGTGACAAGAATTACTTTTTTCTTTGCTCTTAGGAGTGCAGATGCAAGAGAATAAATTACTGTGCCTGGAGCATACATTCCTCGGGTTACAGCATGTCTACAAATCAACAGGTAATTTTTTTCTTCAATTTTATAAGTTAATTTTTTAAAATTATTTTGTGATAATGATTCTATTAAGTTTTTTGAAAAAGGCAAAAGGAGATTATTACGTATATTTTTTTGACTATCAACGTAATATTCATTTAAAGTTATTGTATAAAAAAATTGATGTAAATTAGGTACTAATGTTAGTAATTCATTTAAATTAAACGAATGAATAATATTGGGAATTATTTTAAATAAATCATCTACGTACTTTATAAAAAATTGTGGTCGACCATTAACAAAGTAATAATTGAGAAGTTTTTCAATCTCTTGTTTTTGAGTCACATAATTATCATTTGTTTTAATTTTTTCAAAATCAAAATCTATTTTCATAATTTAATAAATTATCCTAGCGTATATCGTTTAATCAGTAATTTAAAAGATAATTGGTAACATCTGTATAGAGCCAAAAATAAGCATGATTGAGCCAAAAAAAATTTTAGTAGTTGCTTTTGTTAAAGGAATTTTATCAAAATCATCAAATTTTTTTTTATTTTGTCTGATACCAAGAAATATAAATATAGTTCCAAATAAAAAAATCGCCAACCCTATTTCCCATGGAAAAATTATATCTATATTCAGGCTTTTCATTGTATTTAATCCAACTTATCTTTTTTATAATAACCTGTTAGAGCATTACGAAATGATTTCTTCCAAAAATAAGCCAGAGATGAGTTTTCATATTCTTTGAAACAAGGTGTACCAATTGTATAATGAATCAAATTTACATCTTTTTTTTCTTCATATTCCATAGCAAGCCAGTTCCACTCCTTATCTAATTCACCAATTTCGGAATCTTTGACCCAGGTAAATCTATGAAGAAAAGACCCTGATTGTTCTTTTATAAATTCAGGAGTCAACACTTTATGTGAAGGATGGCCGCAATTCCATAAAATAAGACTTGACCAATTTTTTCTAGGATAATCTTCGTTTTTGTTGCCCCAATATTTATTCTTAACTTTGGTCTTATAGTCATGTTTTACAACCTGGACAGCATATTTGTTATCCTTTAAATCCCAGAGTTTCCTTATATCTTCTAAACAAACCATATCGCCATCGGCATATATAGCCCAACCTTTGAAGTTCATTAAGTGTGGAACAAGAAACCTAGTATATATGAAGTTATTACTTCCATCTTTATGTACTTCAGTATAACCCTCTAAAGATTTTATATTAAGTGGTAAAAATCTAATTGGGATACTACTTCTTTCAATAACGCTTTGTGTAAATGCATGGTAGGCAACTGCCTCTTTCTCATCATAACCTACCACTATATCTATAATATTATTCAATATAATTATCCTTTAAAATTCTACTTAAGTTATTGATAACAGTTTCCCAGGATCCTGCCACATTTTGTTGCAAAACTTCAATTGTCGGATACCAGATACTTTTATTATTTTTTGAGGACCAATACCATAATCTTCCTTTTCCTTTTGGAAGTAATAGATAGGTTTTTTTTCCCAAAGCACCAGAAAGATGGGCATTTGTATTACTGACAGTTATGATAAAATCGCACATATCAATTAACGATGCAACTCCATTTAAATCATTGAAATTATCTATAGTCTCAATTTTATTTATTTTTATTTTATGATTGTCATAAAATTTTTTTCTTTCATCATGTGTATCGTCATATTGTAAATCCAAAAATTCTATGTTTTTGATAGATAAAATAGGTTTAAGAATTTTTAAACTTATACTTTTTTTGTCTCCTATATCTTTGTTTTTACTAATCCAAGACAAACCACAAATATATTTTTTTTTTGTTTTAAAATTATTTTTTAATTTTTTTGTTAAAGTGTCGTCCGCTGTCAAGTAATTCTTATTTTTAATTAAACATGAAGTGTTTGTAACGAATAAAGATCCTATATCACCTATTGGCATTTGGGCATTTATAACATTTCTGCCATACTTGTAATTTTTATCTAAGAAATTTATTTTTGGATATATCCTACATATGATTTCATGTAACCTAGGATCAATTTTAATAAATAAATTGTTAATATGAGGTTCTAACTCTTTTAAAAAACGCAAAAATAAGATTTGATCTCCTATACCTTGTTCACTCCATAAGAGTAAATTCTTTTTATTCTTTTTTAAATTAAATTCTGGTATATTTGTATTTAATTTAATTGAATTAAATTGACTTGCAAACCATCTGTATCTGTAGTTTACCCAACCTTTACTAAAATTTCCTTGTGCTAATTGACATTGAGCTAAGTTGAAATGAGCATCATAATTATTTTTATTATGTTTTAAGGACAATTCAAAAATTTTCTCAGCTTTTGAAAGATCTCCTTTGTAATAATTCAGCGAAGCTAAATTATTTAATGCTGTTTTATTATTAGGATGTATATCAAGTGATTTGTGATAATTTAGCATTGCATTATCGAAATCACCAACTGCTAAAAAACAGTCACCTAACAATGAGTAAGTCTTACTTCTTTTGTTATTTAAATTAATAGATTCTAAATAAATCGACTTTGCTAATTCAAATTGTTTTTTTTGGTAATAAGCCAAACCTAAAATAGATTTTAAAGTACTATCATTTATATGCTCTTTTTGAAATGTTTTTATAAATAATATAACGTCGTCTTCTTTTTTATACTTAATCAAATTATCACAATAACTATAAATAATATCTTTACTAATGTTTTTAATATTAATTAATTCTTGGTAAATCAGATCTGCTTTTGAGAAATTTTTTAAATCTGTATATAATTTTGCCATAATATAGTCTATGTTCTTATCAGATAAGGATAGTATTTTTGCATAATGCAAAACATTTAAAGATTCTTTTAATTTATTAATTTCTTTTAAAGAATTTGAGAGGTTGAGATAAAAAACACTTTCAAAGGGGTGTTTCTCAATGGCTAATCTGTGAAAATAAATTGCTTTTTTATAATCACCTTCAAGGGCCCAGAAATTTCCTAATAAAGAGATAGTTAAAGTATCATTTTGGTCTTTTTTTAAAGTATCTGTTAGTTTTGTTAATACGGTTAAACCTTTTCCTAATTTTTTCAAATTAAAAAATTCTTCAATCTCCATTTTTGAATATGTCTCTGTTACTGGTACTTTAAATTTTTTAATCTTTATTTTTATCTCTTCCTTTAATCTTTTGTTTTTAGGAAATTTTAGCCAAATCTCTTTGAAAATATCTAATCCGCCAAAGAAGTTCTTTTCGGCGAATAATTTATTCCCCTTTATGAAAAGATCATTTACAGACATTATGAACTCTTATCATTCATTTGGCTCTGGAAAAGTAATTGGGAAGAATAATACATGTGAAAGTTTATTGTTATATTTTGCATCTTGAATTAATACCGTTGTGTTTTCGCCCATAGCATCTTGAATAATCCATTTTTTTAAACTGAATGGATTTTCTGAAAACTCAAAAATTAAAGCCTCCGGCTTGTCATCATCTGAACTTTTTATTTTCATAGAAGTAACACCTGAGTTAGAATTATATTCTGTTTTAAAATCATCATTGTAGAAAATATTTTTTTTTTGTAACAAAATCGAAAATGGGGAGTTTTTGAGAGGAATGTTATTAGTGGTTTTAGAAACTCTATCTTGAATTACAATCCAAAATCCTTTGCAAGTTATAAGTAAGTTTTTTGGGTTGTCATAATCTATTCTTAATTTTCCTGGTAAGTCTAAAAAAATCTTACCATTACTTATATTTCCAGTTGGACTAACTTGTATAAAATTTGCTTCAAGAGTTACAAACTTTTTAAAAAAATTTTCAATTTTTAATATTGTAAATTGATTTTTTTCATATGCATTACAAATTTGAAAGTTAAATATTATAAAAAAATAACAAGTAATTTTTATTATCTTCAATTAATTTTCCTCAATTAAAATTTCTCTTTTCCCTGCTCTTCCAGGTTTAGATATAATGTTGTTTTCTTCCATTTTTTCAATAATTGTAGCTGCTCTATTGTAACCTATTTTCAAATGTCTTTGGATAAAAGAAGTACTTGCTCTTTTTTCCCTTATAACCAAAGCCACTGCCTCATCATATAATTCATCCTTAGCATTTTTATTTCCTGAGAAATAGTTCAAATCATTTGTAGAAATATTTTCGGGCTCTTCAGTTATAGTATCATCATATTCTGGAATAGATTGATCTGATAAAAATTTTGTAACTTTTTCAACCTCACTATCTTCTACAAAAGGACCATGTACTCTTGTTATCTTGCCTCCACCCGCCATGTACAACATATCACCACGACCAAGAAGCTGTTCAGCACCTTGCTCTCCTAAAATTGTTCTACTATCAATTTTACTGGTAACTTGAAATGAAATTCTAGTAGGAAAATTTGCTTTAATAGTGCCAGTAATTACATCTACTGAAGGTCTTTGAGTGGCCATAACTACATGGATACCTGCTGCTCTAGCCATTTGAGCTAATCTTTGAACTGCAGCTTCAATGTCTTTACCAGCAACTAACATTAGGTCTGCAACCTCATCTATTATAACTACAATATATGGTAAGGGTGTTAAACTTATTTGTTGATCTTCAAAAATTGGTTGGCCAGTTTCTGGATCAAAGCCAACCTGAATATTTTTGGAGAGAATTTCACCTTTCATTCTAGCTTGAATTAGTCTCTCGTTATAACTATCAATATTCCTAACTCCGAGCTTACTCATTGACATATATCGAGTTTCCATTTCTCGAACAGCCCATTTCAAAGCAATAATGGCTTTGTTAGGATCTGTTACTACTGGTGTTAATAAATGGGGTATACCGTCATAAACTGAAAGTTCCAACATTTTAGGATCAATCAATATAAGTCTACAAGTTTCTGGAGTATGTTTGTATAATAATGACAAAATCATAGCATTAATCCCAACAGATTTACCTGATCCGGTTGTACCAGCCACCAACAAATGTGGCATTCTTGCTAAGTCAGCAACAATTGGGTAGCCAGCTATGTTTTTACCCAAACAAACAGGAAGGATAAAATCAGTGTTTTGAAATTCCTTGTGCTCTAAAATATTTTTTAAAATAACTGTTTCTCGAGATTTATTTGGAAGTTCAATACCAATAACATTTTCACCTGGTACCATTGCTACTCTTACTGCCTCAACAGACATTGATCTAGCAATATCATCAGCTAAGGAGATAACCCTCTGACTTCTTAAACCTGGGGCTGGTTGTAAATCATACCTTGTAACTACTGGGCCATACCTAACCGACTCTATATTTCCATTGATTGAATAATCTGAAAGAACTCCTTCTAAAACTTTGGCATTCATATCAAGTGTTTGTTTACTTGGAGGTTGAATATCTTCTCTATGGTCTTTCAATAAACTAAGAGACGGCAAAATAAATCCACTTTCAGAGCCTAGAGGTAAATCATTTTGATATGGGTTATAAATTTCTTTTTTTTGCTTTAAATTGTCAATTTTATCTACATTTTTAATTAATATTGGATTTTTTCTAGTTTTTGGTTTTTTTCTGACTATAGGAGTATTCGTGAATTTTAAAAAAATATTTTTAATTATTTTTAAAACGCTAAGTTTGTTATTTTCTTTTGTTTTACTCTCAATATTTTTATCAATATAAAAAAATAAATTAAAAAACATTGCAGAAATCCATACTAATGGTAAGAATAATGGCCTTAAAATAAATTTGAAAAAATTTACTTCTTCTTTACTAATTGACATAATCCAAACAAAGAAAACTAAAGATATTGCAATAGAACCAATACCTAAAATTAAGTTACTAGTTGATACATCAAAATTCGTGAGTTCGGAAATTAAATCTGAAAATTTTAATAACAACCATTCTGACAAACCGTTTTGTGTTAAAATTGAAAAATTTAACTTTAGTTTTTGAATTAAATGTGTTTCAAGATACGTACCACCCAGTGAACTAAAAAAAACCATAAAAATAATTGACAGAATTTTAGTTTTAAGAAAACTTATTTTTGTTTCATTAAAAAATTTTAAAGACCATATAAATAATGTTAACGAAAAGAGAATACCTGGAATAACACCAAACTCTTTTATTATAAAACTAGAAAAGTAAGCTCCTTTTTCACCATAAATATTTTTAGGTATGTTATCAGTTATAACACCCCAACCAGCATCTTCTGGATGATATGAGAATAAAATTAAAAAAATCGATACTGAAGTGAAAAGAAAAAATAAAGATAAAATTTTACTAATCATTTTAAAGTAAAAATTAGAATTTTCTGTTAATTGATTAGTTTTATTCATTAAGAGAGCCTTATCTTCAACTCGTATCCAATTTTAGAAATAGTCTAATTCTTTTCATAGTTTCTTCAATTATTTCTTGCGTATCAACTAATGATATCCTTAAATAGCCTTTGCCTGGATTGATACCGTTGACCTCTTTTGCCATAAAACTTCCTGGCATAACTCTTAGAGAAAATTTCTCCCATAAAATCCTAGTAGCTTTCTGGTCGTCATTGACTTTTAACCAAAGAAAAAAACCAGCATCTGGAATTTTAAAATCTTTGTGATAAGGTTTAAGGTATTTTTCTACAATTTCGAAGTTTTTATCATAATGTAAGCAACTTTTAATATGATGATCATCGTCGTCATACAATGCTTCTGCAACTTTTTGTATAGGAATAGGTACTGGTGATGCACCATTAGAAACTAACAACTTATAATTTTCAATTATATTTTCATCTCCAACAATAAATCCAGCTCTCATTCCGCAGGCATTACTTCTTTTAGATAATGAATTAAAAATAATTATATTTTTTAAGCTTTCTCCTAAACTCGCTGCCGCATCTAGGCCACCAGGTGGTCTGGGTTTATTCATTCTGAAGATATCACCATAACATTCATCGATGGCTAAAATAAATTCATATTTTCTAGCTAATAATATAGCCTTTCGTAAATAGTCAATGCTAGCAACACTTCCGTGAGGATTAGAAGGAGAGCAAATATACATTATTACTGAAGAATCTAACAATTTTTCAGATAAATTTGAGATGTCTGGCAAATAATTATTTTCTGGCAACGAATTTAGCCAGTGTATTTTTGACCCACTTGAAATACTACCTGATAACCAAGCATGATAATAAGGGTTTGTGATTAATGCTGTTGTTTCTCCAACTTTTAAATTCTTCACTAACAAACCTAAGAGGTGTAATGGTTCTCTTGTTCCTGGGACAGGAACTATGTTTTTGTTCAAATCAACTAACTTTTCTGCACCTGGGAATCTTCTTTTGATATAACTTATTATACTTTCTCCAAAACTAGGTATTGCTTCACTTGGTGGATATTTTGCCCAATCATCATAATTTGAATCAAAAATTTTTCTTGTAAATTCTGGAACTCCTAACGTAGGTTCACCCAAAGACATTTTTAAAACTGGGTATTTAGGGTTAGGTTCAATATTTTCTAAAAGGGTTGTTAGCTTTCCAAACATCCAATCTTTTAAAATATAATAATCTTGGTTAACCATTTTCATACCTACAAATAATTTTAACATTTATTTATTTATATTATACTGGTAAATTTTAAAACCAATATAATTGCTGTTATTTAACAAAATGAAATCTTCAACGAGTATTAAATATCCTTTACAAGAACATTTTCACAAAATTTGTGTTGTAGGTGGTGGTTTAACAGGTGCTATGATGGTTTTTTTACTAAAAAATTCCAGTCTATTTGAATTGAATGATATATGCTGGATAAAGCCAAAGTCCAACATAAAAGACGATTTAAGAACTACATTTTTAAACAAAACTAGTTTAGAACTACTTGATAATTTAAATATTTTAAAAAAACTAAATAAATCTGATTATACACTAGTAAAAAAAATTAAAGTTTTCGGTACAGATTGCACTTCCCCGTTGGAATGGGATTTTAATAATACGGAAACTAAATTCGGCGGAATAATAAAAAATACTATAATTTTAAAATTCTTGGAAGAACAACTCAAAGATATAAAACAGTACAACAGTTTCGTAAATAATACTAAATGCAACGAATTTGAAAGAACTTTATTTTTAGAAAACAAATCATGTATTAAGACAAATTTAGTTTTGTCAGCGGATGGAAAGTATTCTTATATTAGAAAATTATTATCAATAAATACTATTAATAAGAACATTAAACATATCGCAATTTCTGGATTTTTAAAACAATCAAAAAATCATGATTCAACTGCTATTCAAGCGTTTACGCATTTAGGGCCTATTGGAATACTCCCTTATGAAAATAAAAACATAGTCAATTTTGTTCAAAGTATTGAGGAAAAAAAGTGTAGAAGTATTTTATCAAAAAATTGTCCAGAAGGTATTTTGTGCAATGAATTAAACAAATTTTTTTCACACCTAAATATTCAATTTAGCCCAATAAACAAAGTAAATGATATTGATAATAGATTATCTCATTGGAAACTTGACTTGAATTATGTTCTAAATCCAACATCTTCAAGAGCGATTTTAATTGGAGATGCTGCACACTCAATTCATCCTTTAGCAGGACAAGGACTTAACTTGTCTTTTAGAGATTGTGTTGCTGTAATAAATGCTATTAGGGATTGCTTGAAATACGGTAATGATCTTGGTAACGATTCTATTTTAAAGTTTTACAAAAAAGAAAGACTACCAAAAACTATTGCATTGAGTGCTTTTACAGATTTTATGTTTTTAGGATTTACTTCAACTTCAAATAAAACAAAGTCGTTGTTAACAAAGGGTATGGTTAATTTAGATAAATCAAATCTAAAAAATATATTTAGAGACATTGCTTCTTTATGAATTATAAAGAATTATAATATTTTTCTAAATACATCTCATGATTTTTTCCAAAATCATATAATAGCTCCCAACTATAAATACCTGAACCGTGATTGTCAGAAAAAATAATTCTTATTGCGTAATTACCCACTGGTTCAATCTTATCAATCAAAACATTAGTTTTATTTCTAACTAAAATTTTAGGACCACCGTGACCTTGTATATCAGCAGACGGACTTTCAACTCTCAATAATTCTGAAGAAATATTAAACTTTGTATTGTCATCAAAAATAATTAACAAATACTTACCGTTTTCTCTCTTTTTAATTAAGGTTGGTGTAATGTGCATATCAAGCTTTCCTTAAATAAACTTAAATTAGTTATAAAATTTATAATTTCTAGTGCTTATTTATATCAGAAATATTTGCTTCAGTTACATGACTATCCAATATAGTTTGCAATAATTTTGTCCTTTTTGAGATACATGTTGTTTCTAATAATAATTGTTTTTCATCATCTGCTAATGGACATATCATTGTTATTTGATCAACAAAATTGTAATCGTTGAATGCGTCAATTGCGTCGGTATTTGCTTTTATATTTTTTGATTTAAAATATTTTTTTAAAATCATTTTCAAAGTACTAAAGTCAGATGATGCTACGTTCTTGTCAAAATCTTCACTAAAATTTTTCCAGCAAACCTTTGCATCACGGAATTTTCGATTATTAATTTTTTCTGAAATTAGTTTAAACCTACTTACACCTTTAAGTGTAATTAGATATCTATTATCGTCTGTTTCTTCAAATTTTATAATTTTACCAGCGCATCCAACTTCATAGAACGAAAATTTATCATCAGTCATGTTTGTTTTTGGTTGTATCATTCCAATTAATCTATTTTCAGTTGATATAGCCTGATCTATCATTTTTAAATAACGCGGTTCAAAAATATTTAAAGGAAGGTAAGTGCCTGGAAACATTACAACACTTTTCAGAGGAAATATGGGAATAACATCTTGTAAAATTATTTTTTGCTTTAAATCATCATCCATTTTAATTTGTCCTAATTTAGGTAAACAATAATGTTGCCAACTTTTTTCTAGCACTAATTGTTTCCTTAGCTTCAATACCAGCTGTTGAAAAGAATTCTAACAATTGTTTCCTAGCTGCTTGATCATTCCATTCTTTATCTGTTTTTATGATTTTTAATAACACTTCAAAGGACTCTTCAATTTTTCCCATACCGAATAATGCGATTGCCATTTCTAACTGATAATCTAAATTATCTGGTTCTTGATCTAATTTTTTTTCTAAATCATTGATATTTCCTTTTGCCTTAAAAGCCTTTTCAGATATCTCAAGTAATGTAATTGCTTCTTTAACCGATTTTGAATTTTTAGTATCTGCAGGTAGAGTCTCTATAAATTGTCTTAATTCAGAAAATTTGTTCAAGCCAATCATTGACCTAATAAAAAATTTCAAACCTTTTTCGTTTTGCGAATCGTTCTCTAGTATTTTTTGTGAAATATCAAGTGAGCTATACCAATTTCTTTGTTCAATATACTCTTTAGCAATTAAAATTAAGTCTTCAACTTCTTTTCCAGGACCACAAAAACTAGTTGCCTTTTTAACAAAATCAATTATTTCACTGTTTATTTTAACTCCCTGAAAGCCATCTACCACTTTACCTTCGAAAAAAGTATAAACAGTTGGGATTGACTGAATTCTTAACTGCGCAGAAATATTTTGGTTTTGATCAATATCAATTTTAGCCAAGATAATTTCATTACCATACACTTTAACAGCGCTTTCTAATAGTGGAGTTAGAGTTTTACAAGGTTCACACCATGGAGCCCAAAAATCAACAATAACCGGCTTTGATTTTGATGCTTCAATAACATCTTTCATGAAAGATTCTTCATTTACATTTATAATATTGCTAGTCATTTTCATTCGTTTGTTATTATTCATTTATTGTGTCTACATATTGATTATTGATATGGTTGTGCATAATTATTTTTTCAACAATTTGTTACAAAATACTACAATTGACCAACAAATAAAGACAATATATTTAATTATAAGATAAATCTTAATCCATAAAGAAACTATTTAAAAAATGAAAAAAAAATTAACAATTGCATTAATTGGTTGTGGTAACTGGGGAAAGAATATAGCTAGAAATTTACATGAATTGGGTGTTTTAGGATATGTTTATGATTTGAACTCGAAATTATCAGATATCATTAATTTTAAGTATAAATTGCCTGTTTTAGATCTTAAAGAAATTTTAAATGATAAAAAAGTAGATGGGCTTGTAATAGCTTCACCTGCAATAACACATAAATATTTGGCATTAGAAGCTCTTAAAAATAATAAAGATGTGTTCATTGAAAAACCTTTTTGTTTGTCATTAAATGACGCTAAAAAACTTTCAGAATTAGCTACAAAAAAAAATAAAATTTTGATGGTGGGTCATTTGCTAAATTATCATAACGCATTTATAAAAATGAAAGAACTTATTAAAAATGGAAAAATAGGCACTCCAAAAAATATCCGAGCAAATCGTTTTGCTTTAGGAACTGTTAGATCTGAAGAGTCTGTGATTTATGATTTATCAGCCCACGATATTTCTATGATACTTTCAATTGCTGAAGAGTTGCCAATTTATGTAAATGTTCATTCAATTCATCATAACAATAATATTGGACCAGATGCTATCAGTGTTAAATTATCATTTTCAAAAGGCTTAACTTCATTAGTGAATTCTGATTGGATGTGTCCTTATAAAGAACATAAATTTTCTGTAATTGGAACCAAAGGCTCACTAATTTTTGACGACACAAAGCCTTGGTCAGAGAAATTACTTTATGATCCTTCATTTGTAACGTCTAAAAACACTATAAAAAATGCTCCTATAAAAAGAATTAAAATCCAAGAAAATGAACCGCTTAGAAGTGAATTAGAAGAGTTTATAAATAGTTTAGTTTCAAGAAAAAGTCCTTTAACAGATCACAAAGAAGCATTAAAAGTTCAAATTGTTATGGATATGATAGACAAAAATTTAAAAAAGAATAAGGTAAGGATATGATACCATTCATTGATCTAAAAGCTCAACAAAAACTAATTCGTAATAATATAGATAAACGTATAAAAAAAGTTCTAGATCATGGACAGTATATTTTAGGTCCGGAAATTAAAGAGCTCGAGAATAATCTTAAGTCTTTCGCAGGCTGTAAATACGTTTTATGTTGTTCTAGCGGAACAGATGCATTGTTATTGTCTTTGCTTGGTTTAAAAATTAAACCTGGAGAAGGTGTAATTGTTCCGGCTTTTACATTTGCTTCTTCCGCTGAAGTGATGCCTTTACTTGGTGCAGTTCCAATTTTTATTGACGTAAAACTCGACACTTTCAATTTAGACCCAACTAAACTTAATGACGCTTTTGAGACTGCCGAAGATATGGGTATAAAAGTTAGAGGTATAATGCCTGTTGGCCTGTTTGGACAGCCAGCTGAAATGGATTTAATAAATGATTTTGCCAAAAAGAATGATTTATGGGTTCTTGATGATGCCGCTCAATCTTTTGGCGGAAAACATAGAGATAAAACAGTTGGTAATCTATCTGAAGCAACAGCGACATCTTTCTTTCCTGCAAAACCACTAGGATGTTACGGGGACGGAGGAGCAGTCTTTACAAATGATAAAGAAATTTATGAAATTGCCAAATCTACACATACGCATGGAATGGGGAAAAATAAATATGAATATAGTAGAATTGGAATGAATGCTAGAATGTCTACAATTCAAGCTGCCATTTTGTTAGAAAAGCTTGCAATATTTCCAGCTGAATTGAACAAACGACAGATAGTAGCTGATAATTATAATAAAAATTTAAGCATTTCAAATTTAAATATAAAATTACCATTAGTTAACAAAGGTTTCCGAAGTAGTTGGGCACAGTATACAATTATACTTCCAGAGAGTGTTGATAGAGATAAACTCCAAAAATATTTAAAATCCAAAAATATTCCCACTGCAGTTTATTATCCAATACCACTAAATAAGCATAAACCTTACAACATTTACCCAGTCTCTAAAAGTGGATTAGAAGTAACTAATTTCTTATCAAAACATGTTTTATCTCTACCCATGCACCCGTACTTGAAAGAAGATGAAGTAAAATATATAACTGGACATTTGAGTGATTTTATAAATAAACAATGAGATAAATCGCTTTTTTTTTCCTTGATACTATAATTGAGAATGTTATATTCTCCAAATTATGCGGGCGTAGCTCAGTGGTAGAGCATCTCGTTGCCAACGAGAATGTCGAGAGTTCGAATCTCTTCGCCCGCTCCAATTCATGTGTTTCACCTTCCATAAGTAGTTGATATGTAAGCATATTTTTTTATTTATGCTTGGAGGGTAGACCATATGGTAAACCATTTAAATGTTTCCTACTTATATAAAAAGCGTGGTGTTTTTTATTTCAGCAAGCGTGTTCCATGTGATGTAAGGTCCTATTATAAGAGTGACCGTATAGTGATTTGTTTAAGGACCAAATCAAGTGTGTCAGCTAGTCGTGCGAGTAAATCACTCTATCAAAAGCTTGATGATTATTGGACGTCTATCAGGCTAACTAAGATGCAAGTTCCTGCCGAGCATATGCTTCTAAAAAGACCACTTGTAAATACTAATTCAAATGCTCCTTTATTGTCTGAAGCTCTATCTACTTATCTGAGATTAAAAGGTGAAGGCAAAAATAAGTTATTTGTCCGTACTGCTAACAGAAGTATCAAATATGTAATTGAGCTTTTGGGAGATTTACCTATAGATGTCTATAATAGTAAAGATGCATCCAAAGTCCGTGACTTTTTGTTAGATAGAGGCTTATTGATATCATCTGTTAAAAGAATATTCTCGTCTATCCGTTCAATTATAAATTTATCAATCTCAGAAGAGGGTATTAGTTGTATAAATGCTTTTAGTAAAACTTATATGCCTGACAATGATAATGTAGATATAAGAAAGCCAATTCCAGCCAAAGATATAAAGCATATTCAATCCTTATGTAGAGAATATGATGATGATTTAAGATGGTTGATAGCCTTACTTAGTGATACTGGAATGAGATTGGGTGAGGGGGTAGGTCTATTAAAATCAGACATTAATCTTAATTCTAAGATACCTCATATAAGACTCATTCCTCATCCATGGAGACGTTTAAAAACGAGGAGTAGTAAGAGGTTAATACCGTTAATTAATGAATCTCTTTGGGCTTGTAAAAGAATCCTAGAGTATAATAATGATAGTATATATGCCTTTCCAAGATATACCTCCTCAAAGGAATGCAATACTAATTCTGCAAGTGCAACTTTAAATAAATGGCTTAAAGAGAAACTGTTACATGATTATGTAATTCATGGTTTTAGGCATAGTTTTAGAGACAGATTAAGAGCAGTAGAATGTCCATCAGAAATCATAGACCAGTTAGGTGGATGGAGTTTAAAGAGTGTAGGGCAGGGATATGGTAAAGGATATAAGTTATCTGTCCTAAGCAAATGGATGAATAAGATATAGAAATTATCTATATCTACATCCATATTTCGTCATTACCCTTCCATTAGTACAATAAGCTGGTGCAGTAGTAGTTTTATTATTATATGTGTTATTAATTGTAGTTGTTGGATAAGATTTTAAAGTAGCTGCAATCCCTGCGGCATTTCTGTTCTTTTGATTGATAACTTCGGTTTGGATACAAGTTGCAAATTGGTTTGTACCTTTCTTAAACCCATAGCCTTCACAGATGTTACTAAAATAAGCATTTTTAGTTGCTTGTGATGCTGTTTTAAACCATAAAGCGCTACCTTGCATCCCTATATAGCTACTCCCATCAACACCTGATGAACAATTTGTTAGAGGTAGAATAGCAAGTGTAACTAAAGAAGCTTGTAAGAATTTTTTATTAATCACCATGTACATCACCCATTAATACGTAAAAAATATGCTTACATATCAACTACTTATGGAAGGTGGAACACATGAATTGGAGCGGGCGAAGAGTAGTTAAGCTCATCTTATGTGCTC
>CACMTN010000020.1 GCA_902616615.1 uncultured SAR116 cluster alpha proteobacterium | reverse complement strand
AGCTTGTATTCAACTACAAGTGGTGCATTACAAGTGAACATAACTTCACTCAGAGCGCACCAATAATTTTTCTAATACATTGATATCTATGCATTATTTTAGAGTAGACTATGAACTGTAAAACAAACTGTGAAACATTTTGTGCCTATACTCTAACCACTTCACAAATAACTATTAAATTGCTAGTGTAATCAAATGAACTATGACTTATAATGATTAAATTTTATTAATAATAGGTAAGTAATGTTTAGTTTTAATTTACAATTTATTGTTTTTATAATTATAGCTCTAGTATCAACGATGAGCATAGCCAAAGAAAACAGGTCTAAAGCACCCACTCTTAAAGACCCATCTACAGTACCAATAGTCCAAAATTCTTCTATAGCCCTTATGGTTAGAAAAAATAGTGACAACTGGGATGATTTTGTAAAGGTAGGAACAATTGCTACAACATCACAAATCTGTGAGGTATTCAGTCATCCTTTTTTTAAGGGTCCTTTGAAGAATCATGAGTTGTTGGATACAATGAATGGTCATTTTCGTTGGGATGGAATTGAAGCATCAACTTTATGGATAAACCAAAAATTTAAAGATGCAAATGCTAAAAAAACTAGAGGTCTTAGCATAAATAAAAATACTTTGACAGTTGCAGACCAAAACTTTTCTGCTTGTCTAAAACAAATCAAAATGAAAAAACCAAAGTTATATAATTTTATTAAATATAGTTTTTTACATTATTTTAAAAATGATACTTGTCTTGAACAAAGGTTTAAAATTAAAAAGAAAGTTGATGATAATGGCAATATTACTGAAGAACGTATTCCATTAAAAAAGAAATCTTGTATTCACTTCAATTACAATAGTGGAGATTACTCTTACTGGAACAGTACTACATTTGTACTTATGCTTATTTGGAAAGAGGCGCATCCAGTACTTTCCAAAATTTTTGAAAATGGTAATAAGGTTATGAATGTCCGTCTTATAAAACGTAACAAACTAATTGAGCAAAAACGACTTGCTGAAGAAAAGAAAAAAGGTGAGCTTCAAAAACAAAAAGAACTTAGTAATACAAGAAAACAACTTTGGCTTGCCTACAAATCCCGCAACAAAACATTAATGGAACAGGTTTACAATTTTTCTACAACTGGAGACTTAGAGGGAACACAATATAATTACTGGGTTGAATTTAAAAAATGTGTACTTTCAAATCGTAGACAGAGTATTGATAACAGGAATATCAATATGACTGCTTTCAGAATATATTCGGAAATAAAAAATAAAAAAATTAAGATGATATCTTCGGATGGAAAATTTTATTTTTCAACATATGCAAATATTCCAATAGACAGATTACAAAAAGCATGGAAATTGGCATTTAATAAGTGTCCTGGAAAATCCTCGAAATTTTAGTAATTTTATGAAAAAATATTCAGAAATTTTGATTTTTATATTTTCATTTATCTTTTTAAATTTAAATATCAACCTAGTTAATTCATCAATCATCAGTGATGAAGGCCCAAATGATATAACTGTTTATAAGGCTTTTGGATTTATATTATTTGGAAATGAAGGCTTCTTAAATAAGGATATAGAAAACATTACGAGTGATGGATGCATAATTACATTTGAAACCAAATATCCAATGTATAGTCATGCATTTAAACGAATTTATGTTAAGTATGATTTGAACAAAGCTATTTGGAAATCTACAGTGTATAAAATGAATAAATCAAAAAAACCTACAGAACTTCACATATATGGAATAAAAGGATTAAAGGAATTAAAATATTCTCATAATTTTAAAACTAAAGAGGAATTAAATATTGCTGCTTCTTTATTGGGTTTACCGGTAGGCCAACAAAAAAGTATCAAAATAAATTTACCAGATTATGCCACTAAAGAAAGATACGATAGGGCATATTCTGACTTGATAAAAGAATGTCCTGGAAAAAACTCAAAATACTAGTGTATTTAATTAAAAAATTATTTTAGTGAAATTATTAAATCTTGATAATTTATCAGGCTATCAAACACCTGAACTACAAGGTGATAAAGACAGAGTGCTAGTACAGTTTAACTAGGACCATCATTCCTGACTCATACAGACTCATACAGCCACTATAAGCACATTGGATGTACAATTGATTCCAATAAAAGTAACAACTCTGTATGACTCTGTATGTCTCTCTATGACTTATTCAAATGGTTAACACTATTTACACCCTATCTGCTGCAGAGCTTATGAATACTATACCTACAAGGGCGGGGTGGCACACGTGTGGGGTAGGATTACACTTATAGTGTTACAGTTAAGTGATACATATTTATGTTCACGTTCTCTATACTAAGAACGCTAATTTTGTGTGTAACATTTAGGGTAGACCAAACGGTAGACCATTTTGTGCCTGTTGACACAGATTCAGTAATACATAAACTGAGTGTAGAGCTTGTATTCAACTACAAGTAGTGCATTACAAGTGAACATAACTTCACTCAGAGCGCACTATTTCACATCAATCTAAAGTGTTAACACATTGATATATATGAATATTTTTTTACTAATTAATGGGTGGTGTACATGGTGATGCACAAATTGTGAAAAATGTACTATAATTTTCAATAAAAATTCTATTTGAATGTTTTAATTTCATAAATAAATCTTTTAAAATAGAAATTATATAAGAGAGTAGTAATGGATAAAGTAAATGGATTTTTATTAATAGCTGATATAAGTGGATTTACAGAATTTATTAAAATCCATAATATGAAAAAAAAGCCTTTAATAGGCGACAAACTTGCTTCTTATTGGGAAAGTCACGCTGAAAAAATTATTAAAGATTTATTAGAGACAATTATTACCTCATTTGAGCCTATTATGAAGTTAAATAAGATAGAAGGTGATGCCGCTTTTTTTTATTTGCAAAGTTTAAAACCTCAAGATGAAGCTCTAAATATTCTAAGTTTCATGAAGCTAGCAAATGATAATTTTAAAGATAAACTTTCTAAATTACAATTTGTCCAAAGTTGTCCGTGTGACCCGTGTCAGCAGGCACGAAATCTTAGTCTAAAAATAGTAGTTCATCATGGAGATTTTCATATAACAAAAATTAGAGATTTCACAGAATTATCTGGTGAAAATGTAATTCTAATTCATAGGCTTCTTAAAAATTCAATTAAATCTAATGAGTATTGGCTGTTTACTAAACAGTTTTCTAAATTTTTAGAAAAAATTCAAGATTATAAGATTGAGAAAATTAGTCAAAAGCTTGAAAATTTTGGAAAAACAGAATTAGGTTTTATAAACTTTAATGAAACTAAGGAAACTTATGTTGAAAAAAGTTTGTTCAGTAAAGTAATTAATTTTCCAAAAATGTTGATTTATTATAAATAATAACTTCTAAATGGCTTACACCTCTTTAACTACAAGATGATAAAGACAGAGTACTTGTTCAGTTTAACTAGAACCATCATTCCTGACTCACACAGACTCATACAGCCACTGTAACCACATTGGATGTATGAATGACTCTGATAACAGTAATGACTCTGTATGACACTCTATGACTCATTAAAGTGGTTAACATCTATATGACCTTATCTGCTGCAGACCATATGTATATATACGTACACACCCCGGGTGGTTCATGCATGGGGTAGGATTACACTTATAGTGATACAGTTAAGTGAATACATATAAATGTTATTATAGTTATTATAATAATAACACAGAAGGATGACACAGAAGCCATGTACTCAGTAACGACTTTTAAACTGTGAAAGAAACTGTGAAAGAAAATGTGCCTGTTGACACAGATTCAGGAATACATAAACTGAGGCTATTGCTGTAGTTCAGTTGTAATTGGTGCACTATAGATGAACATAACTTCACTCAGAGCGCACCATTATAAAAACTAAATCATTGTAATTATTAGATTATTCTACATTAACAAAAAACTGTGAAATAAAGTGTGAAACATTTTGTACCTTCTTTCTTAAAATTGTATGTTTTAATTTATATTAATTAAGATTCAAATTGGATTAAAAGGAATTTTCTTTCATGAATAATTTTTATTGTAGAGTTATTAGACAAACTTTTATGAATCAGTTTTCAAAAACATCTATGCAAGATTTTCTTAAAAACATAACTGCACAAGTAGGATATTCAAGGGGTTTGGTTATAAGATTAAATGTGGATTTGTCTGATACTCAAAGGATGGCAATTAATATTTATAAAGATAAAAAATCTGCAATGAAAGTTTGGGAACAATACGGTCAAAAAATAGTAAATGACACTAAAGAAGCCGGAGTTAAAGTTGAAGTTTTAGAGGGTAATGTTTCTGTATTTGATTTCGGACCTGAAATGGATTTATCTAAATTAGATAGGTATGAGATTTAAAGTTAATAAATAGGACATATATGAACGAACATAAAAATTCAATACCATCAGCAAAATTAATTAGCCATGTTTTAATAGATTTTTCTAGTGAAGCAGAAATGGAATTATTTATAAATTATGTAGAAAAAACTGGTTCAAACTTTTATGAAAACATGAAAAAAGTTGGATTGATGCGCTTTAGATTGAATCAGGTCTGGAACAAAGAAGGTGGTTTTGCATTATCAACTTTATTTGAATATAAAGACGAAAATGCCTATGTTAAGGGACAAAAAGTTATAGAAAAACATTTTAAAGATAATGATAATTTCTTTAAAAAAATTACTGTAAAGAGATTAACTACAAGAACACTTAATCTATTGGATTATAATTATTAAATTATATTTCAGTATCTGCTACACACCCTAACAATACATATCTAGACATACCTAATCCCTGACTCATACAGACTCATACGGCATCTGTAAACACATTGGATTAACAATTGAATCTGATTATAGCAATGGCTCTCTATGACACATTAAAATGGTTAACACTTAGAATGGTATATCATTTTGATTAAGGTAAGGATTATAGCTTAAATCATAAGTAAATTAGTAATCAATATTCTTAAATAGTTTAAAAGAAATTATTATGAACTATGATTGAAACCAGAATGATGCTTTTTGAATTTGGCACCAAAAGGAGTTAGTGCATCAATTAAATCTTGTTTAGAGTTGCCAAAGACTAGCCATTCTTTTATGTCAACATGATTCGTTACTTCTTCGGCTATAGGGCTTGACATATGGTTGTTTAAACGTTGCATTGCCCCGTCACTGTCAATAAATGACTCAACTAATGTTGCTTCTGAATTATCATCAGACAAATACCATTCATAACTTATAGTTTTTTCCTCCTTTAAATCAAATACGTACTTTGTAGCACGTTCATTTGCCCATTTTCTAAATTCGTTAGCATCAGACTTGATACTACATTGAATAGTAAATATTATTTTTTGTGATTTTGTATTAAGTTCACCCATCATTTTTCCTCTGTTAATTTAAATTAATTATAAAAGTACATGATAAGTAAATAACATATTTAGATGGAAATTATTTAATTTATATCAAAAAATATAGTTCCACTCTTTTACCATTCCTTCAGCTGTTCACGCTATATATAAATAGCCTACATAACTAATCCCTGACTCATACAGACTCACACAGCCACTGTAAGCACATTGGATGTTGAAGGACTCTGATAACAGTAATGACACTGTACGACTCTCTATGACTCATTAAAGTGGTTAACATCTATATGAGCACATCTGTGTAAGAGCATATGTATATATACGTACATACCCCGGGTGGCTCATGCCGTGGGGTACACTTTAAATGATACATATAAGTGTATTTAACATCTTAGTATAATTATCATTTACATAAGGCTATTCCATTACGGGAACATTTTTTAACTGTGAAAGAAAACGTGCCTGTTGACACAGATTCAGTAATACATAAACTGAGGCTATTGCTAAAGTTCAGTTGAAATTGGTGCACTATAGATGAACATAACTTCACTCAGAGCGCACCATTTCACTTTAATATGGCATGTTAACACATTGATATGTAAGCATAATATTTTTACGCAATAATGGGTGATGTACAAACTGATGCACAAACTGTCAAACGTTATTTGCTCTTTATTTTAAATTTATATAAACTTTAAAGTACTATATATTTTAGTTAAAATTTAAATTAGGAGTTTCTGTTGGAAATAAAAGCAAGTTTGATGACTTATAATACTTTTACTTTTAAAACTGAGGCACAAATGCTCCTTTTTATAAGAATGTGGGAAGATAATGGTACAGCATTATTTGATAAACTTAAAAAAAATGATGTACTAAGTTTTGTCTTAATCAAATATGGAATGTAAAGGGAACATTTAAAACATCTATATTATTTGAATACGAAAGTCCAAATGCATTTAAACAATGTCAGATAGAGTTAGAGAATTTTACCAAAAACCTCATGAAAGAAATAGAAGCTGCTGACCCTGTTATAGAAGCTAGTAGAAATATTGTTCTCCAAGACTTGAGAGTTTAGCTATTTCCCTAAGAAGAAACAATTCACTACAATGACATTCTATGTAATAAAATTTGATTACAATAAGCTAGTTGTATAACTCACTATTATTTTAATTAATTATTAATTAAACTTCTCCGAAATAGATACGGATTATTTTTACTATAAAGAATATACTTAAACTTCAAAAACTGAAACTCCTCGGCTTCCCTCTATTTTTGCCATAGTCATCAATGCTTTTGTTTTAGGAAGAGTATTGAAATGTTTATCTAAATACTCAACGTTTGCTTCAAATGCTTCTTTAGTATCGTATTCAAATAAAATTCCTAATTTAAAAGTATCACCTTTGTTCCAAATACGAGTACATACAAAACGTTTTAGACCACGTTTTTTCATTTCAGGTGCCCATACTTTACTAGTATTATCAATATGATTTATCATCTCGTTCATCTCAAATTCGGTAGTAAAGACAAGAGTAGTATAATTGATGAGTGCAGACATCTTCATATTTCCTTTTTTAATTCTCAAATTATCATATAATTTAAAGTTTATTACAATCAATTATGAAATTTTAACTGTAAACAAATTCCCCATCTGCTGCACACCCTAACTTTACATATCTAGCCATACCCCCATGTACCATGCACGGGCAGTGTTACACTTAAAGTGATACATATAAGTGGTATTAAAGAGGGGTATATTAATACACCTACATACCCACTTACCCTATACCAGTAACGGTTAATTTAACTGATGCACATTTCGTACGTATTGACATTAACAATGTAATACATAATCTAAGTGTATAGCTTACGTAGCAGTGTGTGTGGTGCATTGAATAGGCATAGAACTTTCCCTCAGAGCGCGCCATAACTTATTGTTTAATATCAATTATTTAGAAGAATTGATTTTAAATAATACCCAGAGATTACTCAGTTTTGACACAGATTTGACACAGTAAAAGGAGTCAAAGATGAGTTGTGTGAGAAAAAGAGAAAAATCTTGGAACGCTCAAGTTAGAATATCTGGATGGAGAAGTTTTACAAAATCATTTAAGACTAAATTAGATGCAACAAAATGGGTTGGTAATTTTGAAAAAGAACTCAGGTTGCAACCAATTCCTGAAAAAGATATTAAAAGTTAAGGTTTTCTAAAAGTTTTTATAGTCAGATTTTAGTAGGTTTAAAACCCCATTGGGTTAAGATAGATTGAAGGGTTTATATTAAAAAATATATAACCTTTTAATAAAACTAAAAAACTGACGACACACAAAAAAATCTTAAAATCTTTACTCATAATATTTAACTACCTCTAAAATCTTAAACGATAAAAAAGTGATAAACTAACAGTCCTACTAAAATACCCTTGATGAATGATATCAAGGCAACTCCATGATCTGAAACACCAAGTTTTTCTTTCCACCAATCTATTTGTTTTTTTCCCAGTTAATATAATTTTGTATCATATTTTCACCTTAAATAATTGAATATAAATTTTTGTTGGGTTCAACTTACATCTTATCATTCGTCTAATGTTTTCAATTTGACTAATAAATCTAATTCTTACGGTTCTTATATCCCTTATGCAGTTATAACAAATATATACCCATTCTTTATGATGTCCATATTTACATCTCCATAAAGTCTTGAAAGGGTATTCGCATTTACTACAAAAATAACTCATTTACATATACATTTTTTATTCAGACATTTCTGACATGGTATACAGTTTATAGACACATCCATTATCTTTGTCCCATTTGATTTCTTCATCAGTTGATAGAAATGCACCCATGCCCTCCATATCAATAATATTTCCTAACCATACAAAACCATTATTTCCAGTATCAGCAAGTTTCCACTCAGAACAATATTTGCTAGCACCTCTTTCCATATTATATTCAACTCTTGCTCTTAAAGTTTCTACTCCTGTCGCAATAGTACCTAGAATACACATATTCATACGATATCCCTTTCTTTATTATATAAGTAATTTACATATTAACCAATCCTCAGTTAAACTGATACAATTTTTTGGACTATAAATTTAATAAGTATCAAATCAAAAATACATACCAACCACTATTAAAACTGACAAACAAAAACTAATCTATAAACCACGATAGTATCCGCAGAGAGATAGCAATTACTCTTTACCTTCACAGAATATTTTGATTAGACTGTAATTATGGATAAAAAAAATAAAATTTCTTGTTCTTGTGGTTCATGTGAATTGTATTTAAATGATCCCTTACCCAAATATTCAGTAATGTGTGCATGTGAAGATTGTAGACAGGCATTGAGATGGGCAGAAATAAATGGAGGAGAAAAACCTAGAGATATACTATATTCTGTATATTTTCGTTCAGACATACAGAGTTATAATGGAATTCAAAATATGATAGCAACTCAACTACGAGGGAATGCAAGTTCAACAAGAATATATTGTAAAAATTGCTATTCTTGTTTTGCAGTTGACCATGTCAATTATCAAAATAATGTGTTTATGATTCAACCTGATTATTGTAAGCAGAACTTTAACGTACAAATACAACCATTAGCAGTCCTTAATTTACAAGATTATCCTGGGGAATTTGCTGAACTAGACTCTGATACTATTCCTGTTTTTCATTCAAGAAAATATCCTCAAGAAAGAAAAAGATTTCTATCTATTGAACCAATTTCTGAGTATCTTACTCCACCAAAAATTCCTGCTAAAGGAACAACAATTCGAGAAATCATTTCAAAAATTGGAAAGATTAGAATCTTATATTTAATAAGGGGTGATAATTTAGAGGAACTTCATAATGAATAAGTTAATTCTTAAACAAGAAGTCTTGGATGCTTATGACGGTTATGTAAAAGCATTCATAAAAGGAGATATAAAAGAAGTTGAAAACTATTTAAGTTTTCCTAACTATAGATTTCTCGATGGTGAAATAAAAGAATATAATGAGTTTCATTCTAACCTAAATGAATTAAAAAATAGAGGTTACAAAGACACAATTGCACTTAGTATTGATGTGGTAGAAATAAGTGAAGAAAAAGCACATTTAGTTTTAAAAGAGGCATTGAGAGTTAAGGTTAATAATGAACCACTTGAAGAAATAAGTTCATTTTATATCTTTATTAAAGAAGACAATAAATGGAAAATAAAATTCAGTTCTGCCTTCTTTTTTCCTAAGTAATAATTAAATACCCTCAGATTTTGACACAGATTTGATACAGTAACGCGGTAAAATGTAAACTAATTCAATAATAAATCTGTGAGAAAATATGGGTTTGAAGGAGTCAACTGGACTGATTACGCTAAGACACCTGCTAATGCTCTATATGCAGATAAAGATGCTCAACAATTCTATGACTACGCCACAATGAAATTGGGCATATCTTCCAATATCAAAGAACTTGTGAACGATAAGGCTGATTTAGGTGAGATACTTATTAATGTTAAGGATTGGTTACGAAGGTCTGCTAAACCAAATAAATCAGACATCTATATTTACTTTGCAGGACACGGATTGGCATCTCAAGATGGAACTAAGATGTATCTTTTGCCATATGATGGCAGACCATGATTACTTGAAAACACTGCACTGCTTAGAGATGAATTATTCAAAGATATTAAACAAGCCAACCCTCGCAGTGTAACAGTCTTCCTAGACACGTGCTACTCAGGTGTTAAACGTAACGAAGATATGTTAATAGCTGGAAGACCTATTGTTATCAAAGCAAAAGAACAAGCTATACCAGATGGCTTTACACTCTTTTCTGCAGCATCTAATAAGCAGATATCTAGACCACTATAAGAAGCTAAACATGTTATGTTCTCATACTTTCTCATGAAAGGCATTGAAGGTGATGCAGATGCTAATAACGATAATAAGATTACAGCACGTGAACTACACGCATATTTAGAGCAGAACGTAGTACAACAATCAAGTGGCTCACAAACCCCTGAACTACAAGGTGATAAAGACAGAGTGCTTGTACAGTTAAATTAACTATTTTTTCTTTCTTTTTTCTATTTCTGCTTCTAATTCTGCCATAGCTTTATCAGCATCTTTTTGAGTGCTTAAAACTCCATCTTGTTTTATTTGATTTAATAAGGCTTGATTAGCTTTTCCAACAGGATATTCAATTAACACATAAAATTGATATTTGCCATTCATGCTGAAAGCATCTGTTTTAGTTTGCTTATAACCAATAAGTTTTGCCTGAATAGTTGTATTTTTTGTAACTATTTGACTAGCTTGTTTAACTTGCTCATTTGAATCCATTCCAGTTGACTTTAGGAAATCCTCCATTCTAGAAGATATTTCACTATCAATACTATCAGCTAATTGACGCTTTGCATCTAAAATGGCTCTATTACGAGCCATGTTCATACTCGCGGACTCTCCTGTCCCACATGCAGATAATGCAAAATCATTTATTGGAGGGTTTAGGCACCATTTAGGAATACTATCCACAGTTTCTTCCACCTTTTTTTCTACTTTTTCTATTTGGTCTTTTCTTATTTTAAGGTCAGCCTCTGGTGTTCCTGGCTTTGGACTACATGAACTTATAGCCAAAATTATTAAACTAGATATTAAAAAAATTATTTTTTTCATTATTTTTTCCTTAAAACTGAATAACCAATTTTATGCATGTACCAATTAGATTTTCCTTCTTCATCTAATCTTGTAAGTAGTTCTGAAACTTTTGTCTTGTTAAGTATCGCAAATTTTCTTTTTGTTGCAAGAACAATTATAAACTCTTGAGTTTCATCTTTTTTTAAATCAGCAGGAAAGCCAATATCTAGTTTATATCTCTTTGAATTAATTCTAGTAGGTATTTTAAATCTATTTTGCAGGAAGTTATTTTTATCAAATTCATTAGGAAATAATTTATAATAATTTTCTTTATCAATATCTGGATACCAGCCTAAAACACTTACAAATGCTTCTTTATTTAATTCGGCATTAATTGTTAAATGGCTACCTTCAAAAAAACGTCTTCTATTTCCCACATCAGCATTTATTATGAACTCAGGGTCATGATTTCCTCTAAACTTAACAGCATTAGCAATAATTTTAACAACACAAAACTTTTTATCAATTCCACCCCGTTTTTGTTCAAGGATTTGAAAATTTTTAATATATCCCCCACTAATGGTATTAAACGTACTTTGGTATAGTTCGCAATTAACCTTATCTCCTGTATCTGAACAGGCTTCAACTTGATTTGACTTCAACTTTTCTAGACCAATCTGCCTTAAAACATCATTCTTAGCTTCAAGTTCTGCCATGTCACACGCGTCTTTCTTAGAAGTTCTGTCATCCCAATATGACATTCCTTCTCCTCTGACTGATAGATTAGTATTGGCAAATGAATTTGCTGGCGTAAAAGTAAAAAAAATTACTACACTACTGACTGACAATAAAAACAACAGAAGGTCGCATATACTCATAAATCTGAGAAGCATCATAATTTTCGCTTTCATTAAAATTAGCTTTGATAGGCATATTAAGAAAATTTGATAAAACTTGACCTGAAATTCCAACATTAACGTCTTCAGGAATAAAACCATCTTTGGTAAGAACTTCAGTTTTATTCAATTTACCAACAGAAATTCCAATAATATCTCCTTTATCATTGAAAATAGGACCACCACTATTTCCTTTATTTATTTTAGCTGTTATCTGAAATTCTCCAACCTTTTCTCCAAATCCGAATGTCTTGCTAACTATACCTTGGGAAATAGACGGATTATATCTTCCTAGGATAGAAGACATAGGATAACCCATTACATAAATTTGTTCTCCAGCCTTTGGTCTCTTAATATCACTTATTGACAAACTATAATCACGTGGAAATGGGGTCTTTAATTTCAGTAAGGCTAAGTCAATGTTTTCATCAGTTGGCACTTCAACAAACTCAACCTTTCTAACTTTTCCTAAGCCGTTTCTTACAACAATATATTTTGAGCCTTCAATAACATGCTTATTTGTTATAACCCAATTACCATCATTTAATATAACGCCACTTCCGGTATGTGTTGGCTTATCTTTATCTACGAATATTTCTTCTGGTTTTGTATCAGGTTTTAACTTTGCTCTTTTGGGTGTTGCTAATTTAGGTTGCAATAGTTCCGGTTTTCTTTCAACTTTCTTTTCTTCAATTTTTTCTTTTTTTATGCGTTCACTTTTTCTAATTTCATTGACTTTTGGCATAGCAGCAGTATTTAGCCAGGAGACAATTTGTTCTGCTTTTTGAATATTACCAGATTTACGAAACATTTCAGAAGCTTCACTTCTTAATCTAATCGCCTCTTTAATATTACCTTCTATCCAAAAAAGTTTGCCAAGCAAATCAGTTGTAGCTGCATCAGATTTTTGGTCTAGCAATGCATTTGTTAATATGTCTCTAGCCTCTTTATGTTTTCCCTGTCTCATTTTAGAACTTGCGTAAGCTCGCACAGACATAAGTGAATTTCGGCTAGCTAGAATAGCCTTTTTAAAATATGTCTCTGCTTTTTTCATTTGGCCATAATCTGTAAAGACTAAACCAAGCGCTAATTTACCTTCAACTAGGTCCGGGTTTTCATTAAGAGCTTTTTCAGCATATGTTTTAGCATCGGACAAATTACCAAGTTTAATAGCAGACATTGACATTCCAGCGTAAGCCAAGTCGTCAGTTGATACAGAAGTAAAAGTTGCTTGTTCAAAGAAACCAAATGCTTTTGCAGGCTGTTCTAATGCTAAGTAAATTCTGCCAATCAAAATCTGGGTACGAGCAGATAATTTAGTTTCACCTTTTTGAAGAACTTTTAAATCTGAAAACGCTTTATCTATATTCTCTTCATCTATTAGTTTGTTTATAACTAAAAATTGATTTTCAGTAATTGCATGTACTTTGATACTGAAGCATACTAACGTAAAGAGTGATATAATTAGGGTTAAAAATTTATAGTTGGACATATAATGACCTTTAAAAGAGTTAGTTACAATCTTATTAATACAATCCTGTTCTGTTTTTTGTTGAGTTCATGCCAAACACCAAAATATTCTAAGGTTAACAATTTTAGTCAATCCCAAAATATATTACCTGAAGTTCAGTATTCTCTCTCAGAAAATTTTAACCCAAATAATATTAATTGTATAGCTATTGGAAAAATCAAAGATAATTCTGATGCCAGTGAATATAAGTCATTAGATAAAATCACTTTAATCAGACATGCAATCTACGGTCACTTGTCACCTAAAAACTATCAGGACATTGAGCTTCATAAAGTAGCCTTTGTTATGAAATCTTCAAATACCAATCAATTAATCCTTAAAAATTTAGACTGTGATGCTTTAATAGAAGGAACAATAACAGAGTTTAAAAACGATTTTTATCTAGCCTATTCATCTACAAATGTTGGTCTTACTTTATTTTTAAAAGATAAAAATAACCAAATACTCTGGAAAGCTAGTCATACAGCAACATCAAGAGCAGGTTCTGTTCCTTTTTCTCCTATAGGATTGGCTACAGGCCTTTTTACTGCATCTAGTAATACTAAAGAAGAAGTTGCTTTTCAAATGATAGATACTGTTGTAAGACGTGTTTTAAAAACTCTTCCTGAAACAACAAGTGTTCTAAATAATAATCAATTAAAATATGCTATAATCCCAAAAACAAAAATAATTGAAGTACCTTCCAAACAAGTTGTCAAAAAGCAGAAAACTCCTAGTGTTTTGTTTGCTTCTGGAGAATACGGACAAGCAATCAATTTAATTAATTCTTATTTAAAATCAAGTAGAGATAATCATAAACTAATATTCTTAAAGGGTCGCTCACAATTAATGTTAAATGAATATGAAAATGCAGCATCAACGTTTCTAGATGCAATAGCTATAAAAATTGATGATAATTATCTTAATGGTTTGGGTTATGCCTACACGAAATTAAATCAACTAGATAAAGCACTTGCTTCTTATGATAAAGCAATCTTAATTAACAATAAAAACAGCTATGCTTATTTTAATTCAGGGTTGCTATTAGAAAATCAAGGAATTATTAAAAAAGCAGCTGATTACTTTTACTCTGCAGGTACAAGTTCTCTTCTAGTAAAAGATTTTAAGATGGCTAATAATGCATACAACGCACTTCAAAGATTATCTAATCTAGAAAGTTATGTAATAAAAAAAAGCAAAAGACTAAAAGAATTAATTGAAGAGTTTTCTGAGTTTGATGATAATAATTTTAAAATAGTTAAGGTAAATACAAAAGGTAATTGATGTGAAAAAAACTAATTATAAAGTCATTTTTTTTATACCATCTTTATTTATACTTAGTGGTTGTGTTTCAATATTTTATAAAAAATTGTTGTTAGATTATGGTTTTTAAAATTAGAAATATTGCAATTATTCTAAGTCCATTATTTTTTCTTGGAGGATGCAATGCAGTTAAAGATGTTGCGTCAAATCTTAATTATGAAAAAGGTAATGTTGATTGTTTATTAGCATTTGCTGACAAAAAAAAATGTATCGTTAAAAGATTAAGTTCTTCTCAATTATGTAACAATTTTAAAAATTGGGAAAACAAAAAAAATGTAAGTAAAGAATTATACGAAGCTACCTTACAAGAAATAAAATTTAGAAATTATAAATGTGAAAAAGTGAATGTGGTTAAGGCTTCTTCTAAAAATAATTCTGAGATACGCAAAACTACTAATAGTAAGCTTCCAAATTGTCCATCAAGTGGAAAAAAGCATAATTGTTTTGGAACAGTTATTTCATCTAAAAGAAAATATATTGGAGAATTTAAAAACGATAAATTCAACGGATATGGTAAATATTACCATTTAGCCAATGATAAATATAAAGGTTATTTTTATGAAGGTGAATGGTTGAATAATAAAAGACACGGAGTGGGAACAGTTATATGGCCTAGTGGTAATAAATATGTTGGTGAACAAAAAAATGGACAACTTCATGGTTTTGGGACTTATTTTTCTTTAGCTGACAGTAAATTCAAAGGTGACAAGTATACTGGAGAATATCAAAATGGAAAAAGACATGGTAAAGGTACCTATTTGCATGCTAATGGCAACAAATACATAGGTGAGTACAGAAATGGAAAACCTAATGGTTCAGGAACATACTACTATTTAGCTAATGATAGATTCAAAGGTTATGTTTATTCAGGACAATATCTTGATGGGAAAAGACATGGGTATGGTGTTTTTAATTATCCCAAAGGAAATAGATATGAGGGTAATTTTAGAAACGGCAAAAAAGAAGGAGAAGGCACATTTTTTTTTGCTAGTGGGAATAAACATGTTGGTAGTTATAAAGATGGTAAATATGATGGGTTTGGGATATTTACGTTTAAAAATGGTGATAAGTATTTAGGTCAATTTATTAATGACAAATATAATGGTGAAGGAATTCTTTACAAAGTTAATGGAAAAACTAAAGAAGGTATTTGGAAAGATAATGTTTTCCAATATTCTAAAAAAATCAAACTTCCTAAAGCAAAGATAGCAAGCTTATTGAATAAGAATTCAAATGAAGTAATATCAAAATCTTTGCCACGATGTTCTAAACAAGATTATAAGCATCTATGCACTGGCACTCACAAATTCTCTAATGGTGCAATTTACAATGGTGAATTCAAAAATAATAAGTTTGATGGTTTTGGTTCATTGATTTGGAAAGATGGGGCCAAATATGTTGGTCAATTTAAATCAGACTTCGCAAACGGCAAAGGAACTATGTTTTGGGCTAATGGTAACAAATATGTTGGTCAGCATAAAAATGGCAAGGCTAATGGAAAAGGTATATTCACTTACGCAAATGGAGATGAATATGTAGGTGAGCATAAAAATGACAAAGCACATGGTTATGGAACTATGAAATGGAAAAATGGAAACAAATATTTTGGCGAACATGCAAATGGTAAAGCAAATGGTAAAGGAACATTTATTTATTCAAATGGCAGTAAATATATAGGAAATCACAAAAATAATGTTGCGCATGGACAAGGAACCATGGTTTGGTCTAATGGCGACAAATATGTTGGTAAGCATAAAAATGACAAAGGTAATGGAAAAGGTATTTATCTATGGGCTAATGGTGATAAATACGTAGGACAAATAAAAGACGACAAACCTCACGGTGAAGGATCATTTACTTTTGCTAATGGCTCTGTTCTCAAAGGTGTTTTTAAAAATGGAGAATACGTAAAAGGTCAAAAAAAACATAAATCTGCTTCTGCAGCAAATTCGGAAGAATTTAATAAAATTAAACGTGAAGCAGAAGAATTAAAAAGGAAACTAGCAGCTTTAGAAGCCAAAAAGAAAAATGAAAAAATTAAAATTAATAATGATAATGAAAAACCTGTTATAAAATCTTCTCATAAAGTTATTGGGGCAAACGCAAAAATAAGTGGAACTGTAACAGATAATACAGAGGTCGTTGAGATTTTAATAGATGGAGAACTAATACCTTTTACAAAGAAAGGGATATTTCAGACAGAATTATATATTCCTCGTGATGGCCTTTCCTTTGAGATAGTGGCTTTTGATAAAAAAGGTAATAAAGCATCCAAAAATATCATTATTGAACGTGACGATATTGAACAAGCTTCAGGCCCAAGTTTTGATAGGCTTAACCCTTTAGAAAAAAAAGCATTTAATAATCCTGATTCAATTGCTCTTATAATAGGTGTAGCTGATTACGAAAAAACTAGTGCTAACGCTATCTATGCAGATAAAGATGCACAACAGTTTTATGATTATGCAACAATGAAACTAGGTGTTCCTTCCACCAATGTAAAAGAGTTGATTAATAAAAAAGCTGATAGAGTTGAAATAGGTTTAGCTATTAAAGACTGGATAAATCGTACAACTAAACAAGGTAAAACAGACATATACATATTTTTTGCTGGTCATGGTTTAGCATCTGATGATGGTAAAGATATGTTTATTCTTCCATATGATGGCTCACCCCGGCTATTAACATCAGCAATTAAAAGAAAAGAGTTATTTAACGATATTGAACAAGCCAATCCACGAAGTGTAACAGTTTTCTTAGATACATGTTATTCTGGAGCTACACGTGGAACAGATATGCTTATTTCGTCACGACCAATTACCATACGAGCAATTGAACAAGCAATCCCTAAAAATTTTACTGTTTTCAGTGCAGCTGCAGGTGACCAGACTAGTAAACCACTAGAAGAAGCTAAACATGGTATGTTCTCATACTTTCTCATGAAAGGCATGGAAGGTGATGCAGATGCTAATAACGACAATAAGATTACAGCACGTGAACTACACGCATATGTTGAACAGAATGTAGTACAGCAATCTAGTGGCTCACAAACACCTGAACTACAAGGTGATAAAGACAGAGTGCTAGTAAAGTTTAACTAGAAACACCATTACTGAGTGATACAGACTCATACAGCCATTGTAAGCACATTGGATGTACAAATTATTGACACTGATAACAGTAATGACTCTGTATGACTCTCTATTACGCATTAAAGTGGTCAACATTTATATGACCCCATCTGTAAAAGAGCATATATATACACGCACACACCCCGGGTGGCTAATGCATAAGGTGTATTCACAGATGTAAAACAAACTGTGAAACATCGTGCGTATTGACAATGCTATACGTATGCATTTCTTAGTGTATAGATAGAATATAATCAGTTATGTTGCATAGTATAGGAATGGAACTCGCTCAAAGCGCACCTATAATATCTCTAACATAATATATTATTTTTTTATATTCAAATTGAGGTACAAACTGATGTACGAACTAGTAAAAATAATTTGGTCTTTATTTTAAATATATATAAACTTTTAAGTACTTTATAATTTTGTTAACATTTAGTTTGGGAGTTTCTGTTGGAAACAAAAGCAAATTTGATGACTTATAATACTTTTACTTTTAAGACGGAAGCACAAATGCTCCTATTCATTAGAATTTGGGAAGATAACGGTACAGAATTGTTTGATAAACTCAAAACAAAAGGATGTACAAGATTTTGTCTTAACCAAATATGGAATGTGAAAGGAACTTTTAAAACATCTGTGCTATTCGAATACGATGGTCCAAATGCTTTTAAACAATGTCAAATAGAATTAGAAAATTTTACTAAAAATATTATGAAAGAATTACAAGCAGCTGACCCTGTTATAGAAGCAAGTAGAAACATTGTACTTCAGGACTTGAGAGTTTAGCTACTTTCTTTATAAAGTCTCATAGTTGTGATTGTATATAATTTTTTCTATTCGTAAATTTTACATTAAATAAAAATTCTTTTATAATTGGATGATGTGTTTAAGAAAAATATTTTTGATATTATTTATGTCTGCATTTACAATATCTTGCGACAATTCTTATAATTCTTCTAATGTCATTGTAAAAATATATGGATATGCTGAATATGATTGTACAGAAAATAAGTATAGACTTATTAAGGAAACACCAATTATACCTTTTTTGAAAGTTAACAAATGGTATTCTCATAAACAATTTCATGAAGCTCACTATGAAGATACAATAAAACCATTTAAGGATATGCCAATGAGTGAGGATAGTCTTAAAAAAATTGCGCCAACTTTAGAATTAAGTAATAAATTTTTAAATGAGTTAATTACTGGAGTTGATTGTGAAAACCCGAAAGACGTCTTATTCTAGTCCTCATATATCATAGATAGGATAGATATACAATCGCTGCACTAACTTCTCATCTGCTGCAGATCCTATGAATGTATGTACTACACATCCCCCATGTGTAATACGTGGGTAGGGGCATTTAGTGGTATTAATATAATTAGGTACATTTATACATATTCATACCCACTTACTCTGTAGTGGTGACGGTTAATTTAAGTGATGCACAAACTGATGCACATTTCGTGCGAATTGACATTAACAATGTAATACATAATCCAAGGGTATCGCTTATGTAGCTGTGTGTGGTGCATTGGGTAGGAATAGAACTTTTACTTAGAGTGCATTATTTTACATCAATATTACATGATAAAACATTGATATATTTTAATATTTTGTTTAATGATTAATGAATAATGTAAATGGTGATACACTAAAAAATTCCTTATAATAGTAGACAATTTATTTTAATTTGTCTTAAATTATATACTTTGTATAGTTGTTTTGTAACAAACTATTAGGTAATTTAATGTCTACAAATTTTTGTGTTTTTCTCCATATAAGATACTTGAATCCAAAAGTTATGGGAATTGCTCATGATTATCTTGCAGATAATCAACCAGTTAAAAACCCTAAAGGAAGGTTATGGATGAATTCTTTTCATGTTTCTCCAGATAAAGGATTAGGGGTTCATTGTTTTGATACAAAAGAGAATATGGAAAACTTCTTACCTCTTATGAAAGAAAGGATAGAAAATTTTGCAACAAAGTTTGAATGTAAATATGCTATTGAAACTGGAATATTAAGTCCTGAATTAACAAAAAGTTTTGAATAACTTTCATATGTAGATGATTAAGAATTTAATAATGACAGAATTGACTGCAACACAATTAAATAAATATGCTTTAAAGATATTACAGGATTATGACGCTAATACCCCCGGAACTATTTTTAGAGATAAGATTAGAATAAGTATAGAAGATGCTTGTCGTATTCAATCTACAGTAACTAATTTGAGAGAACAAAGAGGCGAAGAAGTTATAGGCTATAAAATCGGATGTGTTTCTAAAGATACACAACTTAAAATGGGTTTTAATTCACCTGCTTGGGGAAGACTATGGAAAAATGAATTATATTTAGATGGTGTTATTTTAGAAAAAAGTAACTTTACAAATCCTGCAATGGAAGCCGAGTTTGGAATTGTATTAAATCGAGATTTAACACCTGAGTTAGTAAATATAGATTATATATTAGATTCAATAGAAACAATTCATCCTATTATTGAAATACATAATCTAGTTTTTAATGGTGACCCACCTTTTGGTCCAGAACTTCTTGCTAACAATGCTATTCATGCTGGTGTAGTTATGGGTAAACCTACAAATGTAAATACTAGCTCTGAAACAACTGATTTAAAACTAATATTTGATAAAGAAATAATTGATACATGGTCAGATAAAAAGTGGCCCTATGATATGTTGTCAGAGATTGAGTGGTTAATTAAAGAACAGGATAAAATAGGTAACACCCTAAAAAAAGGTAATTTAATTTTGACTGGAGCCTATGGACTTCCAATTCCTATAAATGATAAAAAATTAATAGAGGTCACATCATCTTTATTTGGAAATGTATCAGCAATTTTTAAATAATATCGCAAAAAAAGTCTTTGACTCACAATGACTTTACACAATTACTATTATTATTTTTGATGAAAAATTAAATTCCAATTACACTAAACATTCTATGTGAAACTCTATGTGTCATTTAGAGGGTTAAGACTTTACTAGATATAACTGATTAGATTAGAATATTCCTAATAAAATATTAAATATTGATTGGAGATAAAATGCCATTAATTAGAATAGATATTCCTGAAGGGGTTTCTACAGACATTAAAAAACAAATACACAGCAAAGTAAGAGAAGTTGTATTAAAAACATTAGCTCCAAAAGAAGTTAAATATGATTATGTCTCTATTAGAGAAGCATTTGGTTATATAGGTGATGGTCTTCCAGTCATAGATGTTGATTTAAGACCCGGAAGAGATGTAAGAAGAAAGAAAGCACTTGTTGACGGTTTGTCTGAAGTTCTCAAAGAAACACTCAATATATCTAAAGAAGATATATATTGTCTGTTTAGAGAAACACCTGCACATAACCATTACACTGGTGGAGAACCTTTACCTGAATGGGTGCCATCTGATGAATAAAGATAATGAAAATAGAAAGAATAACTACTTTGTTATTTATGATTTTTTCTCAAAAAAGCTTTCAGATGAATATAAGCTATCTTTTAAAAAATTATATCCAAAAGGTGTTACCCACGGAAAATGGGCTGAGGATTCAGTCGGTGAGTTTGCAACATGTTTTCAAACTTGGCTTGGAAACGATAGTAGTTTTTTTTGTTCTCATTATTTAGCAAAATCAAAGGAAGATGTTGAAAAACAAGTTCAGAACTGGGGCACGGACAGATATGCTAGTTTTTTTGTAGTTGAAGTAGATAGGTTTACATCAGGTTTAAAACCAAAACATGAAAAAATAAAATTAAGTAATTGGTATAAAGAGAATTAAGAAATTTGTAATTAGAGGTTAGAGGTATGTACACAAGAATTCATGTTTTTAAATTTCCGAATAAGGTTGGAAGAGATTCATTTAGATTTTTTTGCATAAATTATACTGATAAATTATTTACGGAAGGTTTAAATTTTTCCTTATTTATTGATGTTTCAGACACTCATCTTCATTACTTGACAGTATGGAAATCTAAAAAAGATTGGGAAATATCCTATAAAAAAGCAAAAGAATACTCTGACGTAAAAGAACAAATTAAAGAGATGGGTGCTACAATGTCTATTGTAGGAGGTGACACACATGGAAGAAAAACTTCAAATAGTGATTTTAAATTTTTTGAAAATGTTTCTTTATAAGTTTTAAATAAATAACAATAATTAGTTATAGTTGTTTTAAAAAAGTATCCTCTGCTGAACACTATAAATTAGAAAATCTGGAAATACCCTCATTTCCTATAACTAATGTTTCACTTTATCTCGATTTGTCTAGCTTATTGTGGTATAAATATTGTATATTATAAAATATAGTCGTGACTACTAAAATGTGAGTTCTATAATGAATGAATTGATGGATAATTTAGACACTTGTTGTAAAGACACTTGTTGTGCAGACGGGTGTTGTAGTGATGGTTGTACTACTGGAGAATGTAGTAAAGGTTGTTGCAGTGACGGGTGCTGCGGTGAGTCAGTAAACTGTTGTAAAGAGTAAAATAGTTTATTTCTTTTTATTCTTCTAAGTACCACCATAATGGTAAGTGTTTTCAAATAAATCTTTGTTTTTTAGACACCCTCCACAGAGAAATACCCAATCTTTTATTTAATTGTATTTACAGCGATATAATACATCCTTATCCTCAGAATATTTAAAACAGTATTTGTATTTTAATCTAACAATAAGTTAAAACTTAAATCTTTAAGATCCTATCGCCCATTTATTATATTAAATCTTCAAAATCTGTTACAAAACATGTAGCAAGTATAATCAACAATGGTTAAATTAGCAGCACTTACATTTTTTTGTAATAATTCATTTTTTCTAGAAATTTCTTTTTTAATTTAGCCTTGAATAATAATAACTAATTTTTAAAAATTTATTTTCATATTATTATTACACAGATGAAACATGATCTATTAAAATAATTATATGAACTAGAATTTTTAATTATAAAAGTTCCATTAATAATAAGGAAGTTATGTTTAGATTAAATTTACATTTTATTGTTTTAATAATTATAGCTCTTACATCAACAATGGTCATAGCAAAAGATAACAGGTCTGGAGCCCCCAATATTCAAAAGCCAGCCACAATACCGATTGACCAACATTCTACTACAGCCCTTATGGTTAGAAAAAATAATAACAATTGGAATGATTTTGTAAAGGTAGGAACAATTGCTACAGCATCACAAATCTGTGAAGTATTTAGTCATCCATTTTTTAAAATTCCTGTGAAGCATTATCGGATGTTAGATACTATGAATGGTCAATTTCGTTGGGATGGAATTGAAGCATCGACATTATGGATTAAAAAAAAATTTAGAGATGCAAATGCTTATTCTAGAAGTTTAAGTTTGGACAAAAATACACTCGTAATTGCGGACCAAAACTTTACAGCTTGCCTTAAACAAATCAAAATAAAAAATCCAAAGTTATTTAATTTTATTAAATATAGCTTTTTACATTATCTAAAAGATGATTATTGTCTTGAACAAAGGTTTAGAACAAACAAGAAAGTTGATGACAATGGACATATTACTGAAGAACGTATTCCATTAAAAAAGAAATCTTGTATTAACTTCAATTACAATAGTTGGAATTATTCTTACTGGAACAGCACGACATTTGTACTTATGCTTATTTGGAAAGAAGCACATCCAGTACTTTCAACTATTTTTGAAAATGGTAATAAGGTTATCAATGCCCGTCTTATAAAGCGTGACAAACTTATTAAGCAAAAGCGACTTGCTGAAGAAAAGAAAAAAAGTGATATTAAAAAAAATAAAGAAATTTATAATAAAAGAAAACAGGTTTGGCTTAATTACAAATCTCGTAAAAAAACATTAATGGAACAGGTTTATAACTTTTCTACAACTGGAGACCTAGAAGGATTAGAATATAATTACTGGGTTGAAGTTAAAGCGTGTATACTTTCAAATGGTAAAGAAAGAATTGATAATAGAAAAATCAATATGACTGCTTTTAGAGTTTACCCAGAAATTAAAAATAATCAAAAAATTAAAATGATATCTTCTGATGGGGAATTTTACTTCTCAACATATTCAAACATTGCTTTAGAAAGATTACAAAAAGCATGGAACTTGTCATTTAATGAGTGTCCTGGAAAAACTTCACTATTTTAGTGAAATTATGTATTAATTAAACTTTATTAATTATTTAATTATTTGAAATAAATTAAAGTAAACAAAACTTTACTTATTAATTACAATCAAATAAAATATGACTGAACTTTTTGTTCGAAATAAATCATAAAAGGGTAAATTAATGAATAAAATTTTAATTAAGTTATTACCTTTATTTGTAATATATTTAATATTTTCACAAAATGTTAATGCTCAAGACGCTGCTACTAACCAATACAAACAAATGGGAGGTGTAACAGGGTTAACTGAAATATGTTATAAAACTAAAGATTTAGAGCTAACATTAATAAGGCAAATTGGTCAGTTGTTTTATACTCAACCAGAAATGGGTGAAATGATGTTTGCTCTTCTATATGCTTTTTATGATGCTAAAGCAGTAGCAATGGAAAAAAAAGTTATATGGAATGGTACAACACAATCTTACAACAAAAAACAATTTGATTGTAACAATGCAGCGGATAAAAAACTTATTAAACAATTTGAACTTCAATTAATGAATAATTTAAAATCTCAAGGATAATTTTAATTACCCAGCATTTATCATCCTTTTAAGTCTGGCTTTATATTTACTTAAATATTGGTTTATTAATCCTATGTTATTTTTAATTATTTCTGATTTTTCAAGAACCTTTAATCCTAGAATTCTATAACAGCGAATAACCTCTTCATAAACTTCAGCAGTCCATTCGGGTTGCATGTAAATTTTGTCAACATTTGATGCTATAATACTTTCTGCTATTATAATATCTTCATTAGAACGAGCCTGAGATAAGCCTTCGCCATAAAATGCTTTAATTGCAAGTTCGAACGCATTATCAAAATTTATTTCATTTTGAAGGTCTCTTAATTCAGCAGCTCCATCTCCCATAATCACACCAGCACAAGCAGAAATATTATCAAATTCATTTGAAAACGATCGTTTTTGAAAATTAAATAAAACTAAAAATATTATTAAAACTAATCTAAGTTTTGAAAACAAAATAATCATATCTTATATTAAATAATTTTAAAATATTAGTAAAGTTTGAGAATTTTTTATAATATTGATTTAAATAAGATTTTATTTTGTTTTCAAATTGTTGCACTAATTTGTCGAATTACGTGCGTATTGAAAATGCTTCAAATATGCATACTTAATAAATATACGTTCTATATGACTAGATTATATTTGATTTAATCTGGAATATTTATATTGTTCTTATCTAAGACACTTTATTAAATAAACATATAAAAAAGTTACGAGACTAATTATGAACGAATTTAAAAAATGAGTACTGGTATAATTTTAGGCTTAGGTCTAATTACGATTGTCCTTTGTTTTTATATAATGCTAAATATTCCTTATTGGTTATTATTATTGAAAAAAACAAAAAATGAGGGCACAGAACAAAAAAAAGAGTTTTATCAATGGGTATATAAGTCAGATGATAGTTTAAATAAAACACTTAAGTTTTGTGTTTTCTGTTTATATGCTTATGGTATATATGTTTTTATTTTAGAAATTTGGTCTAAATATTTTTGAAATAATAATGTCGCAATCTCATAATTTTTTAATTAGTAAAGATTAAAAATTGACTAAAATTTACAATATTACATGATTTTTTATTTTGTAATGATATCAAAAATCTTAGGCAAAATGAGTAACTAATTATATTGTTTATTTATAACGCAAACTTGTACAATTTTATTATAGATATCTACCTTGCTAACCACTTGTCTAAGGAAATTAAAGTTTAAATCATAATTCTTG
>CACMTN010000019.1 GCA_902616615.1 uncultured SAR116 cluster alpha proteobacterium | reverse complement strand
ATTATCCTTAAATCCGTCCAAAACATCGGCAACAAAGTTACCTATTAATTCAAACTCTTTTTCTTGGAAACCTCTAGTAGTTGCTGCTGCGGAACCAAATCTAACACCTGATGTGACAGATGGTGGTAAAGGATCAAATGGAATGCCATTTTTATTACAGGTTAAGCCAGCATTTTCAAGTGCCAATTCTGCGTTAGCTCCTGTAATATTTTTACTATTTAAATTTAGTAAAACTATGTGATTGTCAGTACCACCAGAAACTATTTCATAGCCTCTTTTAATTAATGTTTTGGCTAAACATTGAGCGTTTAAAACAACATTTTTTGCATATGTTTTAAATTCATTTGTTAACGCTTCTCCAAAACCTGCAGCTTTACCAGCAATAACGTGCATCAAAGGACCACCCTGGAGGCCAGGGAAAACAGCAGAATTTATTTTTTTAAAAAGTTCTTCGTTATTTGTTAAAATCATACCACCCCTTCCAGATCTAAGGGTTTTATGTGTAGTTGTCGTAACTATATCTGCATGATCAATAGGGTTAGGATGCACACCCCCTGCAACCAAACCTGAAAAATGTGCCATATCTACTAAAAAGTAAGCATTAATTTTATTTGCTATTTCTCTAAATTTACTGAAATCAATTATTCTAGGATAAGCAGAACCTCCTGCAATAATTAATTTTGGTTTATACCTAAAAGAAAGTTCTTCAATTTCGTCAAAATTAATTAATGAATCTTTTTTTCTTACACCATATTGAATCGCATTGAACCATTTTCCAGAAACATTAGGTTTAGCACCATGAGTTAAATGCCCGCCAGCAGCCAAACTCATTCCAAGAATAGTATCACCCGGTTTCAATAAACTCAGAAATACAGCCTGATTTGCCTGTGCACCAGAATGTGGTTGAACATTCACAAAATTTGAATTAAAAAGTGTTTTAGCTCTGTCAATTGCAAGTTTTTCAACTTCATCAACATATTCACATCCACCATAATATCTTTTACCAAAATACCCTTCAGCATATTTATTTGTTAAAACTGATCCTTGGGCTTGTAGAACTGATTTAGACACTATGTTTTCAGAAGCTATCAACTCTATTTGATTTTGTTGCCTATTTAATTCTTTATTAAGAGATTTAGATAAAATTGGGTCATAATCACTAATATCTTTATTAAAAAATCCATCTTTATAAAACATATACTTATCCTTACAATTAAATTTTATATTTTATCAACTCTTAAACTATGTCTTCCAGCCTCAAAATCAGTATATAAAAACTCTTTCACTATTTCTAAGGCTAATTTGTCTTCTAAAATTCTTCCACCCAATGCAAGAACGTTAGCATCATTGTGTTTTCTACACTTTGAAGCCATTTCAACGCTTGTACATAATGCGGCTCTTATATGTGAAAATCTATTTGCTGCCATTGAAATCCCAATTCCAGTTCCACAAAAAAGAATACCCTTAGCTTTGTTTTGTTTTTTTAATCTTTTAGATAAAATTTTTGCATAGTCTGGATAATCAACAGCTTCAAGAGAAGTACATCCTAAGTCTTCAAAATGTATACTATTATTTATTAAAAAATTTTTAACTTTTTCTTTAAGTTCAAAGCCAGCATGATCTGAGGATAAAAAAATTTTACTTAACATTACAATAATACCAACGATGAATCATAATTGATTTTTACCCCAGAAAAACTTAAAGTTCAATTTCAAAATTTAATATGAATATATAATGTTTTATAAAATATTATTGTTAAAGAATTTATTAAATAATTCTTTTTCAACTATCCAGTAAATTACGGAAGTAGGAATAAATGATATTATAAATGAAGCAATAACTTTTATTTTCAAGTTAGTTTTTTCTGGTGCAGAATTAGCAAATCCTTCTTCATAATGTTCAGAAATATTTATTCCTATTGGAAGAAAAATAAAAAATAAGATCATCCAAATTATTAAGAAAACTACAATATAAGATACTAAACTCATTTATCCTAATTAAATTCTATTGATATGAATACTTATTGATGGTCTCTTTAAAAAGGTTGATTTAAATTCACTCCTAATAGATTTTTTTATTTTATTAATAATATCATCGTCAGTGTCTATTAACGTTAAAGAATTTTCATCAATCAAATTTTCAATTTTTAAAGATATATCTGCTAAAAAATTTTCCATAGATTTACCATTAGAAACTCCTACTTGTAATATCTGTGGAGGAGAAGCTAAATAGCCTTCTTCATTAATTACAACTGAAACACTAACAAAACCATTCCACAATGAATGTCTTCTGACTGTAAATCTCTCATCATTTATAGGAACAATCTCACCAGCATCATACACATGATTAACAAAATCAAATTTTGAAATCACTCTGGGATTAGTTCCACTTAATTTAATTACATCTCCATTTTTAGGTTTTATTATTTGAGGTACCTGACATTGATGTGCTAATTCCGCATGCGCATCTATGTGTTCTCTTGTTCCATGAACTGGAATAGAAATTTTGGGCTTTATATAAGAATACATATCTATCAGTTCATCTCTTGAAGGATGACCTGAAACATGAACATTTTTGTCATCATCAGTAATTATCTCTACACCCATTTCTATAAATCGATTCTGGACTTTTAATATTGCATTCTCATTACCAGGGATCTTCCTGCTGGAAAAAATTATAGCATCATCTTTTTTAAGTTTAATATATTTGTCGGCACCTCTAGAAATTCTATTTAAAGCTGAATTTGGTTCGCCTTGGGATCCAGTAGAAATAATTAGAACATTATTCCTTGGAAGCAAATTGATTTCATTTAGTGTCAATAAATCAGGTAAATTATCTAAAATTCCAACCTCTTTCGCAGCGTCAATTGCCCTCAATAACGCCCTCCCAATAATCAAGACGGATCTATCAGATTTTTTAGCTATTTCTAACAAAGACTTAATTCTACTTATATTTGACGAAAAACAAGTAACAAGCACCATTCCCTTTATACTAGGTATGATTTCCATTAATCCATCATAGGCAAAATCCTCTGATGGTGTTCTCCCTTCAACTAGAGCGTTAGTAGAATCACAAATCATTGCTAAAATTCCATCATTTCCTAAAGATCTAAAATCATTTATGTCAATATTTTGATTGATATTTGATGAATTTTCTAGTTTCCAATCTCCTGAATGAAATACATTTCCTATTTTTGTTGAAATTAAAATTGATACTGGGTCAGGAATGGAGTGTGAGGTTCTTATAGCTTTTAATTTAAAAGGACCGACGTCAAATTTTTCATTAATATTTAAAGTTTTTAATTTAATATAATTATTTTTAATATTTTCTTTTAATTTTCTTTTTAAGAGTGCAATAGTAAATGAGGTACCCCAAATTGGACAATTAATTATATCTGCGAAATATGGTATTGCACCTATATGATCCTCGTGTCCATGAGTTAGAATTATGCCTAAAAATTTATCTCCTAAGGATTTAATGAATTCATAATCTGGCAATAAAACATCAATACCCAAGTCTGTTTCATCAGGAAACGAAATGCCAAAATCCACTAATATCCATTTATCATCATAATGATATAAATTTGCATTCATTCCTATTTCTTCAGAACCACCAACAGGCAAAAATATTAAGTCAGATTTATCCCAATTCATAGTTTACTTTCAAATAATGAGTTTTTATTATTTAAATATAACTTTACTAATCCAATCAAGGTTAAGTCATCTACAATTAAATCAATGCTTTTTAAAGATTTTTTGAATAAATTACTTAACCCACCAGTGGCTACAACTTTATAATTAGAGTATTTATTCACTGATCTAATTTTTTCAATTAGACCCTCTATCATTGATACATATCCCCAGAATATACCAGATTCCATAGCGCTTACAGTGTTTTTACCTACTATAGACGAGTTTTTATCTATCAAAGGCCTTAGTGATACTTTTGGTAAATTAGCTGTAGCGAGATAAAGAGCCTCTAGTGACAAGTTCACCCCAGGAGCAATTATACCCCCATTATAGCTACCATCTTTGCCAACAATATCAAAGGTTGTAGCTGTTCCAAAATCAATAATTATAGCAGGAGAAATTTTTAATTTCTCAGCAGCATACGAATTAACTAACCTATCAGCACCTGCCTCTCTTGGAATCTCAATATTAACTTTTATTCCTAAATCAAGAACATTCTCATTAACAATCAAGGTTTTGACATTTAAATATTTTTTAATTAAGGATTTTATATTTAGAAGTGTTTCTGGAACAACTGATGCTACAGACACTCCTGTAATACTTTTTATATCTAAGTCTGATATTTCAAGCATCCTTAACAACCAGGGATAATACAAATCTGCTGTTCTTTTTGGGTTGTTGTTAATTCTCCAACTTTTTAATTGTTTAATTTGTTTATTTGAAGTGTATAAGGCAAAGACAGTATTTGTATTGCCACAATCAATTGCTAATATCATGAGGACTCTTCATCTGGAAAAAAAAATCTTTCGATGGAATAATATTCTAATAGTTCATTGTCAACTTTAATCTTTAAACTTCCATTATTTCCTAACCCTAAAAAAACTCCATTAATATAATTAGATTGAAAGTTTAACTGGACAACAATTTTTTTATTAATGTTATAAATAAAATTATTTATCTTTTTGTTAAAAAAATTAAATCCCTTATCTTCCCAAATGGTATAGTTTTTAAAAATTTTTTTTAAAATTACTTTAGCAATAGATTTAAGAGAAAAATTTTTATTTATATGATCGTACAATTTAGTGGTTATCCACTTTATTTCGTTTTGTGGTTTTGTTAAAACATTTAATCCAATCCCGGCTACAATAAAATCATCAAATGATTCTAATAAAACACCAGAGATTTTACTTTTATGAACAAGCACATCATTTGGCCACTTTAATTCAATTTTCTTTTTATCTATACCCAAGGTAATTAAAGTTTCTATAATAGATAAACCAATTATCAATGATAGTTGATGCCAATTACGTTTAGTTGTAGTTGGTCTAAAAATAGTTGATAAAAAAAGATTGCCTCTCATTGATTCCCATTGATTATTATTTCTACCTCGTCCATTAGTTTGTAAATAAGATAAATAAGAACTGCCTTCAGGTAAGCCTTTTTTTGCGTTTGTTATAGCGATATCGTTTGTACTAGAACAAGATTGTAAAATGTTAAGGTAAAAATATGTCAAGGGTTTGCCTATAGTGTTATCATCTATTAAAGTCATAAGAAGTAAAAGATTTTAAATAGAATTTAAATAATTTATTATTTTTGATTTTTAAATTATCTCCTAATTTTGGAACAATAAGATAATTTAAAAAAGCTAAAAAAATTCCAACATAACAAACAATATTTCTAGTTTCAAAAAGCAATTGATCATCATTAAGTTTATGATTTAAAGAATATTCATTACCACCTATTAATACCAAACGCCATATGTTTTCACCAAAATTACCTGAAAATAAATTATTAAAATACCAACCAGAAAAAATTATCAAAACAGATAAAACAAATAGAATAAGTTTAGAATTATATGATCCTTCTTCTATCTTATTATATAAATGGATATTACAATTATTTTGACCTAAAAATACAACCAGAATAATCTTAAAAGAAATATAACTAATAATAAAAGTATAACAAATACAATAGGTTAATATTAAAAAATAACTTTCTTTATTAATTAAAAATGATTGAGATAAAAATAATTGATTAGAATAATAGCCTGAAAAATATGGTATTCCTAACAAAGAAATAAAGCCAATTAAAACAAATAAAAACATGTAAGGACATTTGAAAATTAGATGACCCATTTTTCTAATATCTTGTTCATTGTTTAATTTATTAGTAATGATACCAAAACTCAAAGATATGATTAACAAAGATAATGTTGATGTTATAAAGTGAAAAATTACTGCATTATATAACTTTAAACTCAATCCAATCAATAAGATACCAAATTGAGCAGATGCAATATATAAAATCAATTTATTCAATTTATATGATCGAACTAATAAAATTAAAAAAATGAAAGATAAAATAGATCCTAGCATTAAAATTAAATTTAAATAATTTAAACTTGTATGAGTTAAAGTTAAAAAACGTAAAATAAAAAAGAGCCCAACAGGGAAATACAAACCATATAACGTGAAAGAAAATGTACTTGAGTTGAAATTTAACAAATCATATCTCGAATTTGCTATATAGAATTGGCGAAACCTTAATAAAAAAGAAAAAAGTAAAATGAAAATTACAAAGTAAAAACTACTAAAAGTTATATTTGAAATGGTTTCTTTACTTGCAATAATTTGAAAACTTTTAAAAATAATATCAAAATTTATTGAGTTTGAAAATACGTAAATAAAATATAAACTTAAAAAGAAACACAGATCAGATACTCTGTTTTCGAAAAATATATTTCTACTATCAAACCTATTTTCTGAAATATTAGAGATCATATAAGAGGATAAAATTATTAAATACCATCCTAAAAATAACTGAATTAAATTATTTGAAGTAATTAACACTAACATACTAAAAATTGAAAAAGACAAATAACTATTTATTTGAAAATTAATTTGATAGTTTTTTGATACACTTATTGAGTATAATAAAATTAATAATCCTATAAACGTAACTAAAACTAATAAGCAAGAAACAAGCAAGTCAAATCTTAATGACAAGTCTATAAATAAATTTTCTAATTTATATAAGGTAAAGAAAAATAATGGTAAATCTTTATCTAAATTTAAAATTTTTATAAAAATGTATAAACTTAATAAAAAAGAAAAACCAAAAAGAAGAATATTAATTGAATATAAAATTTCAGATCTTATTTTTTGATTAAAAAACTGAAATAATAAAAAACTTAATAATGGGAAAATAAATAAAAATATTTCCATGTTACACGTCTTTATTTTTTATTTTAAAATATAATATAAAGGTTTGAATGTAACTAAAAAAATCAGTTTAAATATTTGACAAGATTATATTTTAGTTTATCCACCAAAATCATCTAGCATTATATCTTCTCTATCAACCCCTAAATCAAGAAGCATGTTTATAACTGATTGGTTCATCATAGGTGGACCACACATATAATATTCACAATCTTCTGGCGCAGGATGATCCTTAAGATATTGTTCATATAAAACATTATGAATAAATCCAGTTAGTCCATCCCATTTATCTTCAGGCATTGCATCAGAAAGAGCAACGTGCCAACTAAAATTAGAATTATCTTTAGCTAACTTATTAAAGTCTTCAACATAAAACATTTCTTTTTTAGATCTTGCGCCATACCAAAAGGTAACCTTACGTTTAGTTTTAATTCTATTAAATTGATCAAAAAGATGACTCCTCATGGGAGCCATACCTGCGCCACCTCCAATGAAAACCATTTCTTTGTCCGTTTCTCTAGCAAAAAACTCACCAAAAGGACCAGAAATTACCACCTCATCACCAGCCCTTAAGTTGAATATATATGAAGACATCTTTCCAGCAGGAATTCCTGAAGAACCAGGTGGAGGTGAGGCTATTCTAACATTAAGCATGACAATCCCCTTTTCATCAGGACAATTTGCCATGGAATAAGCTCTTTCTATTGGCTCATTACTTTCAGCATTAAAATCCCATATTTTAAATTTATCCCAATCTTCATGATATTCTTTCGCAACGTCAAAATCTTTATATGTTAATGAATAACTTGGTGCCTCGATTTGTATATACCCTCCAGCTCTGAAGTTGACATCTTCTCCTTCTGGAAGTTCTAATATTAATTCTTTTATAAAAGTAGCAACATTATCATTACTTCTAACTTTACATCTCCATTTTTTAACGCCGAAGACTTCTTCTGGAACTTCGATTTCCATATCTTGCTTTACCGCAACTTGACATGACAAACGATCCCCACAAGACGCTTCTCTTTTGTTAATATGACTCTCTTCTGTAGGTAAAATAGCTCCACCACCAGAATGAACTTTTACTCTGCACTGAGCACAAGTTCCGCCTCCTCCACAAGCTGATGGAACAAAAAGTTTTTCTGCAGCAAGAGTTTGTAATAATTTACCTCCAGCTGGAACAGATACAGTTTTTTCACCATTAATGGTTATATTTACGTCACCTGATGAAACTAATTTGCTTCTAGCAAATATGATGATTGAAACTAAAGTAAGCACTATCATTGTAAAAAGAGTTATACCGAGTACAAATGTATCCATTTATTAATCCTTTAAAGTTTAACACCGGAAAAACACATAAAAGCCATTGCCATTAGCCCGGCAGTTATAAAAGTAATTCCAAGTCCTTGTAAGCCGTCAGGTATATCACTATACTTAAGCTTTTCTCTTACACCGGCCATAGTAGCAATTGCTAAAGCCCAGCCAAATCCTGATGCTATCCCATAAGTTGTAGCTTCTGAAAAATTATAATCTCTTTCTACCATAAATAGTGAACCTCCTAATATTGCACAATTTACAGTAATTAAGGGAAGAAATATTCCAAGTGCATTATATAGTGGTGGAAAATATTTGTCTAATATCATCTCTAAAATTTGAACCAATGCAGCTATGACGCCTATGTAAGAAATAAGTCCTAAAAAAGTTAAATCAATGTCTGGAAATCCAGCCCAAGCTAATGCACCTGGTTTTAGCAAATATGAAAGTATGATATTATTAGCAGGAACAGTTATCGATTGAACTATCATTACTGAAATACCTAAGCCAATGGCAGTTGATATTTTTTTAGATACAGCAATAAACGTACACATTCCTAAAAAGAAAGATAAAGCTAAGTTTTCTACAAAAATTGCTTTTACAGCTAATGAAATCAAACCTTCCATTAATGTTCCTCTAGTGTTTGTATTTTATATTCACGGGCCTCAACTTGTGACTTTTTCCATGTTCTAACACCCCAAATAATAAACCCTATAATAAAAAAAGCTGAGGGAGGAAGAAGTAACAAACCGTTGGGAACATACCACCCACCATTACTCACAGGTTCAAAAATCATTATCCCGAATAATGAGCCAGAACCAAAAAGTTCACGAATTACTCCAACACTCATCAATAAAAGACTATATCCTAGACCATTTCCAACACCATCTACAAATGACTCAAATGGCTTGTTTTTCATTGCAAAAGCTTCTGCTCTTCCCATGACAATACAATTTGTAATAATTAAACCTACAAAAACTGATAATGTTTTGGAAATCTCATAAGCATAAGCTTTTATAATTTGGTCAACTAGAATTACTAAGGATGCTATTATAACCATCTGAACAATAATCCTGATTGAATTTGGTATGTAATGCCTCAAAAATGAAATAAATAAAGACGAAAATCCACAAACAGCTATAACAGCTAATGACATAACAAACGCAACATTCAAAGAAGATGTTACAGCTAAAGCAGAACAAATACCTAAAACTTGAAGTGTTATAGGATTGTTATCTACCAATGGATCAGTAAGTAATTGTTTCCTAGTTTGAGACATTAAGCTGCTCCATTTTGTAAATTAGTTAGAAACTTTTTAAAACCAGCCTCACCCATCCAAAATTTTACTAAATTATCAACACCATTTGAAGTAAGGGTAGCTCCAGCTAAAGCATCAATATGATGATCTTTATACTTTTGAGTTTTGGCAACTGTAATCATCAGTTCACCACTATCATTGTTGATTTTTTTTCCTTTCCATTGAGCTTTCCATTTTGGATTATCTACTTCAGCCCCCAAACCAGGTGTTTCTGCATGTTGGTAAAATTGAAGACCAAAAATATCATTACCGTTTTTTTCTAAAGCTATAAAACCATATAATGTTGACCATAAACCATATCCATGTATTGGAAGTATAACCTTGTCTAGAGAACCATCTTCTTTTTTAAGCAAATAGACAGTCGCAAAGTTGGTTCTCCTTCCTATTGAAGCTGGATCTTCCTTTAATGATATACTTAATTGCGGATCTTGTGCAGCTTTTCTATCGTCAAAAGTTAGAGGATCAAAACGATTTGTAAATTTACCCTGATTTAAGTCAACAACTATTGGTTGGAATGAAGAAAATGCTTTTTCAACATCAATACCATCATAATAAAGTCCAGCAACTTGAAGAATATTTTTTTGTTTATCAACAGCTTTGTTAACTTCCTGAATTTCTTTTAAATTCACAGCAGCAAAAGAAACAACCATAGAACAAACAAGACATAGAGTAATTGCAACAAATAAAGTTTTAGTCATGCCATCAACTGGCATGTTTTTAAATTTGGTTAAAATATTATTGGGTTTGGACATTAAATTTTGTCCTTCTCTTAATATTTGCCATAACAACAAAATGATCAATTAATGGCGCAAATATATTTCCAAATAAGATTGCTAACATCATACCTTCAGGAAATGCAGGATTTAATACCCTTATCATTACAACCATAAAACCTATCAATGCACCGTATATATATCGTCCAAGGTTTGTATGACTACCAGACACAGGCTCAGTTACCATAAATACTAATCCAAAAGCATAACTTCCAATAACCAGATGCCAATACCAAGGCATACTAAACATTGGATTTGTATCTGAGCCTACCCAATTAAGAAATGAAGAAAAAATGATCATTCCTAAAAGACATCCAACAACCATTCTATAATTTGCAATTTTTGTTAAAAGAAGAAAAACCAAACCAATGGCACAAGCAAGTGTAGACGTTTCACCAAGTGAACCTTGAATAGTTCCGAAAAAAGCATCTGCCCATGTGATACCATAATTACTTAAACTTTCATATCCTTCGGCAGCAGCTATTCCAAGAGAAGTAGCTCCTGAATATCCATCAACTGGTGTCCAAATTGAGTCACCTGACATATAAGCAGGGTACGCGAAATATAAAAATGCACGACCTGTAAGCGCCGGATTAAGAAAATTCTTGCCAGTTCCCCCAAAAACCTCTTTACCAACCACAACACCAAAGGCAATACCAAGAGCTACCTGCCATAAAGGAGTGGATGCAGGCAAGGTTAATGCAAATAACATGGAAGAAACTAAAAAACCTTCATTTACTTCATGGCCTCTAATTGTTGCAAATGTTACTTCACAGATACCTCCAGCTATTAAAGTAGTTAAATAAATTGGTAAAAAATACAGTAATCCATGAAAAACATTCGATACTAAGCTCTCAGGACTAATTCCTAAGCCAATAAATTGAAGCAACGATATACGCCATCCTGATTGCGATTCAATACCTACAGTAGCCAAAGCACTATTAGTCTGTAAACCTGTGTTGTAAAGTGCCCATAGGACACATGGTATAGTAGAAATGACAACGTAGGTCATTACCCTTTTCATATCTACAAAGCTTCTAGCGTGCGGAGCAACTTTTGTAACTGTATTACTTGTAAAAAATATTGTCTCAACCATTTCAAAAATAGGATAGTATTTTTCGTATTTACCACCTTTTTCAAAATGAGGTTCCATAGAATGGAAGTAGTTTCTTAATGACATTAATTAACCTTCTTTTTCAATTTTTGTTAAACTGTCCCTTAGAGCAGTACCATATTCATATTTTGCAGGGCAAGCAAAAGTACACAATGCTATATCCTCTTCATCAAGTTCAAGTGCACCCAATGATTGAGCAACGTCGGTGTCCATTACCAAAAGAGACCTAAGTAATTGTGTTGGTAAAAAATCCTGTGGCATTAAAGTTTCAAAAACACCGGTTGGAACCATTGCTCTTCTTCCTCCATTTAAATTTGAGGTAAGATTAAATAGTTTAAAAAAACTAAAAGCTGATAAAAGTACAGGCATAACTGAATATTTATTAGGTTGAGGTTTAATCCAACCAAAAAAATGTTTTTCTTTATCTTCTTTTATAATTGTAATCTGCCTAGAATATTTTCCTAAATAGGCCATGTCTCCAGTCGCATGAAATCCAGAAAGAATAGATCCTGAAATTATTCTACTATCCTCTGCTTTGTTATATTCTCCTTCTAGAATATCGTTAAAGGAAGCGCCTATGACAGTTTTTACCAATCTGGGATTGCTGGATAAAGGACCTGAGATTGAAACTGTCCTAATGATATCAATGTAGCCATTTAGAAATAACTTACCAATTGCAATAACATCTTGATAATTAATTGACCATACTGTCTTATTTGCATTTGGTGGGTCTAAAAAATGCATATGTGTGCCAGTTAAACCAGCAGGATGTGGTCCAGCAAATTCATATGTATCAAAACCATTAACTCGAATTTCACTATGTTCTTTTTTACATATAAAAACATTACCACTAGTCAAAAGTGAAATACGTTTCACACCTTCTTCAAATGCAGTTTCATCATTCATTATGATAATTTCTGCGTCTGGGCTAAGTGGTTCTGTATCCATAGCAGTTATAAAAATTGAAGATGGTTCAGATTGGCTATCAGGGATTTTTGAGTAAGGTCTTGTTAAAAATGAAGTCCATAAGCCACTGCTAAACAAGCATTTTTTTGTGAACTCTTTTTTAGATTTTTCTTTAGAATGAAGTTTTGTTATTGAAGCACCCTTGTCTTCTAAATCTTCAATATCAATAACTACACTTAATAATGCTCTTTTTTCACCCCTATTGATTTCTTTAACAAAACCTTTACAGGGAGAAACAAAGGGAACCTCTGGATTGTCCTTGTGACAAAAAAGAGGTGAACCTCGTTCAACTTTATCACCTACGTTAACAAACATTTTAGGTTTAAGGCCATTGTAATCAGGACCTAAAACTGCTACCGATTTTGGAATTTTAGTGTCTTCAATAACTTGTTTTGGTACTCCTGCGACAGGAATATTCAGACCTTTCTTAAGATTAAATTTATACATTAAAAGTAATATTTACCTCTATTTAAAAAATAATTTTATATAGTTAAAACAAGTTTATGTGAATTAAGTTTTTGTATATAATATATTCAAAAAAAAACAAGTGCATATACGTATTTTTTTTTATTTTTTTTAATAAAAAATATTTATGGTAATAATTCAATCAATTAATAGAAAAATTATCGGTATGTTAAAACTAGAACAAAATAAAATAAATTATTTTTTTACGAATAAATTTTTAATTTTTTTTCTAATTTTGATTATTTCTTTTACATTTTTTTCATGCTCTCAAGAAAAAAATTATAATGCTCAATTAAAAGGCAACACAATGGGTACTTTCTATATCATAGATGTTATAGATGTTCCCCCAAAATTGAAAATTAAAAAAATTGAAAAAGAAGTTAAAGACACACTTTCTAAGGCTAATAAAATTTTATCAAATTGGGATAAAAGTTCTGAAATCAGTACAATTAACAAATTTAATATTACTACCCCAATAAAAATTTCAGATGAATTAAATGAAGTTTTTAAAACTGCAAATAAAATTAATATTAAAACCAATGGGTTTTTTGATATAACACTTGATCCTATAATTGAGCTTTGGGGATTTGGTTATAAGAGTAAACAGAAGAAAATTGCACCTACTGAACAGCAAATTAAAAATACACTATCCATAGTAGGTCAAAGATCACTTTTAAATATTAATTACGAAAATAATGAGCTTATAAAAAAAAATAAAAATTTAAAGATTAATCTATCATCTATTGGAAAAGGATTTGGAATTGATTTAATTGGAAAAAAATTAAATCAACTTGGAATAAAAAATTATTTAATCAATATTGGAGGAGATATCCTAACCAAAGGCCACAATAAGAAAAATAAAAATTGGATTATTGGCATTGAAAATCCAAACTTAAAAGAAAAATTAATTAGAGAGATAGTCAATTTAACAAACAAAGGGTTAGCAACATCAGGAGATTATAAAAATTTTTTTACTAAAGACGGCAAAAGATATTCACACATCATAAATCCAAAGACAGGAAAGCCAATAATGCATTCAACTAAATCAGTAACTGTAATCCATGATAATTCAATGAAAGCTGACGGATGGGCAACAGCCCTTTTAGCTTTAGGAAGGGTTGATGGATTAAAAATAGCAGAAAAAGAGAAGATTGCAGTTCTGTTTATTGATGAAATTGATGATAAATTTGTAAAATTTAAAAGTAATCATTTTTTAAATTTTAAACAAAATTGATTGAGATTTAAGACTATTAGTTGTAATAAAAACTATGGAAATTTTTATTATTACATTCATAATATTTTTAATTATTATTTTAATTATGTCATTAGGCGTAATGTTAATGAATAAAAATATCAAAGGAAGTTGTGGCGGCTTGAATGCAATCTCTGGCTCAAATAAGTGCTCACTATGCAATAAAGATATAGATCCTAATAGTCCTTTGGTAACTCAACTTAACTGTAAAAAAGCCCAAAAAACTTAACATTTCTTATGTTTAGTTGTGTGGTAAAAATGCTAATATCACAAATGAAATTAAAGTTATAATTCCATTAATCCACGCTTTTGTTTGCCACCCTTCTTTTTTATTTTTCCAATTAACTATAAACAATCTTCCAAAAACGATGAATATAATTAATAAAATTAGAGAGTTGGAAAGAGAATAAGAAAAAAATTCAACAAATTTGTCATACTCTGTAAACATTAAATTATTTCAACTTTTGTGCTTGATTATATTCAAAAAGATAAATTCCAGTAAAAATCATTATTAATGATAACAAATGAAAAAACTGAAATTTTTCTCCTAAAAAAAATACTGCTAAAAATGAACTAAAAACTGGTACTAAGTTAGTATATAAACCAGATCTTGAAGGACCTATTTTTTCAACACCCTTCATAAAAAAAATCTGTGCTAAAAATGATGGAAAGATAATTATAACTCCCAATATTATGAAACCTTTTTGGCCAGGTAAAATTAATTGATTAGAATAAGTCTCATAAATTAAACCTGGAAGAGAGCCCAAAAATGCAATATATGCAAAAAAAGTTAATAAAGGCAAAGCACTAATTTTAGGTTTTTTTCTTAAACCAACTGCATAAATTGCATACAAGGTACAAGCAAATATCATCACGATATCACCACTGTTTAATTCTAATTCAATTAAGGCATTAAAGTTACCAGAACAAACAACAATTAATACTGCTATAAAAGTTATCAAAACACCTAAGAATTGTGTAAAATTGATTTTATCTTTCAACCATGTCCATGCAATTATAATTATAAAGGCAGGCATTGTTCCTTGAACCAAACCAAGATTTATAGCTATTGTATCATGTGCTGCAACATAATACGCAGAATTAAAACCAGTAAAACCAAATAAACCCATGAATATTAGCCATTTGATTTTTTTGTTTAATATGCTCCAAGTTTCAATTAATTGATTTCTGCATAAAATTGATAAAATTATTGAAACAAAAAACCACCTCACACTGACTATTAATAAAGGTGAAACTTCACCTACTGCTGCTCTTCCAGCAACAGTATTAAATGCCCAAAATATTGATGTTAGCGTCAATAGAAAATGAGGATTAGTTAAAATTTTCATAAATTTTGATTTAATACGCTTAAATATATTGAATAAAAAAAAATTAGTTGTTATTTATTTAGTATAATTCTTTTAAACCATATTCAAACATAATTTTTAGGAGATGAAATGTCAGACACACAATATTTAGCTGCAAAAACTATTGATGAAGCAGTTAATGCTCACGAGAAGGCCAATGGAACAGCACGGTTTTTAGCTGGTGGAACAGATTTGTTAGTTCAAATCAAAAGCGGTATTAGAAAGCCAAATTTAGTTATAGACATTAAAAAAATTGTTGAGTTAAATTCCATTAATGAAATTTCAGATGGTGAGTTTGAAATTGGCGCCTCAGTTTCAGGTGCTAATTTAAATAGAAATTCTAAATTTGCTAAACTCTGGCCAGGTGTGTTAGAGGCATTTCGATTAATTGGATCAGAACAGATACAAGGAAGAGCGTCCTTAGGTGGAAATCTATGCAACGGATCACCAGCCGGTGATAGTGTTCCAGCTTTAATTGCAGCTGGTTGTAAAGCAGTTATTGCTGGTCCAAAAGGAAGAAAAGATATACCAATTGAAAATTTTCATTTAGGACCAGGAAAAACCGTTTTAGAAAATGGAGAAATGCTGGTGAGTTTAAAGTTTCCTAAACGTATATCAAATTCTGCGGATGCTTATTTAAGAATGACACCTAGAACTGAGATGGATATTGCTGTTGTTGGTTGTGGTGTGAATATTTCATTGGAAAACGATATTTGTACTCACGCGAGAGTTTCTTTAGGTGCTGTTGCACCAACACCCTTATTAATTGAGGAAGCATCCGATATTATGGTTGGATCAAAGCTTGATGATGATACTTTAAATAAAGTTTCCAAAATATGTATGGATGCTTGTAATCCTATTGATGACAAAAGAGGAACCATTGATTACAGAACAAAAGTTGCAGGCGTTTTGTTTAAAAGAGCTACAAAATTAGCAGCTGATAGAATTAGAGGAAATTAAGGATATGACAAAAATTCAAGTTTCAACAAAAATTAATAATGAAAACGTTGAGTATTTGTGTGAACCACATGATACTATGTTAGATGTTTTAAGAAACCAATTAAATTTAACTGGTTCCAAAGAAAGCTGCGGTTCAGGTGATTGTGGATCCTGCAGTGTTATCCTCGATGGAGAATTAATCTGCTCATGTTTAATGTTAGCTGCAGAAGCTGAAGGAAGTAGCATTGAAACGATAGAAGGAATGTCTGAAGGTGGCAAATTGCATGCTTTACAACAAAAATTTCTTGAAAAAGCTGCACTTCAATGTGGTATTTGTACACCTGGTTTTTTAATGGCTTCTAAAGCATTATTAGACCATAACCCTTCACCAACAGAAACTGAAGTAAGATATTGGCTGGCTGGCAATTTATGTAGATGTACAGGATATGACAAGATTGTAAAAGCTGTGTTAGAAGTTGCTGACGAAATGAAGGAGAGTGCATAATGAATGAAATTAGCAATAAATGGATTGGTAAAAACACTATTAGACCAGACGGCGCAGATAAGGTTACTGGTCGAGCTCAATATTCATCAGACACAACAATGCCAGGTATGATATGGGGTCATGTATTAAGAAGTCCTCATCCACACGCTAAAATTTTGTCTATTAACACAAAAAAGGCTGAGGAATTAGAAGGTGTCAAGGCAGTCATTACATCCAAAGATGTTGTCGACTTTCCTATTGATACGCCAGTAATACTTGGTATTCAAGATATGCGATGGATGTGTAGAAACGTTATGGCTAGAGACAAAGTTCTTTTTCATGGCCATCCACTTGCAGCAGTTGCAGCAACAACTGAAGAAATAGCAGAAAAAGCATGTGAATTAATAGAAGTAGAATACGAAGTTTTACCATGGGCCATTGAAATTGACGACGCAATAAAACCTGACGCCCCCATTCTACATGATCACATTCAATTTGAAGGAAAGCCCTCTAATATAGCTGGTACTCTTGAGCATAAAAAAGGTGATATTGATAAAGGTTTTTCAGAAGCTGATGTAATCATAGAAAGGGAATTTAAAACTGAAGCAGTTCATCAAGGTTACCTAGAGACACATTCATGTTTAGTAAGTGTTGCGGCAGACGGCAGAGCTACTATATGGAGCTCAAGCCAGGGTCAATTTATGGTTAGAGCAATGACCTCATATTTAACTGGTATACCACAGAGTAACATCAGAGCAATACCTGCTGAAATTGGTGGAGGATTTGGAGGCAAAACTATTGTTTATTTAGAACCATTAGCTACTATCTTGTCACAAAAAACAGGTCGTCCAGTTAAAATAGTTATGAACAGAGAAGATACAATGAGAGCTTCCGGGCCTACATCTGGATCTAAAAGTAAAATAAAAATTGGTGCTACTAAGGATGGAAAAATTGTTGCGGCACAAGGAATATATTATTTACAAGCAGGAGCTTTTCCCGGTTCACCTATTAGAGGAGCAGTAGGATGCTCCCTTGCGCCTTATGATATTCCTAATGCCCATACTTTTGGATATGATGTTGTATCTAATAGATGTAAAGTTGCTGCATACAGAGCTCCTGGTGCTCCTATTGGTGCATATGGGGTCGAATGTGTATTAGATGAAATTGCTGAAAAACTTAACATGTGTCCTTTGGAGTTAAGAAAAATTAATGCTGCAAAAGAAGGAACCCAAGCAGTTCACGGCCCTACTTATCCCCAAATGGGATATTTGGAAACAGTTGAAGCTGCAATAAACCATCCTCACTATAAAGCTCCTATAGGCAAGCATCAAGGTCGAGGTGTAGCAAGTGGTTTTTGGTTTAATGCTGGTGGAGAATCAAGCGCACAGTTAAACATTACTGAAGACGGTAATGTAGTTGTGACTACAGGACATCCGGATATTGGAGGCTCCAGAGCATCTATAGCCAATATTACTGCAGAATTATTAGGTATTCATCATGATAAAGTCTCGGTTTTAATTGGCGACACAGCAACAATTGGATACAGCAACCTTACTGGTGGAAGTAGAGTATTATTTGCTTCTGCAATGGTTGTAACTGAATCTGCTAAAATAGTTATTAAACAATTAAAACAAAGAGCAGCTAAAATTTGGGGTATTGATGAAGAAGCAATTGAGTGGGAAAATGGTGAAGCTAGACCTGCCGGTGATAATGCAGGAAAATTTGCTCCACTTACATTAGCTGAATTAGCAGAAAAAGCTACCGCAACCGGTGGTCCAATTGGAGCTGGATACCAGGTAAACACTGAAGGTGCTGAAGGAGGCTTTGCAACTCATATTTGTGATGTTGAAGTAGATATGGATCTTGGTATAGTAAGGGTAAAACGATACACATCTATACAGGACGTTGGTAAGGCCATTCATCCTGATTATGTAGAGGGTCAGCTTCATGGTGGTTGTGTACAAGGTATTGGCTGGGCTTTAAGCGAAGAATATATCTACAATAAAGATGGTCATTTGGATAATACTGGATTTTTGGATTATAGAATGCCTGTATGTTCAGATTTACCTATGTTAGACACTGTATTAATCGAAATTCCTAACCCAAAACATCCGCAAGGGGTTAGAGGTGTAGGTGAAGTTCCCTTAGTGCCACCTTTGGCAGCTATATCAAACGCAGTTTATCAAGCAATCGGTAAACGTTCGTATAGCCTTCCAATGTCGCCACCTAAAGTGTTGAAGATTATCGAAGGTAATTAACTGTGATATAAGTTCTATTATTCAGATCAATGAATCAAAGTAATAAAACTTTTATAATATTAGCTTATTTTTCTGCATTTTTAGGTGTATGCGGCCATGCTAGTTCTGAATTTTTTGTTAAACTTTCAGGTATTTCTGGGGTGGAGGTGTCTGTTTGGAGATTTGGCTTAGGAGGTTTTGCCTTATTAATATTGTGCTTAATTAACCCATCATCTAGAAACTTAATAACACCTCTTAAAAAAGACCCCTACCCCATTGTTATTCTTTCAGTTTTTGGAATGGCATTTGGGCAGTTTTTATTTCATTGGGCTTTAGACTTTGCTTCTGTTGTACAGGTTGCTACTATGGTTACAATAATGCCAATAGGAGTTGTTTTTGTGGCTCGTATAATTGAAGGAACTAAAATAACACCCCCCAAATTAATAAGTGGAATTGGTGCCTTTCTAGGATGTGTTTTTTTACTTACCGACGGCTACTTAGAACAACTCAGTGGTGCTGGTGATAGCATCTTGGGAATTTATTTGTCTATTGGATGCGCTTTAGTTGGAGCAATTTATCTTGTTATGGTTAAACCTTATGTTCAAGTATATGGACCTATAAGAATGACTACATACACATTTTTACTAGGCTTTATAGCTTTATATCCATCCATAGGTGTTATTTGGAATATATGGGTAAATCCATTTGATCTTTTTGATAGAACACATATTGAGTATATGTCCATAATAACTCTTGGGGTCTGGAATACTTGCATAGCATTCATATTTTGGCTGTGGGGGCTATCTAAAATTCCCGACGTAGCAAGAGGAAATTATTTGTTTTTCTTGAAACCTGTAATTGCTTTAGGTTTAGCATTTTTTATTCTTGAAGATGAAATTACTCTTAATCAGTTAATTGCAATTTTTGCAATAACTGGATTTGTAATATTAGAAATTTTTTATTCTCCAATTTCTAATTTTTTAAAATTTAAAAGAAATTAACCAATCTTATAGAAAAAATATTTCAACTTGATATAAAAATGTTATTCACATCAAAAAGGTAAATCGTCGCATGAACATTGGAATAATTGGACTTGGCTCAATGGGATTAAATTTATCTAAGAATATCATATCAAAAAAATATAAAGTTTATGCATATGAAGAAAATCCAGCAATAAATAACTACCTCAAAAAAAATAAAGTTAAAGATTTATTTCTAACAGAATCTTTAAATGAGCTCTTAAACAAGGTTATGTCGCCTAGAATAATTATGCTCAGCTTACCAGCTGATAAAGTAGACGAGGTAATTAATGAATTAACTATTTTTTTAGAACCTGAAGATATTGTCGCTGACCTTGGAAATTCACTTTATTCGAAGTCTATAGAAAGAAATACTATATTAAATAGTCATAAGATAAACTTTTTAGGCGTTGGAGTTTCAGGTGGACCTAGAGGGGCTAAAAATGGTCCAGCAATAATGGTTGGAGGCTCAAAAGAAGCTTGGAACAAAACTAAACACATATTTGAGGATATTGCAGCCAAAAATCACAATCAAAGTGCTTGTTGTTTTTTTGGTGGCGCTGGCTCAGGACATTTTGTGAAATTAGTCCATAATGGAATTGAATACGCACTTATGGAAGGAATAGCTGAGGTAACTAATATCTTAGATAAAGTTTATAATCTAAATAATGATAAAATAGCAAAAAAATTTAAAGATTTACTTGAAACTAACTCTTCTTCATTTTTATTAAGAATAACTTCTGAAATAATAAATGCTAGAAATGAAAACGATCAATATTTAATAGATGAGGTTGACCCTGTAATTGGACAAAATGGAACAGGTGTTTGGACTATAAAAGCCGCACTAGACTTGGGAGTTGGAATTCCATCAATATACGAGGCTGTATCCACAAGATCTAATTCAAAAAATTTTAAATATAATTGTGAACAAAATTTTAATAATAAAAAATATAATCCAAATGATAAATATAATGAAATCTCTATTGAACAAATAATTTTTTTTAATTTTGCATGCTCTATATACCAAGGTCTAAACCTTATAAATGAATCAAATAAATGGGATTTTTTTAATTTTAAAATCGAAGATATCTTTAAAGCGTGGAGTGCTGGATGTATTTTACAAGGTAGATACCTAGATATTATTTCAAAAGAATTCACCAAACGAAAAAAAATTGATCCACAATATTTATATGATTTAATTAAAAGAAATTGTTCAGATCAATTAAAATCAATTAGAGAATTCAATTCAAGTGCAATAAACATGGGAATAACTTGCCCTGTTTTATCTTCTAATCTGGCGTATTATGACCAAATGTTTTCAAATCATTTAATTGGTGAAACAATACAGTTACAAAGAAGTTTTTTTGGCCTTCATCCAATTAAAGACAAAAAAGGGAAAAATAAGATAAATCCTTATTGGACTAAATTATGAGACAAAAATTTTTTACTATACTTATAATGGGTGTCGCTGGTTCTGGGAAGACAACGATTGCAAAGTTGTTATCAAAAAAAATAAATGCATTTTTAATTGAAGCAGATGATTACCATAGTAAAAAAAACATAGATAAGATGAGTGCGGGAATTCCACTTAATGACGACGACAGGTATGATTGGCTTATTAGAATAAAAGAAGAAATCGATAAAAGAAAAAGTTTTCAAAATTTAGTTGTTGCATGCTCTGCTCTAAAAGAAAAATATAGGTCAATATTACACGTTAAAGAAGATTATTTAGTTTATTTAAAAATTACTAAAAAGACTGCAAAGACAAGGATCGAAAATAGAAAAGATCATTTCATGCCTGACAGTCTAGTTGATAGCCAATTCGCTATTTTGGAAGAACCAGATGTCTGCATAATATTAGAAGAAACTCTTACACCAGAAGAAGCGACATCACATTTAACTTCTATTATTAAAAAAAAGTTTAATTATGGAAAATAAAATAAATAATTACAGTGATATACCTGAAAAAATTGAATTTGATTCTGAATTTAAAGAAATTTTTAATCTAATGGAGTATACCAGGCAAAATATTTTTATCACTGGAAAAGCTGGCACAGGAAAAACTACCCTATTAGAATATTTTAGACTTAATTCAAAAAAGAATTTTGTAATATTAGCTTCAACGGGAATATCTGCAATAAAAGCTAAAGGAAAAACTATTCATTCTTTTTTTCTATTTCCACCAAGAATATTAATAAATGAAAAAATCAAAAGATTACGAAGCAAAATAATAAGCAAAATTGATACTATTTTAATTGATGAATGCTCTATGATAAGATGTGATGTACTCGATGCTATAGATCAATCACTTAGATTAAATAGAAATAGTGGCAAAAGCTTTGGCGGTATTCAAATTATTCTTTTAGGAGATTTGCATCAACTTCCACCAGTAATAAGGGAAAATGAAAGAGAAATTTTTAATAATTTTTATCCACTTGGTCATTATTTTTTTAATGCGAATTGCTTTAAGGAAAGTAATATTAAAACCTATGAATTAACAAAGGTCTATAGACAAAAAGATAAAGATTTTATTAATATACTCAATAATATTAGATCTGGTAACATAAACGATAATGATCTTTTTATATTAAACAACAGGGTCGTTAATGAAAGTTTAGATATACCGTCAGAGACAATTATATTGTCACCTACAAATAAAAGAGTGGATACTATAAATAATGTTAACCTTCAAAATATAAACAGTGATACATTTTCTTATGATTCATCTGAAACAGGTGACTTCAAAGAAAAGCCAGCTGACGAAATTCTTGAGTTAAAAGTTGGAGCTCAAGTAATGCTCATTAAAAATGATTTAAAGTCTCCTAAAAGATGGGTTAATGGATCAATTGGTATAGTTACTCAATTAACAGAAAATTCTATTCATTTAAAAATTAAAAATAAAATATATAAAATTACACAAGATACTTGGGAAAAATTTGATTATCTTATTAAAGATGGTCAAGTTACGCATGAAGTTGTAGCAACTTTTACTCAATACCCTATTAAGCTAGCTTGGGCTGTTACAATACATAAAAGCCAAGGACAAACATTTGAAAAAGCTATAATAGATTTAGACAAAGGCTCGTTTGCTCCCGGTCAAACATATGTAGCATTAAGTAGAGTTACTTCTTTAGATGGTCTTTTTTTAACTCGAGCGATAAATTTTTCTGATGTGGTTTTTGATCAAAATATTGAAGATTATTTTTCTGGTTGATTTTTTGTTTTTATCTGTTCACGAAAAGCAATCAAAATACCTGAAAAAGCTATTAAAAACATTCCAAATATATTTGAATAACTAGGCCAATCTCCAAAAAACAGTTTTCCCCAAATGGTGGCAAAAACTAAATATGAGTAATCCATTGGAGCTAACCAACTACTTTCAGCTGTCTGATAAGCTTTAGCTAAAAGCATATTACCTGTAATATTTAAGATTGAACATGACAAACAAAAAGAAAAAACAATAAAAGTTAATAATGGCCATCCTATAAAAACAAATGGACTTTCTTCTCTGTAAATGTTTTCTATATAAAAATACTCAAAAAATAATATTCCCAAAGACGCAGAAACGAAAAACATTACACCTACTGCCAATGTAAGAGACATTACAGATTCTTCTCTACAATATTTTCTAATAAGAATAATATTACAAGCAAAGAAAAAACCAGCCATTATAGGTAATATTTGTAATAGCAAAAAATTTTCAGACCATGGCTCTAATATCAATAAAGCTCCTAAACTCCCTAATATCAAAGCACAAACCCTCCAAATTCCAATTCTTTCTTTAAGAAAGATAATTGCTAATAAAGATACAAAAATTGGAAATGTATAAAGACCAGCCGCCATTTGCGCAAAACTTAATTTTGGAGATGCTGCAAAGAAGCAAAACATGCAAGTTGTCATCATCAGAGCTCTGAAATATACGGGCTTCCAGTTAAGTGGAAACAGTAGATGAATACTGTTAGTAAATTTAGCTATTAAAAACAGTAAAAATATATTTCCAATTGATCTTATAAATTGTAATTGCCAAAAACTCGTTTCACTAGACATTAGTTTGATTAAACTATCCTGCAAAGATAAAATTATTACCCCTAAAACCAACATTATTAGTGATGAAAAGGGATTATCTCTAACCTGCGGATTAAAAAAATCAAATCTCACTATTTTGAAACCTAAGTAGAATTAAAAAAAGGATTTCTTGTATAAGTTATTTATTTCATCTTTATAATGATTTGCAATTATATGTCTTCTTATTTTTAGTGTTGGAGTTAATTGACCATTATCAGTACTAAAAACTTCATTTGAAGAAATAAATTTTCTAATTTTTTTTGTTTGAGATAAATTTTTATTTACATTGTTTAATATAGTTTGAAGATTTTCTTTTAAAAAATTATCATTATCACTTAATAACGTTTCATTCGGAATAATTATAGCAATTAAAAAGGGCCTGTTATGTCCATAAATCATTACTTGCTCAATTTCATCATATGATAGTAAAAGGTTTTCAATTGGAATAGGAGCTATATTTTCACCACCTGAATTAACAATCATTTCATTTACTCTTCCAGAAATTTTTAAGTATCCATCATTATCAATTGACCCCAGGTCTCCTGTATGCAACCAACCATTTACCAAAACTTTATCTGTATTTTTTTTATCCTTCCAATATCCTTTCATTAGAGAACTTCCCTTTACGAGAATTTCATTTTCATTAGAAATTTTAACCTGAAGCCCCATTATAACAACGCCCACAGTGTCTATTTTTATTTTACTGATTGGATTACAAGATATAAGTGGTGAACATTCTGTCTGACCGTATCCTTGTAAAATATTAATTCCAAGGGATTGAAAAAACAAACCAACTTGTTCATTCAGTGCAGCTCCTCCAGAAATAAAAGCTTGCAAATTACCACCAAACTTTTTTTGAAAGTTTTTTCTTACTAATTTATCTAAAACTATATTTTGGAGTTCTTCTAAAAAACTTAATTTTATTTTTTTATATTTTTTAGTCCCTAATGTAATTGTTTTTTCAAACAGTTTTTGAGAAAATTTACTTTTTGTTAATAGTTGATTATTTATTTTCTTATATAAAACTTCATAAAGTCTTGGCACAGCAGTCATTAATGTGGGCTTAACACTTAATAAATCATTAACTATTTGATCACGATTTTCATTAAAATAAATTTCTGCTCCAATATATATGGGCAAGAAAAAGCCAGCAGTATGTTCATACGCGTGTGATAGTGGAATGATAGATAAAAATTTATGATCTTTAATTTTGATTTCAGAAACCAACTCATTTGCTCCAACTATATTAGATATAATTGATTTATGAGTTAACATTACACCTTTAGGCTTATTACTAGTTCCAGATGTATAAATAATTGAAACAACATCATTTTCATTAATTTTAGAAACAAAACGTTCTATAATTTTAAATTTCTCATCACTTTTTGAACCAAGATTTAAAAGCTCATTAAATGTATAAAAACCTATATTAAATTTTTTGAATTTTGATGTATTTGTATCGTCAATACAAATTACATGTTTAATTTTATTCAAACTTGGTAGTATATTTAAAATTAGTGATAGAAGTTTTCCATTAACAAAAACTATTGAGGTTTCTGAATGAGATAAGAGATAAGAAATTTCTTCTTCATTACTTGTTGTATAACCAGGAACAGTTATTGCTCCCAACGATATTGTAGCCAAATCTACAGCACACCATTTATAACTATTATCAGCAATAATTGATATTTTGTCATTTTTTTTAACACCTATTTCATGTAAAGCAGAACTTATATTAAGAATTAAATCTTTTGTGTCTTTCCAAGAAAGGTGTTCCCAATTACTATTTATTTTAAAACCAAATAGTGGTTTATTTTCATATAATTCTGAATTTTTAAAGAAAATGTGCGGTAAATTATTCATAAATTAA
>CACMTN010000018.1 GCA_902616615.1 uncultured SAR116 cluster alpha proteobacterium | reverse complement strand
AATGTTATTGTTAATTTTAGAAATATTTATTTCTGAAAAACAAGATTTTGGGAAAATAATAATTACTGAAAAAAGAATTAATAAGTATTTTACAAAACTTTTATTCACTGTATTTAGAAAAAAGGTAGCCAAATAATAATATGACTACCTTAATTATAATTATCCAGGAACTTTACCATTTACACCTTGTAAATAATAATTCATTCCCCATAAAGCACCATCATCAAGGGCTTTACCTGCAGGGATGATTTCTTTACCTGTGTTATCAATTAATGGACCTGCAAAAATGTTTATTTTTCCAGTTTTAATACCATCAAGCGCTTCTTGAGCTTTTTGAGCAACATTTGCTGGCATATTTTGGAATTTGGAGATCACCAACATATCTGATTTTATACCACCCCAAACATTTCCAGGCCAATGGTTAGGACCATCCCCAGTGTTCCATTTTCCATTTCTTAGTTCCTCAATTTTCTTGATGTAGTAAGGACCCCAGTTATTTATTGAAGCAAACAATTGAGCTTTAGGAGCAAACGCTGACATGTCTGTTGATTGACCAAAGCCCATAGCTCCATTTTTCTCAGCTATTTGAAGCATAGCAGGAGAATCTGTATGTTGTGCTAACACATCAGCACCTTCAGCGATATGAACCTTTGCAGCATCGGCTTCTTTAACTGGATCATACCATGTGTTTGCCCATATAACAGATATTGAAGCGTCTTTATTTACAGACTTTAAGCCTTGAGCAAAAGCATTAATTCCCATTATAACTTCAGCTATTGGATAAGCTCCAATATATCCAATTTTATTAGTTTTGGTCATTAAACCAGCTACAACGCCTTGTATGTATCTTCCTTCATAAAATCTGATATTTCCAGTCGCAACATTCTTAGACCTTTTATATCCTGTGATGTGCTCAAACTTTACATTTGGAAATTCTTTAGCAACTTTTAAAGTTGGTTCCATATAACCAAAGGAGGTTGTAAAAATAATCTCATTCCCTTGTTTTGCTAATTCTCTAATTACACGAGTAGCGTCAGGTCCTTCGGGAACATTTTCAACTACTGAAACTTTAACATCTTTACCAAATCGTTTTTCAACCATTTGTTTCCCAAGCTCATGGGCATATGTCCAGCCATGATCTCCTGGTGTTGTTAAATACACAAAACCTACCTTTGTTGGGCTTCCAGCAAAAGCATTCGAAATTACAAAAAATAAAACTGATATACTAAAAGCAATCAGTGAAAAAATACGCATACAAAATTTTATCATAACTAACTCCTAATTTAATGGTAAAATTTTAGAGTGAATCTTCAAAATAACAATAAAAAAAATTAAATTGTTAATTAAATTTTATAAATGCAAATAAATTCCACAATTATTGACTGCCAAAAAAAGGTTTACCAAGTGATGATGGTACAACACTATTATTTTTAGATAATCTTCCTGAAATCATTGTTAATGCAATAATTGTTGCTATATAAGGCATCATCGAAAGTAACTGTGAAGGGATAGGCCAACCCCTTGCCTGTCCAACTAGTTGAGCAATAGTTATTCCTCCAAATATTAAAGCTCCAACAATAATGCGCCAGGGTATCCAAGAAGCAAATACGACTAAAGCTAGTGCAATCCATCCTCTACCAGCTGTCATGCCCTCTGACCAATGTGGTGTTAACACCAGAGGAATATAAGCACCTCCAATTCCTGCACACATTCCGCCAAAACATGTGGTATACCATCTTATTTTTTTTACTGGATATCCTACTGAGTGTGCGCTTTGATGATCATCTCCAACCGCCCTTAAAATAATTCCTGATTTTGAATACTTTAAAAAGAATGATATGAAAATTATAATTCCAATAGATAAATATGCTACAAAATCCTGCTTAAATAAAATGCTGCCGATTAGAGGAATATCTGATAATAAAAAAATTTCTATTTTGGGTAACGAAGGTATAGTCTTACCAACTAAAGGTGCTCCTGCTAAACCAGTCAGACCAGTCGCAAATATAGTTAAACCTAAGCCAGTAGCAACTTGATTAGTCATGAAATTAATTGTAAATAGAGAAAATATTGAAGCCATTAGTATACCTGATAATGCTCCTGCAATTATTCCGTAATAAGGGTTTTCAAGCCATAAAACAGCTCCTAGAGCACCTACAGCACCACTTAACATCATCCCTTCAACTCCAAGGTTTAAAACGCCGCTTTTTTCAGCGATTAACTCACCTGTGGCTGCAAGTAATAATGGTATTGAAGTTGCTATTATTGTTAAAATTAATGCTTCCATTATTTTTTACCTTCAGACCACTTGATTTTGTATTTTTGAAGAGTTTCACCTGTTAACAAAAAAAAGAGCAAAATACCTTCAAATAAACCTGTTACGACTTTTGGTATACCCATAGTCATTTGAGCATTATCAGCACCAAGCTTAACTGTTGCTATAATTATTCCAGCAAATAAAATTCCAACAGGGCTTAATCTTCCAAGAAAAGCAACAATTATTGCTGTAAAACCATAACCAAAAGACACCTCTGGTTGTAATTGACCTATATTTGCTGATACTTCAATTACTCCGGCTACCCCAGCCAAGCCACCAGATAATAAAAGAACAGTTATAGTAATTGAATTTTGTTTAAAACCAGCAAATTTTGCAGCTTGAGGTGCAGATCCTAATACATTAATTTTAAAACCACCTAAAGTTTTGTTAACAAAAATCCAAGAAATAGGTACTAATAAAAAAACAAACAAAATCCCATAATGAAGCTGTCCAAGAAAACCAATTCCTGGAAAAGGTATTTTATTTATTAATGCCCCTTCAGGATAGGGTTTAGATAGTGGAAACCCAAAGCTCATTGGATCGCGCAATGGCCCTCTTACGATAAAATCTATAAATAACATTGCAACATAAACCAGCATCAAACTTACTAAAATCTCATTTACATTTAATTTAGTTTTCAAAATTGCTGGTATAAATGCCCATAATGCTCCCCCGACAAAGCCAGCTAAGATAGTAATTAGTAAAAAGAATTTTGTTTCAATATTTGGAAATGACAATGCTATAAAACCAGCTAACAAAGCTCCCATAATAAATTGACCTTCAGCTCCAATATTCCAAACATTAGACTTAAAACATAACATCAAACCAGTACCAATTATAATTAGTGGGCAAGCCTTAACTAATATATCACTAATACGGTCTATTCTTGAGAAAGGAGACACAAAGATTTGATAGAGAGTTTCTAGTGGGTTGTAACCTAGGAACGTAAAAATTAGTAAACCAAAAAATATTGTAAAAACTATTGATAATATAGGTGCTATGATTATCCAGTTTTTTGAAACTTTATCTCTAGGTATAAAAGTAATCATTTAATAGGTTCCATTTTTTTATTTTTACCACCCATTAGTAATCCAACATCTGTTGCTGTTATGTCTGTGACATCAAATATTTCACTTAAAACACCCTCATTGATTACACAAACCTTATCTGATAATTCAAAAATTTCTTCCAAATCCTGACTTATTAAGATAACTGCTTTTCCGTTTTGAGAAAGATCTAATAATTTTTGTCTAATGGCGGTTGCTGCTCCAATATCAACACCCCATGTTGGTTGAGAAAAAATCGCAACTTTAGGGTTGTTGGCTAAAGATCTTCCCAGAATAAATTTTTGTAAATTTCCTCCAGATAATTGACTAGCTAAAGGATTTGTTTCTGGACACCTGACATCATTATTTTTGATTATTTTTGTACTTTCTTCTGAGCTATTTTGAGGATTATTTAACAGATTAGTTATCCAACTTTTGGTATTACTATATTTGAAAAAATAGGTTAGGAATGTATTTTCATTTAAAGTTAAGTTTGGAACTGTAGCATGTAAGGTCCTCTCTTCTGGAATTGTTTCAATTCCAAGTTTCCGTCTTTCATTTATATTAGTTTTACCAATAGGTGTTTTATCCAAAAGTATTTGATCATTATCTTCACAATTAATTTCGCCGCTTAAGATTTCCATCAACTCTACTTGTCCATTACCAGCAATGCCGGCAACACCTAAAATTTCTCCATAATTTACCTGTAAATTTATATTTGTTAACGAAATCCCAAACTCATGATCTTTCAATTTGTCTAAATTTTTTACCTCAAATGCAATTTTTTTTGATTTTGACTTAATAGTTTTTTTTAATTCAGTAATTTTCTTACCAACCATTGTTTCTGCTAAAAAATTAGTTGTTGTTTTCTTAGCATTAATTGATGCAATAGATTTACCTGATTTTAAAATAGTTACTTCATCCGCCAACTCTATAATTTCTTCTAATTTATGGCTAATGTAAAGTATAGAACATCCAGAAGATGCAAGTCTTTTTAAAATTTTGAATAAATTTTTGATTTCTTGTGGAGTAAGAACTGATGTTGGTTCATCCATTATCAATAAACTTGGATTTTGCATTAAGCATCTAATAATCTCTACTCTTTGTTTTTCACCAACTGATAACTCACTAACTAATTTCAAAGGATCAACAAATAATTCCCATTCTTTTGATAATTTTGTTATTTCGTTGACTACTTTATTGAACTTAATTTTATTATCTAGAGCGATTAGGATGTTTTCTGCAACGGTAAGGGCAGGGAAAAGAGAAAAATGTTGAAAAACCATTCCTATTCCGTTTTTTCGAGCCACATTAGGTGATGTTATAGAAACTTTTTGGTTATTAATTTCTATTAATCCGCTGTCTGGTTGAAGTACACCATAAAATATTTTTACTAATGTTGATTTACCTGCACCATTTTCACCCAAGAGGGCATGTATTTGGCCTTTTGCTATTGTTATATCAATATTTTGATTTGCAACAAAATCACCAAATGATTTACTAATTTTTGTTGCTTTTAAAAGAATTTCTAATTCTTTTTTAGCCATTAAAACACCTGATAAAGATAAAATTTAATAAATTAAAATTGAGGATAACAAAGTAATGTAAGTAATCAATTCTTTTGTTTTGAGGTCTTTAATATTAGAAAAATTAAAATGGCAACTGATATAAATATAATAGAAATAAATAAATTGAAATTGCTAACATGCATTTTGTTAAACCCACATGCAAATATTATAGCAGTTGAAATTATGATTATTAACCAATGAATTGGTTTGCCAATAAATATTTTATTCATGAAGCGACTTTCATATTGAAATTAAGTTTTCCTTGCAAATAATATATTATTATAAGAATGAATATTCCAAAGAAATTAAAGTAAAGACCATCTATTCCATAAATATTTTGCAATGGTGGAATTAATAAAGCAACTGAGCTAAGAAGTGCTAAAGTTCTTTTAGATATGTTTAATTTTCCATTAAACCAACCCTCTAGACCTAGTGTCATACTCCAATAAGCAAGAAGAACCGAAATCAAACTATATATACTCCATATAATTGGCCCTTCCATCAATAATGAGGGATTATAAACAAAAGCAAAGGGGACTATATACTTAGCTATACCAACTTTACTTGACTCAACAGCAGTTGCCATTGGAGGAGACTTTGCGATTGCAGCACCCGCAAATGAAGCAAGAGCAACAGGTGGAGTAATGGTTGAAACAACACCAAAATAAAATGCAAACATATGGGCTGCAATTGGCATTATTCCAGACTCAATCAAAGAAGGAACTATTAGTGCTGCAACAGTAATGTAAACTGCTGTTGTAGTCATGCCCATACCAAGAATTATTGCTGAGACAGCAGTAAGACATAATAAGATAAATAAAACACCACCTGACAAATCTATAACTGATTGTGTAAATTTTAGTCCAAGACCAGATACAAATACTGATCCAATTATTATTCCAGCACAAGCACAGGCAATAGTAACTGGAACTGTAGATTTTATTCCACTTTCAAAGGCTCCTAATAAATCAACAACTGACATTCTTGTATTTTTTTTGATAAAACTAAGAATTATTACAGAAACAATACTCCAAAAACCAGCTGTCATAGCAGTTTTTCCATAAATCAAAAGTCCTATTAAAACAACAAGTGAAAGCAACATATGTCCTCCACCTTTAAGAACTTCAATTACATTTGGTAAAACAGATTTATCAATTTTTTCAATACCATGTTTTTCTGCTTCAACATGAACCATAAAATAAATTGTAGTAAAATATAAAAAGGCTGGAATTATTGCTGCTAATATTACATATGAATATGGGGCCTCTAAAAATTCGGCCATTATAAATGCTGCGGCACCCATAATCGGAGGAGTAATTTGTCCTCCCGAAGAAGCACATGCTTCAACTGCAGCAGCAAATTTAGCTCTATATCCATAATTTTTCATCAATGGAATAGTAAATGATCCAGTCGTTACAACATTTGCAACAGCAGATCCGTAGACTGTTCCAGTCATTCCTGACGCTACTACAGCTGCTTTTGCTGGTCCTCCAGTTCTATGGCCTGTGAGTGCAACCGCTAAGTCAACAAAAAATCTTCCAACACCGGACCTTATCAAAATTCCACCAAATATTATAAATAAAACAATGTACGTTGAAGCTACATAAAGTGGTATTCCATATATTCCATCAGATGTCATAAATAGTGTATCTATGTACTTAGCTAATCGTGTTGGAGGACCATAAAAAAAACCAAAAAACTTGTGAGCATATAAAGCATGAAACATAAAAAAACCTGCAACAAATACCATAGCCCAACCAACGGCTCTTCTAGTAGCATCTAAAACAATAAATATAAGTATGGAGCCAACAATTATATCCCCAATATATTTGTCTCCGTATCTCATCATAAAGTTTTCAACATCCCAGGTTGTCCATAACTGGACAAAAATTATTGAAAGTATAATTATTAGATCGTAACAAAAACCAATAGATCTTAAAAAATTACCCTTTGAGTCATTTTTTATAATTACAGGATCTTTAATATTATTTCGAAAAAGAGGGTAAATGAATACTGCTAAAACCATCATTGCAGATAAATGGATAGATCTAAATGATCTGCCTTCTGGAGTTCCATAAACTGCAACAAATAAATGGTAAAATGCCAATCCAACTGATAGCCAAGAGCAAAGAACTATAATCCAATAATAAATTGATTTATCTTTGTTCCATTCTAATAATTCGTCAAAGAAACTTATTTCTTTAACTTCATTGTAAACTAATTTTTTGCTAATTTGCGCCATTTAAATAAAATATTAATATTCAGAAAGGCACAAAAATAGTGCCTTTCTGATTGGAGTTTACATAACACCCTGTTCTTTATAGTACTTAGCAGCTCCAGGATGAATTGGTACTGCTGCACCATTAACAGCGTCCTTTAGGATTACTTTTTTCCAAACGCTTTTCACTTTTACAAACTCAGCATGATTGTCCCAAAAAGCTTTTGTCATTTTATATACTAAATCATCAGACAAATCTTTATGCACAATCATAGAAGTTACAATACCTAATGTTGGTATATCCTTGTCGAGTGATTTATAAGCACTAGCAGGAATTTTACCATAAATATAACCTGGATTATTTTTAACAATCCTATCTATTCTGTCTTTAGGAAGACCAATAAATCTAATACCAGGACTATTTTCAAGTTCAATAAAACTAGCCTGTGGAACAGAAGTTGCAGCCATAAAAACATCTGCTTGTCCGTCTTTCATCAGAGCAACTGATTCCTTATAACTAACCATATGAACTACACCACCATTTTTCTTGATAGTATTAAAATCATATCCATAGTCTTTTATTATTGATTCACAAAATGCAGTACCTGTCCATTTTGGTTTACCAGGACTGATATTGGCTGACTTCATATCTTCAAAACCTTTAATTTTTGAATCTGCTCTTACAGCAACTTGGAAAGCAGCAGGATATAAAGTTGCAAAATATCTTACATTTTTATGTGCCTTTTTAAATTTACCTTTTCCTGAATAGCCATTGGCAACTGTGTGAGCATATGTCCATCCAATCTCAGCATCGCCACCATCAACAGACATTACATTTGATATTCCACCACCAGAAGTGTTAGATGTTGAAACTCCCTTAATATTAGTTTCCATAACTTGCATTACTTTTGCGCCAAGAGGATACCAAGATCCACCTGAAGGTCCAGACACCATTCTGAGAAACTGATCAGAATATGCAACAGATGATGTTACTAATAAAGAAGAAGCAACTAGTAGTACACTTGAAATACGTTTCATTTAAACCCCCGAATAAATTAAGTTGTTAAGAACTTAACAGTATCACAATTTATTTCTAAAAACGTCAAGCGATAGTTCATTTTTTATTGATAAACTCTTATTAAGGTTTAATTAGAAATAAAAACAGTGTAGAAGTATTAACTCTAAGATGCCTAAGGGGGATATAAACATGAATATAAAAAAAGTTAAAGTCACAGAAGTTGGGCCACGCGATGGTTTTCAATCTGAAAAAACTATTTTAAATACTAATGATAAAATAGATGTGATAAACAATTTAATTGATGCTGGGTTTCCAAGAATTGAAGTTTCATCCTTTGTCTCTCCTAAAGCTATTCCCCAACTAGCAGATGCAGCAACAATTTTAGAAAATGTAAAAAGAAACCATGAGACTACTCTAGCTGCATTAGTTCCAAATGCTAGAGGAGCATTAAGGGCTGTTGATGCAAAATTAGATGAAATTGTTGTCTTTTTATCTGCCTCTGAAAGTCATAATAAAAAAAACGTAAATAGAAGCGTAAAAGATTCACTACTTGGATTTAAAGAGATTGCAGATATTGCAGGAAAAAATAATATACCAATTCAAGGTGACATTGCTACAGCTTTTGGTTGTCCTTTTGAAGGAAATGTTTCTGCTAAAAGGTTAGCCAAGATTTCAAAAGAATATAAAATGATGGGCTTCAAAGGTGTCACTCTTGGAGATACTACTGGGATGGCAACTCCAACAGTAGTTACTGAGGCTGTTAACGCAATTAGAGATATGGTTCCTGATTTTGATATAACTCTTCATTTTCATAATACCAGAGGAATTGGTTTTGCAAATGTTATGACTGGATTAAATCTAGGAATTACAGATTATGAGAGTTGTTTTGGAGGTATGGGTGGATGCCCATTTGCACCCAATGCAACAGGTAATATTTGTTCAGAAGATTTAATTTATCTACTTCATGAAATGGGCATTGAGACAGGCATAAATTTAGATCAATTAATCAATATTGCAAAAAAAGTTGAAAATTTAGTTGGTCATAGATTACCTGGTCAAGTAATGAGGGCAGGTCCAAGGTTGTTAAAATATTCTATGCAAGATGTTCCCACAGCTATTGGAGCTTAAATGAGTGAACAAAAATATATTGGAGCACTTTCAGGTATTAAAGTTATTGATCTTACAAGGGTATTATCCGGACCCTTTTGTACCATGTTGCTTGCAGACATGGGTGCAGAGGTAATTAAAATTGAACCACCCAAAGGTGACAATGTAAGAAATCAAGGTGACATGGTTGATGGTTATAGTTCTTATTTTGCTCAATTCAATAGAAATAAAAAGTCTGTAATTCTTGATCTGTATGTTGAGTCAGAAAAGGATATTTTAAAGTCTTTACTTTCAGATGCAGATGTAATTGTAGAAAATTTTAAAGCTGGTGTTTTTGACAAAATGGGTTTTGATTATGATACTTTAAAATCAATTAATCCAAAATTAATAAGTGCTTCTGTTAATGGATTTGGCAGTAAAGGAGAAATGAGTGACAGGCCTGCTTTTGATTTTATAGCACAAGCATTATCTGGTTTTATGTCATTAAATGGAACAGAAGAAAGTGGGCCAATGAGAGCTGCTATGCCTATATCAGATTTAGTTGCAGGATTATACTGTGCGTTTGGGATTGTGTGCGCTCTACAATCACGTAATAAAACTGGCAAAGGACAAAAAGTTGAGTCAAGCCTCACCTCTGGTTTAATTTCAATGATGGCATACTTATCATCTGAGAGTTTTGTTACAGGAAAAGCACCAAAAAAATCTGGTAATAATCATCCTATTTTAGCCCCTTATGGAATTTTTAAAACATCTGATGGAGAAATTGCAGTAGCACCAGCAAGTGATAAGTTTTGTAGTATATTTCTTGAATGCATTGATTTAACAAGTTTATTAGAAAATGAATTATACAAAAATAATTCTAATAGGATGAAAAATAGAGATAGTCTTAACGAAATTGTAAATCAAAGAATGATTTCTGAAACTTCCGATTTTTGGATTAAAAAATTAAATAAAGCTGGTTGTCCTGCAGCAAAAATAGTTTCACTTCCAGAAGCTTTGAATAGCCAGTTAATTCAAGATAATGAGATGGTCATAAGTTCTAATGGACCAGAGGGTAGACAAATAAAGATGACAGGATTTCCGGTAAAATTATCTGACACACCATCTCAACTGTATAGGTACCCACCTTTATTAGGTGAACATACAAATGAAATTTTGAAGACAATAAAAAAATAATGGAGAATAGTTAATATGGATTTAGAGACAATAAATTTTAAAATTGAAAATGAAATAGCTTACATTGAATTAAATAGACCAAAACAATACAATTCTCTGAATAAGACTATGGCGGATGACTTGTTTAAAGTTTCTTTAGAATGTGACGATAATCCTAAAATAAGGTCTGTTTTAATGACTGGATCAGGAGAAGATGCCTTTTGCGCGGGTGGAGACGTTAACTCTTTTTATAAATATGGTAATAAAACTTCCAGTCATTTGAAAGAAGTAACAACAACTCTTCATGGAGCAATTTCGAGACTTTCAAGAATGAATGCTCCATTAATTGTTGCAGTTAATGGTGTTGCTGCTGGTGCAGGGTTTTCTTTTGTTGGATTTGCAGATATTGCAATTGCTTCAACAAATGCAACATTTGTTTCAGCATACTCAAAAATAGGATTAACACCAGACGGATCTTCAACGTATTTTCTTCCTAGAATTATAGGTACAAGGAGATATACAGAACTTATTTTAACGAATAGGGTTTTAAGTGCGAATGAGGCACTTGATTGGGGATTGATAAATAAAGTTGTAGATTTTAAAGATTTGATGGATGAAGCAAATAATTTAGCTAAAAAATTAGCCTCAGGTCCAACTTTAGCATTTGGTAAGTTGAAGAATTTAGTTAATAACAGCTTTTTAGACTCACTAGAAGGTCAAATGGAATATGAGGCTAGAATGATTTCAGACTCTGCAAAGACGAAAGATGGCATGAATGGAATAGACGCTTTTGTAAATAAAAAGCAAGTTTCATTTAGAGGTGAGTAATAAGAGAATTTTATGAAACTTAATATAATAGCTTTTGATGGTGATGGTATTGGACCAGAAATAGTAAGTTCTACTTTAGATATAATAAACTTATTAAATACTAAATTAAAGCTAGACATAGAAATAAAGAGAGAGATATTAGGTTTTAATTTATTAAAAAAAATTGGGGTAACTTTTACAGACGATTTATTATTAAAATCTAAAGAAGCTGATGGTATAATTTTAGGTCCTGTTGATCATAATGCTTATCCCTCAGTTTCTAATGGTGGAATAAATCCATCAGCTAAACTTCGCATTGAATTAGATTTATACTCTAATATTAGACCTGCTAAAAATTATGTTAATGTAAAATCATTATCTCAAAATATGGACTTAGTGATTGTACGTGAAAATACCGAAGGTTTTTATGCTGATAGGAACATGTATGACGGTAGTGGGGAATTTAGTCCTATTCCTGGTGTTGGATTATCGTTACGAAAAATTACAAAAGAAGCTTCTTTAAAAATTGCAAAATCAGCATTTGAAATAGCCAAATCTAGATCTGTCAATAAATCAATAAAATCTAAAATCCATGTAGTTCACAAAGCAAATGTAATGAAAATTACTGACGGTATTTTCCTTGATGCATGTAGACTTGTATCATCAAAGTATAATGATGTTGATTATGAAGAGATGCTAGTAGACGCATGCGCTGCACATCTTGTAAGGAAACCTGATCAGTTTGATGTTATTGTAACTACAAATATGTTTGGTGATATTTTATCTGACTTAGCAACTGAATTATCTGGATCTTTAGGTCTTGCTGGATCATTAAATGCTGGTAAAAATCATGCAATGGCTCAAGCACAACACGGAGCTGCTCCAGATATTGCAGACAAAAATATTGCAAATCCAATATCATTGATTTTATCTTCGGCTATGTTATTAGATTGGCTTGGAAAAAATAGAAAAATAGACAAATTAATTTTAGCTTCCAATTTAATCAACGACTCAGTGTTAGAACTACTTAAAGACACGGAAAACTTAACTAGGGATCTTGGTGGCAATGCTTCTACTAGTAAAATTTCAGAAAATTTGATAAAAATATTAAACAAAATTATTTAAAATACATGTCTGATCAAATATCTATACCAGCAGTTTATATGAGAGGTGGAACCTCAAAAGGGTTACTATTTAATAAACATTATTTACCCAAAGATCAGTCAGAGTTAGATAAATACCTACTTGCAGCAATGGGTTCACCTGATCTTAGACAAATAAATGGAATGGGTGGAGCAACATCTGTAACAAGCAAAGTTTGTATAATTTCAAAAAGCACACAAAAGAATGTAGATATAGATTACTTATTTGCTCAAGTAATTATAGATAAAGCAAAAGTAGATTATGGGCCCACCTGCGGTAATATGCTATCTGCAGTTGGCCCTTTTTCAATTGAAAATGGTCTTATTAATTCTGAAGAAGGTGAAACTAAAATAATTATCAGATCTGTAAATACAGGTTCTATAATTGAAGCTGTGGTCCCAACACCCAATAAAAAAATAAAATATATGGGTGATTTTAAAATTGACGGAGTTCCTGGAAAAGGTGCTCCAATATTATTGAAATTTAAGAATTTAGTTGGCGGAGCCACGGGAAAAATTATGCCTGCTGGAACACCAAATATAACAGTTAAAGGTATAGAAGTTACATGCCTTGATATTTCAATGCCTATAGTAATGGCCAAAGCTTCTGACTTTGGCATAAGTGGAAACGAAACAAGTAACGAGCTAAATAAAAATTTGGAACTACTTAAAAAGATAGAAGAGATCAGAGTTATTGCGGGTGCTCAAATGGGATTGGGGGATGTAAGTGGAAAGGTAATACCAAAATTTGCTCTTTTATCAAAACCACTAAATGGTGGGACTATTACATCTAGATATTTTACTCCTAATACCTGTCATGAGTCACATGCTGCTACAGGCACTAATTGTATTGCATCTGCTTGTCTTATTTCTAATACAATTGCCTCTAAAATCTCTCAAATTGAAGTTAAACAAGAAAATAAAATAACAGTAGAACATCCTTTAGGTTCGATAGATTGTTTTGTTGAAACTTGCTTGACAACTACAGACAAAAAAAATGACTTCATAATTTCATGTGGTATTTATAGAACATCAAGAAAAATAATGGATGGAAAAATTTATATTCCACAAAATATAAATGATCACTGACAAACCAAGGTTAGTTAATTTTTTCTTCGGGTGGTGGCCTGAGAGATGGCGATATACTTGGAGTTTGTTGTTAGCAATAGCTAGTGGCTTTTTAGCGTACTTTATAGGCCTTCCTTTACCATGGATGTTGGGTCCGCTGATAGGTTGTGGATTTTTTGCGGCAATTGGTAAAGGAGTAATTATTGGGAAAAAACCAAGACCTGTTTGTAGGGCGCTACTAGGTTGTACAATTGGAGCTAATTTTGGACCAGAAATAATTGACAGAGTTGATGAAATTGGGATTTCATTATTATTTGTTCCATTTTTTGTAATTTTAATGGGATCTACAACTTATTTTTATTTAAAAAAAATCATGAAAATGGACAGATTAACTTCAATTTACGGCTCTTTTCCTGGTGGTTTAAATGAAATGGTTATTCTTGGTCAAGAGATTGGATCAAACCCAAGAACTTTGGTATTAATACATGCTACTAGAATTGTTGTTGTTGTTTTTTTAGCCTCTTTACTAATTATGTTTGTTCCCAAGTTAAGTGTTAATATATTACCAAATCCTGATTTGTTTTATAATTGGCAACAACTTCCATTTGTTTTTATTATATCTTACTTAGGATGGTATTTTGCGGTTAAGTTGAAAATCCCGGGTCCAACAATAATTGGTCCAATGATTTTTTCAGCACTTATTCATATCTTCGAAATCGTAGAGGCAATGCCAATGTATATAATTGTTATTGCTGTTCAAATTTTATTGGGTTCAGCTCTTGGATGTCTGTTTAAAAATATTACTTTAAAAGAAATGTCAGGCCCTGTGCTCGCCGGACTTATAACAACTCTTATAGCAGTTATTCCTCTAGTGATTATTTACTTTATATTAGTAAATATTGGATATGACCCTTTATCAATTTTACTAGCATTCTCGCCTGGTGGACAATCAGAAATGAATATTTTAGCTCTGTCTGTTGGAGCTGACATGTCATTTATAAGCCCACATCATATGGTAAGAGTATTTATGGTAATAATTTTTGCTGGAATTCTCCATAAAATCATTAAACAAAATCTTTAATTTTATTTTGTAATTTTGGACTTGTTTGTGTCTACCAAGTTCATTTTTGTATTATCTACATAAGGAGCGTTTTCAATCCAAGACATCTCAAAACCTTCAATGCAAGCTATATTAAATCCATATTCGTCAGGATTGGATCTTCTTTTGTGGTGTGTATTTATTCCACAGATTTTACAGAAATAATGTTCAGCTATATTGGTATTCCATTTGTAAGTTGATAGAAATTTTTTGCCAGATACAATCGTAAGAAGTTCCATGGGTACTGATCCCATTACAAATCCTTTTTTAGAACAAATTGAACAATTACACCTTCGAAGATCTCTTAAACTTGTGTTTATTTTAAATTTTATCATACCACAATGACAACTTCCCTTAAGAGGTATCTTTAAATCCTTAATTTTCATTTTGATCCCTAAAATTCAAAGCCATAACTATCTCTCAGTTTGTTTGCTAATTCAGTTGTTTTATCTTCAGATATAGGTTTGAATGGGGGCCTTAAATTATTCCATGAAGAGTTTTTAGTTTGTAAGGCTAATAACGATTTTTGGGCGGGAATTGGTGCATAGTCTTGAAACAATAATCTTACTGATTTAACCTTTTTCTGAAGTTCTTCAGCCTTTTCCCATTTTCCTGAGTGACAGAGATCTATAACCTTTGAGATATCTTTGCTATTCAAGTTTGCAGTTGCTGAAATGCAACCTGGTGCACCTAATTTAATGGCTTCAATAACAGGAAGTTCTGCTCCAGGATAAACAACCAAGTCTTTAATATTTAATAAGGCTTCTGTATTTTCCCAAACACCTGAGCTATCTTTGATGCCTATGATAGTTTCTGGATAAGTTTCTTTCAATTTTTTGACTAGTTCTATGGATAAACCAACACCACTTACCTGTGGTATATGATATAAATATATATTAAGTCTACTATCATTCACTCCATCGATTAGTTTTTCAAAATATTCATATAGTCCGTCATCACTCATTCCTTTAAAATAAAATGGGGGTAATGTCATCGCACCTAGGCACCCCAAATCTATCGCATGTTTGGTTATTTCAATGGTATCTGGCAAATTACATAAACCTGTTCCTGGTATTAATGTTTTTGGATCAATCCCTGACTTAACTAAGCCTTCAATTGCTAACATTCTTTCTTTATTACCAACTGACAAAGCTTCTCCTGTTGTTCCAAAAGGGGCAAGTCCTGAGCAACCATTTTCCATGAGATCTTTAGCTAGATCATTATACATTTTTTGATCTAGTTTAAGATTGTTGTCGAAAGGGGTTAAGATTGGTGCAATTAAACCTCTAATCAATTTTATCTCCATACAAAAAACTTAAAAAATAACACTACTTTAATTTTTAATATAAATAAATTTCAATTTTAATACTCAGTCAAATATTAAAGTAATATTACAAAGCTGAACCATGAAGTAAGATCTTTTATTATGATGATGATTTTTCTAAAATAGTTATAAGTAAAAATTATCATAAACATTAATCCTATAGAAAATTTCATAGAACAATTCATTTGTTAGTGATATACAAACAAAATGAAAAAATATTAAATGGGGTATTAATTGTCTGAAAGAGGTAAAACTAGTGAAATTCGAGTTGATGTTAATTATGCTATTGAATTAATTACTGATATTTTTAAAGCTAAATCTTGTAATAATTATGAAGCCAAGACAATTGCTGAAAGGTTATGTGGTTCTAATCTAAAAGGTCACGATAGTCACGGAATTGTACGAGTGCCAAGATACATTTTATGGATGGAATGGGGATGGGTTTTTCCTAATATAAAGCCAGAGTTAATTGTTGATTCAGGTGCCTTAGCTCTAATTGATGCCAAACAAGGTTTTGGTCAAGTTGCTGGAGAATTTGCTGTTGATGAAGGGATTAATAGAGCTAAATTACATGGGGTTTCAGTAGTAGGATTAAAAAATTCTGGTCATTTAGGTAGAATAGGTGACTGGTCTGAGAGAGCTGCAGATGCGGGTTTGGTATCTCTTCATTTTGTAAATGTTAGAGGTAGTTTACTCGTTGCACCTTTTGGCGGAAGTGATAGAAGAGGCAGCACCTCCCCATTATCGATTGGTGTGCCATCAAAAGATACAGATCACATTATATTGGATATGGCAACATCAACTGTTGCAGAGGGTAAAGTTATGGTTGCACAAAAAGGTGGTAAACCTTTGCCTGTAGGTGCTTTAATTGATAGTAATGGAAATTTAACTATTAATCCTGAAGTTATGTACGGTAAAATAAATGAAAATGAAGTTCCTAATTCCGAAAATGGCACTGGTGCGATAACTGCATTTGGTTTACATAAAGGTTCTGGTATTAATTTTATGATGGAAATTTTAGGAGGAGCTCTTACGGGCTCTGGAGTATCAGCGGGTATTGACGATAAAGAAAAGAGAAAATTTGCTAATGGAATGTTATCACTTTATGTAAAAGTTGATAATATGGTAAATTTTGAATATTTTTTAAATGAAGTTAGATCCTATGCTGACTTTGTAAGATCATCTCCACCGGCAAATAAAAATGAAAAAGTTTTAATACCAGGTGATAAAGAAATAAGCACTTACAAAGATCGATTAGCAAATGGGTTGCCGGTAGCACCTATTGTTTGGCAAAATATAAAACAAACAGCTAAGGATTTAAACGTCCCAAATTTAGATAGATTTAATTCAGCAATTAATAAAATTTAAGTTTCAAAAATTCTATCTCCAGCATCGCCAAGACCTGGTAAGATAAAACCATTTTCATTGAGTTTATCATCTTTTTGAGCGCAAATAATTTCAACGTCAGGAAAGTTATCCTGAACCTTTTTAATGCCTGGATCAGATGCTAGAAGACAAATTAATTTAATATCTGAAGCAAAGTGATTTTTTAGTGTTTTTATAGCAGATACTGCGCTCCCACCAGTTGCAAGCATTGGATCACATAGATAACACTGTCTATTATTTAAATCAGACGGAAGTTTTCTTACATAATTTATTGGTTCAAGTGTTTTTTCGTCCCTATACATACCTATATGACCAATTGATACTAAGTCAAATATATCTGTAATACCTTCGCTCATTATTAATCCAGCCCTTAAAATAGATATGACACATGGTTTTGGGTCACTCAATGTTACACCATTATATTTTTCTAGTGGCGTTTCGATAGTTTTGGGTAAAACTCTTAAATCCTCAAAAATTTCAAAAGCCATGAGAGAAGATATTTTTCGTGCCAAAAATCTAAACTTATTACTTTGTGTATCTTTTGACCTTAATATAGTCATGTAAACATTAATTAATGGGTGATTTAGGATTTTTATTTTCATTATATCTTTCCCTAAGGTTTGAATTTATTCAAATAACCCATATATCTTTTATTTCTGGGTAATGCATAAGATCCAACCTTACTTGTTTTAATTTTTAATTTTACTAAACTTTCGGCTAATACAACTGCAGATGAAACCCCTTCGATAACTGGTAATTTATGTTTTATTTCTAAGTTTTTGGCCAAATCAGCCATGCCAGCACATCCTAAAATGATAGCTTCAGCATTATCGTTTTCTATGGTATCTTTGATACCTCTACTTAATTTATTTAAGTTTTTTTCAGAAATATTTTCTAAATCTAAAACTGGAACGTCAATGGCAGTAACTTTGACACAATTTTCAAAAAGACCATATTTTTTCAAGTTATGAGTTAACGGTCTAATAGATCGGGATAAAGTTGTTATTACAGTAAAATTACCAGCTACCATAGAAGCAATATGATAAGCCGCTTCACCTATGCCTAATACAGGTTTTTCTGTGATAGACCTAACTACCTCCAAACCTGTGTCATCAAAACATGCAATAATATACGCGTCGGCGTCATTGTTCTTTTTTATCTCTTCAATCAGACCAGGAATACAAAAAGCTTCGTCATAAAAACCTTCAATGCTCTCAGGACCTACATTTGGTTCAACAGAAATAATCTCAGAATCTACATTTGCAAATTTCTTTGCAGTTAAATCTATTTTATGCGTCATTGCTTTAGTGGTATTAGGATTAATTATACAAATTTTTCTTTTCAAAATAATTATCCTTTTTTTCTTTTAAGCCAAATATAACACGCTATGGAAATACCAATTACACTAAATGATACGAAGGTGGTGACAGTACCTAAAGCGTATATTACAGGAGTTGTAACTGTTGTAGTAAGTCCTTTTAACTCAAGAGGCAGCGTGTTTCCGGCTCCCATAACTTGAGATGATCTTGCTAACTCATCATATGATAATGTAAATCCAAATAATGCAATTCCAATTATGCTTGGAGCAATTAGTGGAAAAACAACTTCTTTAAAAGTTTTCCAAGGGCTTGCACCAAGATCTCTAGCTGCTTCCTCATAGGATTTGTCAAATCTATTAAAAACTGCAAACATGATGAGCAATCCAAAAGGAAGTGTCCACGTCAGTTGTGCGCCCAATCCGCTTGTAAACATCCCTAAGGTAGTTTGAAAAAATTCATTAATATAATTTATATCAAAAGTTGAACCAAGCCATTTAGTAAAATCATCAAGTAATCTAAATTGAAGAGCAACACCAAGTGACAATACTATCGATGGTACAATTAAGCTCGCTACTGTTGCAAAGAAAAGCGTGTCAGATCCCCAAAATTTTTTTCTAAATGCCAAGCCTGCACTAACAGATAAAAGAACTGTTAAGACCATGACTATTACGCCTAAAATTATTGATCTTTTAAATGCTGAACCAATATCTACAACAGAACCGCCACGCCATAATTCTTCGAACCAATAGGTTGATACTCCATTAAGAGGGAAAGTTAAACCTCCATCAGGACCCTGAAAACTTAAAAGAACAATTGTAAATGTTGGGCCATATAGAAATAAGACAAATAAACAAAAAAAGAAAACACAAACATAATAAGTTTTATTTTTTTTATTCAACATTTTAAAGCTCTTTTCTAATGTCAATCATTTTAGTCATTATCCATATAATCAAAAGTGTTAATGCTAGTAAAATTACTGCATTTGCAGCAGCAGCAGGTAATTGAAGATAACTCATTTCTACGTAAATTATTTTACCGATAGACGGAATTTGTTGTCCGCCCATTATACCTATAGTAATGAAATCACCCATAACTACTGTAATGACAAAAATAGATCCAATTACAATTCCAGGTTTACATAATGGTATAATGACATTCCATAATATTTGTAACCCATTTGCGCCATTGTCATATGCTGCTTCAATAATTGATTTATCAATTCTCATCATAGAATTAAAAATTGGGACTATCATAAATAGCGTATATAAATGTACAAATGCTAAAACAATTGAAAAGCCAGAATATAAAAGCCATTCTTGTGGTGCATCAACCAAACCAGTTGAAAGTAAGAAATCATTTACAAGACCGTTCCTGCCTAAAAGAGGTATCCATGAAATCATTCTAATGACATTTGAGGTCCAAAATGGAATTGTACAAAGCAAAAATAATACAATTTGCCAAGTAATTGAATTTACGTAAAAAGCAAGAAAATAAGCTACAAAAAAACCAATAATTAATGTGAAAAACCAAGTAATAAAACAAAATATAAAGGTTGATAAATATGTTTTGAAAGTAACACACATATCTTTTTCGAAGTTTAAACAATCTTTAAAAATATATGAGTAATTTTCAAAAATAAAATCAGGTATTATTGAGTATTCGTTATAATCCCAAAAACTTATAATAAAAGTTAATATAAGTGGGATAAAGAAAAAAAATATAAATATTAAACTATAAGGTATTGATAATAAACCAACGGATGGTTTTAGCTTTAAGAATTTCATCGTGTTTATATTTATATAATTATAAAAAAATAGGGTAACATTAGTTACCCTATTTTTAAATATTTTTTTAGGATGCGATCATCTCATTCCATTTTCTAACCATGTATTTATTTTCGTCCATGGTAGCATTCCAACATGCGACACCGCCCATTCTTGCTTCGTAAGATCCACCATCTCTTACTTCACCTTTAGAAGCTAATTTTTTACCTTCTGGACTCATGATGTCAGCTGTTGCAGGTTTACCCATCATCCAATAATCCCACTCATAAGCTTCCATATACTTCTTTGCAGTTGGAATGACAGCTGAATAGTAACCTTGACGGTTTAAATAAGCACCTACCCAACCAGATAAATACCAATTTATAAATTCGTAGCAGATATCAGCTTGTCTTCCTTTTGTAGTAGAAGGTAATCCAAAACCTGCTGCCCAGGCTCTGTAACCTTCTTTAAGGGGTTGATAGACACATGGAATACCTTTTGTTCTAACTGCAGTAATTGCTGGTGACCACATTGATTGTATTACCACTTCACCTGAAGCCATTAGATTCACACTTTCGTTAAAATCACTCCAGAAAGCTCTAAATTGACCTGCTTTCTTTGCTTCTGTGAAAATTTTCATTGTTAAATCAATTTCTTCTTTAGTCATGTTACCTTTGTCAGGATATTTATACTCACCCATAGCTTCTACAACCATAGCAGCATCCATTATACCTATTGATGGTATGTTCAAGATTGATGCTTTTCCTTTAAATTCTGGATTTAACAATTCAGCCCAACTACTAATTGGCCTTTTAATCAAATCAGGTCTTATACCTAAAGTATCAGCGTTATAAACAGTAGGAATTAATGTTACAAATTGAGTAGGCTCTGAGGCAAATTCTTTAGATTTTGCACCTTTTAGGTACATAACCTTTTTTGGTGCTGTTCCTTGATCTCCAATTTTCTTTCCTGCAACTTCACCTTTGGTAAAAGCAGAAGTTACGTTGTCCCATTCTTTAATTCTTTTGGTATCCATACCTAATAAATTTCCAGAAGGTACCAACTTAGGCATACTAAAATATTCAGAATCGACAATATCGAAACTATTTGGTTGTGTAAAAATTGTCTTTACAACTTCATCAGTTGTTTTAACAATAAATTTAACTTTTATTCCAGTATCATCAAATAATCTTTTTTGAACTGCATCACCCATATTCACAGCTGTTCCTAGATACCTAATTACTGGGGCGTCAGCAGCATGTATTGCTGGAAAACCTTTAAGCAGCCCTGCACCAGCAACTGCTCCAATTGCGGCAGTTGAGGTTTTTAGCATATTACGTCTAGTTAAACTTTTCTTCATATTAACCTCCAATTTATTAATGTTAAAGTTGTAAATTGATTGAACTTGTAATAAATTTAAATTAAATTGAAATATATGTTGCATATTTTTTATGCATCCGACCGTTTTTTTAAAAAATTGATTAAAGTCTAGTCAATTTTAATTTATGGATTAAAATAAAAAGCAAAATTTGGGCAGAAAAATTGAACAATCCAGAAAATTTAGAATTTGCGATTCTCACTAAAAAATATGGTGAAACCATAGCTGTTGATAGCATAAATCTAAAAATACCAGCAGGAACATATTGTTGTTTTCTCGGCCCTTCGGGTTGTGGTAAAACTTCAACTCTAAGGATGATAGCCGGACACGAAGAAATTTCAGGCGGTGACATTCTTTTAGGTTCTAATATCATAAATGATTTGCCCCCAGCTAAACGTGGAACTGCAATGATGTTTCAAAATTATGCTCTTTTTCCACATTTATCATGTTTGGACAATGTTGCCTTTGCTCTAAAAATGCGTGGCATAAAAAAAAATGAACGATATGACAAATCTCTAGAAATTCTCAAATTAGTTCAAATGGAAAATTATTCTGACAGATATCCTAACCAGCTTTCGGGGGGACAACAACAACGAGTAGCTCTAGCAAGAGCCTTGATTACTAATCCTTCTATATTGCTTTTAGATGAACCTTTATCAGCTTTAGACCCTTTTTTGAGAATAAAAATGAGAAGTGAATTAAAAACATTACAAAAAAAGCTGGGTATATCATTCATTCATGTAACTCATTCTCAAGATGAAGCAATGGCTTTAGCTGATATGATTGTTGTAATGAACAATGGCAAAATTGAACAAGTTGGCAACCCCTATGAAGTTTTTAATAAGCCTAAAAACGAGTTCATTGCAAATTTTGTTGGTGGACACAATGTGATATCAAAAAATAAAAAATTTTATTCGATTAGAATGGATCACATACAAATAATTAATAATAAAAAATCAAAAAATTGCTATCCAATGACAGTGAATGAAATTGAATTTCAAGGTCAAATTGTCAAAGTCACAGGAATATCTAAAGATTTTGGACGTTTAAGTGTATCTCTAGGTGATGAGATTTTTTTAAAGAATAAATTTGATATTGATGATGAAATCTTTATAAATTGGGATAAAACAAAAGAAAATTCATTGGTTTAATCTTATTTATCTTTATTGATTTTTTTAAAAATTAGAAGTTATAATCTTAAAATAATTAATTAATCTGAGGTAATGGTCTTTGACTGATTCAAAAAATATTATCTATATAAATAATAAAAAAGTAGAGGTTACAAATGTCTATCACGATATTACTCTATTAGATTGGTTGAGAAATTATCATAAAATAACTGGAACAAAAGAAGGTTGTGCTGAAGGAGATTGTGGAGCATGTTCGGTTATAATAAATAAAAAAAATAAAGAGGACTCAAAACCCATAAACTCGTGCTTAGTTAGATTAGGCCAAGTAATAGGTAGTAACATTACAACCATAGAAGGTTTAGGATGTGATAAAAATCCTCATCCATTGCAAATGGCCTTTTCGAATGAGTATGCTTCTCAATGTGGATATTGTACGCCAGGATTTATTATATCAGGTGTTAGCTTAATAAATTCTGATAAAGTAGTTAATAATGATACAATAAATGATGCAATTTCAGGAAATTTATGTAGATGCACTGGTTACTCTCCAATAATAAAGGCAATTAAATCTGTATCAGACAGAAAAACAAAATTAAATAAAGTTGAAATTATTAATAAAGAAAAAAAAGTTCGTTTCGGAAACATTACTTATTTAAAGCCAAATAATTTAAAAGAGCTCAAAGATTATTTAAAAGTAAAGAGTTTTCAATTTATTGCAGGTGGTACAGATTTAAATCTTCAAAGACCTATCATCAACAATAAAGAAAATAATATTATATGTTTAAGTTCTATTAAAGATTTGAATTTCATCAAAAAATTTAAGGAAAAAATGGTTCTTGGAGGAGCGGTCACAATTGAAAATTTTCTTGATTCAGTTCGATCAAAAATGCCTGAATTAATAGAGATTCTTCAAAGGTTTGGATCACCACAAATTAGAAATCAAGGAACAATTGGAGGAAATTTATGCACGTCAAGTCCAATTGGAGATTTAGCCCCATTATTAATGGTTTTAAATTCTGATATAAATGTGTTTGGAAAGAATGGTATTAAAAAAACAAACATAAAAAACTTTTTTAAGGGTTACCGAAAAAATATTTTGAAAAAGGATGAGATTATTTTATCTATTGAAATACCTTATCCAAACAAAAAAAATAAAATTTTTTCCTGGAAGCTCTCTAAACGATATGATCAGGATATATCAACTATTTCTCTTGCCATAAATATACAAACTCAAAAGAATATAATAAAAGAAATACAAATGGCTGCAGGAGGCGTGGCAGCAACACCAAAGAGTCTTGACAAATTATGTAAATCAATGCTTGAAAAAAAATTAGATGATGCAATAGATTTTGCAACTGAAAATTTAGATAAATTTATCCAACCAATTTCTGATTTAAGGGGATCAAGTCATTATAGAATAGAGGCAATGAAGGGTTTGTTTAGAAGATTACAAATTTGTTTGAGGCAAGATAAAGAAAGTTTATCAATAATGGAAGTTTAAGAATGAATAATTTAAATAAAATTCCAATTCACGATTCTTCTTTAAGGCACTCCACTGGGCAGGCTATTTATATAGACGATATGCCCGAGCAAGAAAATTTATTGCATGGAGCTCCCGTTCTATCAAAAGTTGCATGTGGAAAAATAAAAAAAATTAATTCTGACAAACTAAAAGATCTTCCATTTTTTACAAAAATAATAACAGCAAAAGACATCCCTGGCGAAAATGAGATTGGTCCTATCAAAAATGGTGAGCCTATTCTAGCAGACGATTTTTTTTCATATTTAGGTCAACCAGTAGCGATTGTTTTGGCAAAAACACATCAAGAAGCCATTTATGCGAGCAGCTTAGTTGAAATTGAACTGAAGTTTACAACTAAACCTATTCTTAATTTAGATGACGCTTATGAACAAAAATCTTTTTTAGAAGATCCAATGATTTTAGAAAAAGGCAACATAAAAAAAGATATGTCTAAATCAAATTATACTTTATCAGGTGATTTTGAAATTGGTGGACAAGATCACTTTTACTTAGAAACTCATGTTGCCATAACTTTTCCTGGAGAAAATGACGAATACGTTGTTTGGTCAAGTACTCAGCATCCTACTGAGGTTCAACACGGTGTTGGAAAGGTGTTAAATATTCCATCAGCTAAAATTGATAGTAAAGTTAGAAGGTTAGGAGGTGGATTCGGCGGAAAAGAGAGCCAAGCAACTATTTTTGCAGCAATGTCTGCTTTGGGAGCCTATTTAACACAAAAACCTGTAAAGATACGTCTTAACAGACATAATGATATGACAGCTTCAGGAAAAAGACATGACTTTAAAATATATTACACCGTAGGATTTACAGTTACTGGCAAGGTTCTGGCTTTGGATATAAAACTTCTAAGTAATGGTGGTAATGTTTTAGACCTTTCAGGGCCTGTAATGACAAGAGCTTTAACTCATCTTGATAATTGTTACTTTATAAAATCACTAAAAGCTATTGGGTATGTGTGTAAAACCAATACTGTTTCAAATACAGCCTTTAGAGGTTTTGGCGGTCCACAAGGAATGTTGACTATTGAAAATATACTTTATTCAGTTAGTCAATATTTACAAAAGCCAATAGATGAAATTCGTAAAATCAACTATTACTCAAAATTAAATGGTCTTAAAACACCATACGGTCAAATTGTAAAAAACTTGAGAATTGATAGGATTTTAAACGAGGTCTATAAGTTAAGTGATTATAAAAACAGAGTTAGAAATATTAATAAGTTTAACTTAAATCAAAAAGCTAATAATTTGCCTTTTAGAAAAGGTATTGCCCTCATGCCAGCAAAGTTTGGCATTTCATTTAATAAACCATCTTTAAATCAAGGAGGAGCGTTAGTCCATGTATACTCTGATGGATCAATTAGACTAAATCACGGTGGGACTGAGATGGGCCAAGGGTTATTCATTAAAGTTGCCCAAGTAGTTGCTGAATGTTTTAAGGTTCCTCTTGAACAAATTCACATTACTTCAACAAATACTGCAGAAGTACCAAACACTTCAGCTACAGCAGCTTCTTCTGGTTCAGATTTAAATGGAATGGCTGCATGGAACGCATCAAATGTTATAAAAAATAGAATGATCGAGCATGCTGCAAAATTATTTAAAAAAAATAAAAAAGATATTGTTCTTGGTGAAGGTAGAATTATTTGTGGTAACAGAAGTTTGTCTTTTTCTGAGTTAGCCTTTTCCTGTTGGGAAAATCGAATTTCTTTATCTTCTACAGGTTACTATAAAACTCCCAAAATTTCATGGGATCAAGGTAAGTTGAGAGGTCATCCTTATTTTTATTTTACGTGGGGAGCTGCAATTTCTGAGGCCATATTAGATATAAATACCGGAGAGAGTAGAATACTAAGAGCTGATATTGTTCAAGATTGTGGAAATTCCCTTAATGAAAATATTGATATCGGTCAAATTGAAGGAGGTTTTATTCAAGGTTTGGGGTGGTTGACATGTGAAGAATTATGTTTTTCCAAAGAAGGAAAATTACTTACAACTGGGCCGTCCACATATAAATTACCTGGGAGTAGAGATATTCCTCAAACCTTTAATGTTAAATTACTAGAAAAAGCAGATAATGAAGAAAAAACCATCTTTAGATCAAAAGCTGTTGGTGAGCCGCCTCTACTACTTGCAATTTCTCATTTTCTGGCGCTGAAAGAAGCAATCAGGGCTTCTTCAACAAATTCAAAACCTGAGCTTCTTAATTCTCCAGCTACTCCATCTGAAATTTTGAGAGTCTTAAAAGTTTAGTTATCAACAACATCTTTTCTAACTACTGCTTCTTTTGGAATTCGTGAAAATTTTACTCTTCATCTTTACTATAATTATACATTTAAAAGTTTGATAAATATTGTTACATTACAACACAAAAATTTTCGAGTTTTAGTATGAAGATAGCAAATTTATTAATTAAAAATGCTCAAATAATTGCGACAATGGATGATGATAGAAAAGAAATATCTAACAAATCTATTTATTGTGAAAATGGCAAAATTATTGATATCGGAGATTTTGAAAATTTTAATTATAACCCTGGATTAATAATTGATGCACATGAAATGGTTGTTATACCTGGTTTGGTAAATACTCATCATCATTTATTTCAAAATTTGACACGCTGTTATCCTGGCTCCCAAAATGAGTCATTATTTGGATGGCTTACAAATTTATATCCTGTCTGGAGTAAAATATTACCCTCTGATATTTATATTTCAACTTTAATTGGATTATCTGAAATGGTTATTAGTGGGTGTACTTCTTCTAGTGATCATCTATACCTCTTTCCAAATGGATCAAAGCTTGAAAATCAGATTGAAGCAGCAAGTCAGGTTGGTTGTAGATTTCACGCCACTAGAGGCTCAATGAGCATAGGTGTTAGTAAGGGAGGACTTCCGCCAGACACACTTACTGAAAACGAAAACTCAATTATAAAAGATTGCCAAAGGGTTATTGAAAATTTTCACGATTCTTCTAAATTTTCAATGTTAAAAATTGCCTTAGCACCATGTTCTCCATTTAGCGTTAGTCAAGATTTGATGAAGGAAACTGCTAAGCTAGCTAGAAATTACTCAGTTAGTATGCATACTCATTTAGCAGAAAATTACGAAGATATTGTTTATACCAAACAAAATTTTGGTATGACCCCGGGTGAGTATATTGAAGACTTAGGGTGGGTTGGAGACGATGTTTGGCATGCTCATTGTGTAAAATTAAATGAAGATGAAATTGAATTATTTTCTAGAACAGGTACTGGTATTGCTCATTGTCCTTGTTCAAATATGAGGTTAGCAAGTGGGATAGCTCCATTGAGAACGTGGATAGATAAAGGTGTGAAAGTAGGGTTAGGTGTAGACGGTTCAAGTTCAAATGATAGTGGATATCTTTTAAATGAAGCTCGCCAAGCAATGTTGTTACAGAGAGTAAACTTAGGTGCTAATAAATTTTCACCAAGAGAAGCATTATTTACTGCAACAAGGGGTGGTGCAGAAGTATTAAATAGAAATGATATCGGTCAGATTTCTATTGGTAAGGCAGCAGATTTTGCAATATATGATTTAAATAAAATTGCTATGTCTGGAGCTTGGAGCGATCCTTTGGCTGCTTTGGTATTATGTACCCCTGCTGAAACTGCTTACACTATTTGCAATGGAAAGATAATCTCTCAAAATGGTCATTTAAACAATTTTGATCTTAATTTATCTTTAGAAAAACATAAGGTTGCATCAAAAAGATTGCTCGATTTATAGAGTTATGAACCTAGTTTCATTATCTGTGAAATGATATTCTTTTAAATTAATAGAAGTATCTTCTTGATCATTTATTCTATCAATCACCCAAAAATCTTGTTTCTTTTTAACTAAAAGAGGGTGGTGCCAAACATTTTTATTGTATGTAACACCAGTATCCCCATTAACATGGAAACATCTTAAAGTATCTAAATTTGGTAATTCATTTTTTTCCTCACTAACAACTATTAACCAATCATAGTCTTGAATTGGAAGAAAACTTTGTGAGGCAACAGGATGTTTTTCCATAATCTTTATTTCTATAGGAAGGTCTCTTGGCAAACCAGAAAAGATAGAAATACCTGAATTTCCATCTTTACTTTCTAAATCTAACTTTGAAATATTATGATATCTTGTGGTTGTTCCTTGATTGATAGGACGCAATTCTGATGCATTTTTCTTTTCTAAAACATTCCCAAATCTAGAAAAAACATTAGTATCTAATTTTTCGATTGGAATATTATTCATTTTATAATTTTAAACCAAAAATTCTTAATCTTGATACTCCTCCGTCAGGATAAATATTTAATCTGACATGAGTTACACCTTTAATTGAAGTATTATTGACTACGTAATTATGTATATTGTCTGCTTGAAGTTTAGATTTATCCAAAATGTATTTCCAGTTATGTGAGTCATTAATCATTTCTTCTGGACCTTTGTTTTTATCAAAGTTTGAGACTTGTACTGATGCTTGATCTGGATAATTTCCTTTAAAATGAGCAGTATCTATTTCAATTTTTTTTATCAAACCCTTGGTTGCTAATTTAATAATAATCCAGTCATTACCAGGTTCTCTTCTCCTTCTTGTTTCCCATCCATCACCCATTGTTTTTCCTCTTCCATGAGATAGAAGAGCAGATACGTCACCATAATGAGCATTATTATAAGCAACAATAGAACCGCCTAATTTTAAAGATGACAATTCAATTAGATCATTTTTATTATCGTAATTATCCCAATTAAGTTTTACTTCACCAAATAATCTTAATCTTGCAACCCCTCCGTCAGGAAAAATTTGTAATTTTATGTAATTAACTTTTGTTTTTGCTTCAATTTTAAATTTATTGCCGGAATTACCTTTTAAAGATGTTTTAGAGAGTATTTCAATCCAGTCTGAGTCTTTGCTAGGTTTTTGATCACTATATAGACCTTCAATTGAAGCAAAAGGAGGAAAATTTCCAGTAAAAAAACTTGTATCAATATCTATCTCAGTAATAATACCTGGAGATCCTAATTCTATTATAGCCCAATCATTGCCACCATCTCTTCTTCTTTTACTTTCCCATCCATCCATCCACTTTCCATGCTCATCATACTTATCTTCAATGAAGACTGGCTCTTTGTCCTCTAGCATACGGGAAGCTTCACCGAAAAAATCATCCGAAACTTC
>CACMTN010000017.1 GCA_902616615.1 uncultured SAR116 cluster alpha proteobacterium | reverse complement strand
AATATTATTATATCTAGCAGAAAAATCTGGAAAATTTATAACTGAAAATACTCCTAAAAATAGAGCTGATCTTTTATCTTGGTTAATGTTCGTTGCTACAGGCATTGGTCCTTATTCAGGTCAATCAGTTCATTTTCAACACATGGCACCGCAAAAATTAGACTATGCAATCAATAGATATCTTTTTGAAGCTGAGAGACATTATAATATTCTGGATGATCGTTTATCCAATAATAAATATATGTTGGGTGATACTTATACCATAGTTGATATGTGTCTTTGGGGCTGGGCACGTATGCTACCTAAAGTTATAGGTGAGGGTGAGTTAGAAAAAAGAACAAATTTAAATAGATTGATGACAGAGATTAATAATAGAGAGGCTACAAAAAGGGCACTGAATATTACAAATACAAACAATCACAGTTTTAAGGTTGAAATAGATGCAGAAGCAAGTAAACATCTATTTCCTTCAAATGAAAGGCTTAAAAACTGATTAGGGTCTAATTTCAAAAACAGAATTCAGAGGATGATCAGTTTCAATTCTCTTTACTGTTTTGAAACCAACTAATTCACTATATTCTTTAACTTTTGCCTCTGGCAAGCCAACAGTTCCAAGACCAGCGCCATTGTTTGCAAGTGAAGTAGTCATACAAAAATGCAAACTCATAGCGTACATGAAAGGCACCATTGGTCCTTCGTTGTCAGCAGGATCATCTTCGCACTTAATGTCCATGAGAACAAATATACCGTCATCCTTAACAGCTTTTCTGATTGTTTTCATTCCCTCTAATGGATCAATCATATCGTGAATAAGATCAAAACAGGCAACAAAATCAAATTTTTCAGTTAATGGATTAGATACATCCCACTGCATAAATTTTAAATTATTCTTAACCCCAGCATCTAAAGCAATTTTTTGAGCTCTTTCAATATTAGGTTCAAATAAATCAAAACCAAAAAACTGACTTTTTGGAAACTTCTTTGCCATCTCTACTGTAGATCTTCCTGAACCACAACCAAAGTCAGCAAATGTTACAGAACCTATTTCTAATCTTGATTTCAGATCTGGCATTTTATCAACCCAATCTGTTACTAGAAAATGCCTATATCTAGTACATCCTGTTTGATCGATACCGTTCCAAAAACCTTTGTCAATTTTATCATAATTAATACCACCCCCATTTTTAAAAGAATTTAAAAGTTCGTGGTAGGGTAATAATGAGCTATTTAATATTTCAATAAGACCTTTTTGTGAAAATTTTCCTCCCTCTTCAACAAGTACTGGAATAAATTCTTTATTTAAGGATATCTTTCTGCTTACTTTATCAAAATCAAGGTATCCTAGTGAAAACATTCCTAGACCCCATTCTCTAAGATATCTCTCATCAAGGTTCATCCTGTCAGATAATTCCTGGCTAGTAGCTGGTCCGTTTTTAGCAAGGTCCTCAAAAATTCCTAAATCAACACCTATAGCACAAAGGCGAATCCCTACAGCGCCTCTTGCATCACCAACTATTTTTTTTATTAAGTCTTTTTGAGGTGAGTTATTGTCATCCATTAATTTTCTCCTTCATTCAAAAATTATATAAATTAAATAAAATTTGTAAATTCAGATATTTGGTACGTTTTTTGAAATAAATATAGATCTTTTAATAATTTGTATTTTAAAAAAATTTAATTACTATTTTAGGATAATATTAATATTAGGAAAAGCTAATGCGAGATTGGGATACAAGAATAAATTCTCTTAAATCTGATATTCAAGCTGCGCGTGAAAAGTATGTTATTCCTTTCATGAAAGCTAAACCTAAACCTGCTCCTCCTCAAAAAGAAGTATCTCAAACTTTTTCTCAAAATCCTGAAGAAAATAAAGTTGAAACTTCAGCGGAACCTACAACAGAAAAATTATATGAAAATAAGGACCCATCATCTTCATTAGATTTAATAGAAAAGACTAATGAAGCTAAGACTGAAACTAACTTGGGCTTAACTGAAGAGATAACAAATAAAATTGATAATGCTTTGGAACAAACAAAATCTGATAGTGAAGAGGCTCCAACTGTCAATGTTGAAGAAGCCGTAGCATCAGCTGAAGAGGCACCAACTGTCAATGTTGAAGAGGCCATTGCATCAGTAGAAGAAGCACCAACTGTAAATGTTGAAGATGCCATTGCATCAGTAGAAGAAGCTCCAACTGTAAATGTTGAAGAGGCCGTCGCATCAGCTGAAGAGGCACCAACTGTAAATGTTGAAGAAGTTGCTCCGTCAGTAGAAGAAGCTAAAATTGAGAATAAAGAAGAAGATGTTGATGCTAATCTTACTAAAAAAACAGAACTTGAACTTCTTGAGGAACGAGACGAAGATAGTCTTACCGAAGAAGAAGAAGACAGAATGTATGAGTTGAGAAGATTAAGAGCACAAAAAAGAATTAATAACGAAGTTAGAGAAGAAGAACAAGCTGAATTCAAAAAAGCTGATGAAGAAATCGCTCATTTAAAAACATTATTAAAACCTAAGAAGAAAAAGTTACCAAAAGGATACGTAGAATAATATTAGATCTATCTAACTTTTTTATTCTTCATTCTCCGCCATTTCCAGGGTGCTATAAATTTTCCTGACCACATACCAGCACTATTTAATTTCGCTAGTGCTTCGTCCTTTACATATTTTTTTGAATATTTTCTGTAAGCTAGTGCCCATCCCCTTTTTACCATTAATGAATTAATATCATTTTCATCTACATAACATATTGAAATAGATCTTTTGTATCTGTCTTTTGTTTTTTTGATACATGATACTTTTCTTGAGCCAATTATTTTTTCAAGTTCTAATTTTGCTCTAATTCCACATGAATATGTATGTCCATAATTGTCAGTACAAGTTTGTTTTATTTCTGGTGTGTCAATACCGTAAAATCTAATTTTTTCAGAGTTAAGTATTATTGTATCGCCATCAATTATTTTCAATGATGAGCTAGCATTTAAAAATTTTGAAAACGCCAATGTATTTATTAATAAAACTAAAAAAAATATATTAAACATTTGAATATTCTTTATTTAAAATTGTTTTTGTTTTCCAATGTGAAGGCTCTAATCCGCGAATTTTTGATTTAAAAGTAGCTACTTGCTTACCTAACAAACATCCAAGGTAAATATTTTTAAGATCAGAACCACCAAAGGCAATGCTTGAAATATTTTTAAGCTTTGTACTCACTATATTATCAAGGTGTTTTCTTTCTAAAATTCCTTTTTGATATGCTTTTTCTACATATGATATGTGTTTTGCGTTACTATCGTCTAAAATAGTCTTCTTGTTTCCATTTTTATCGATATGAATTAATTTATTACTAACTATACACGTCACCAAAATTCCTTCATCAATATCAAAAGCAAAACCATCAGGAAACTCTCCTACATCAAATTCAGTAACTATTTGTTGATTTATTAAATTTCCATCAGATGTAATGTCAAATTTTGACATGCAACGTGAAAAGGTCTCATTTACATATAATTGGTTTGATAGAGGATGAACGATACATTCATTTGTAAATCCTAAATTATCAGCTGCAATCCTAGGTTTTTTTTCGTCAATGAGTATTATAAATCCATCTTTCCAATTAGGTTTACATCCTAAAATCCGTGGAATTAGCCTTGTACTTACAGTAATCCAAATTCTTCCAGAATGATCTATATGAACATAATTTGTAGGTGGCAGAGGTTCATTGTCTATTTCTAATAAAAATGGAATGAGTTCACCATTATTATAAAGTCTGTATACACCACCACTATCATCACCTAGATGTGTTAAAAGCCATCCCCCATTTGGATGAATTGCTATGCCATTTGGTTTTGGTTGAAAATTACCTTTTGCTAGAATTGTTTGTTGATCTCCATTTTTAGTAATTAAGGTTACACCACCTCTCCAATCTGCAATGTGTAAGGTTTCATTTTTATCAACTAATACACATTCTGGTCTTACTAGATTATTACCTATAAATTTTACTTCTTCTAAAAGACTCATATACTCAACTATATTTCATGTTTGTTCCTGCCAACGAACTTATAGTCCCAGATACAGGTATCATTGATCGTATTTGTAATGCCCAAATTCCTTCTTTAAAGGTAGATATCCAAATTCCTTTGGCTGAGCCATAACTTTTTTTAGTAATTAATCTTCTATTAAACTCTACTTCACATTGAAGTGTTTTATCTGTTTTATTTATAATTTTACATTTGTCTAAAGTTGAAAAACTCCAATTTTCAACTTTTATCATTGTATCAAATTGTATACTTAATGATTTCCAAAATTCTTCGCCATTTTTATATATTACTGGTTCATTTCCGTTTGAGTGAACATAATGAGGGAAATGTAAGTTTGTTATAATGTTATTTTTTTCTACTGTATTAAAAGCATCAATAAATTTATAAAGACATGAAACCCCTGGATGCTTATTTTTCATTTTTTATTTCCTTTAATTATTGTTAGTAAATTTAATTTTAAATATAAAATCATCTTCTAAGTGGAGTGTCTAAATTAACCTCTTGATCTCTTTTTTGTTCTCTTAAAAAAATATAAACACCAGCGCTCATAACAATTATTACACCTGCAATGGTTCTAATAGTTGGTATATCGTCAAATAAAAAATACCCTATAATTATTGACCAAATTATCAATGAATATTCAAATATGGATGTAATTGAAGTAGAAAAATTACTGTATGCTTTAAAAACACAAGTGAATGCAATTGAAGCTAAAATTCCCATTAAAACAATATACTGCCATGTATAATCAAAGTTACTAAACCACCCTCTAAAAATAAATTTGACAGTGGGGTCACTAAAATTATCAAATTGACCCGAACCAAGGAAAAAATACATTATCAAACATAAAATAATGGTTATAATATAAAAGTAAAATAATTGAGTATAAGTATCATCTTTATCCGATGTAATTTTAGTAATAGTCATCGATAAAGCATAAAAAAATGCACATAATAGCGGTAATAAATTTTTAAAATCAAAATTTGAAAAATTTGGATTTAAGATAATATAGACTCCTATAAATCCAAAAAAAATTGCTAGCCACCTTCTGTAACCGATATTTTCATTTAAAAGAGTTTTAGCAAAAATTGACATAAAAAAAGGAGTTGAAAAATATAAGGCTGTTGCTACAGCAAGAGACAAATACGTTAGTGATATAAAAAACATGCTAAAAGCTAAGAAATGAAGAATTACCCTAATTAATGATAAAATAGGGTAGTGAGTAATTAAAGTTAATTTTTTTTTATAAATAAGAAGGAATATCCCAGATAAGAAAGCCGCTATGAAGATTCTGCCAAAGTAAATTTCATATAATGAGGCTTTTTGAAATATAAATTTTAATATGGAATCATGAACAGAAAATGTTGCCATTGCAACTAAGATATAAATTATTCCTATAGTGTTATTAGAACTCATAAAAATGTTACCATTTAAATTATAAAAGTTTATAACTGCCAATCTATAGGTTCAATATTTTTTTGCATGAGATAATTGTTTGTTTTCGAAAAAGGTTTAGAACCAAAAAATCCATTGTTAGCTGAAAATGGAGATGGGTGAGCACTCTCAAGGAGTAGGTGAGTGTTTTTATTTATAAAATTACATTTTTCCTGAGCTTTTCTTCCCCATAGGATAAATACAACGTTATTTCTTTTTTCATTGATGATTTTTAAAACTGAATCCGTGAATTTTTCCCACCCTTTACCTTGGTGAGAGCCAGGTATTCCTTTTTCAACAGTTAAACTGTTATTCAGCATTAAAACGCCTTGATGAGCCCAATTTTGCAAGTCACCATTTTGTGGAGAAGTAATACGAAGATCATCAAATAATTCTTTAAAAATATTTTGAAGTGAGGGAGGAATTTTTTTAAATTTTTCTACAGAAAAGCTTAACCCATTTGCTTGACCTTCACCATGATAAGGATCTTGTCCAACAATAACAACTTTAACTTTATTAAGAGGAGTTAAATTAAAAGCATTGAAAATTTTACTCATAGGGGGGTAAATTTTTTTACCTAAGAAAATTTGTTGCTTAAGAAATGATCGAAGATCTGACATATAAGGAGCTGTAAATTCACTATTCAGCTCATTCTTCCAACTTTCATGTATTTTTACATTAGACAATTTATAATGCTATCCAATTTTAAAATTTGTTTTGATTTTATATTTTATCTAACATGCCAATCTTCATTAAGTGGTCTAGCACTATTGAGTTCACCATACCCAGCACCAGTAGTTCCAGTTGGGTTTGGTCCAAAGTATCTAGGATCTCTCAACTCATTGTTAGGTTGAAATCGAATATCACAAGTCAGACGTATTTTATTATCTTTGGCATAATTTTCAAAAGTACCATGAACTGTGAACATACCAAAAATAAGTGCGTCTCCTGGATGAAATTGGGCAGTTAATAATTTTGAATTTCTCTGTTGAGCAAAAGTTATAGGATCTGTGTCTATTGTAGCTTTCATATGTTTATGAATGTCTACGTCAAATCCTGTATATTTATTTTTAATATCTGAAAATTTGTGAGATCCTTCTATTATAAATAAAGGACCCTTATCGATAGTTATATCTGTAAAAACAAGCCAACATGTAAGTACTTTTTGAGTTTTTCTTGTAAAAAAACCTGCATCACAATGCATATGAGTGAATTTTCCTCCCGACACTGCTCTTAAAAATATAAAATCAAAACCAATGGAGGAAGTACCAAAAATTCTTGAAAAAACACTTTGTAAATTATTACCATTTGTAATTTTTCTTAGAGATTCTGTATTACTTACGTCTTCCCAAAAAATTCCTCTGTCCTTATGTAACTCATCTCTTCTTGATTTGCCTGACGAAATGCCTTCAGTAAATGGATCTGTTAGCTCGCCTACATTATTTAATTTTTCAAAAACATCATTACGGGCTTTAGTAACATTGTTTTTATCAATAACGTCTCTAAGCAAAAGATAGCCATCATCATTAAGGGCATTTCTTATTTGTTCATCAGTTTTGTTTATTAGACTGGTTTCTTTTAATGATCCTAAAAGTGAAGAAGGTACTTTTACTCCATTGATCAGAGCTTCCATTGTGATTAACCTTATATAATAGCCTTTTGTATGATTTAATCTATCAACTAAATATTATTGTGTCATTTATATTAGTATTTTTTTACCTTGAGTTTATAATTTCAATAGAGCTATCATTAAAGTGAATTTATATGAGAGAAAAGCATTGATAGTAAGTTCTATAAAAACAAAAATAACTTCAGTACCATTTTTAGATCCTCCTAAAACAGGTTTCCTTACACTTGAAAAAATAGATCTTTTAATTGTTCAAGTTGAAACAAAAGATGGAGTAATTGGAACTGGTCATCTTCATCCATTAGCAGGTGGGTTAAAAACTCTAGAAACGTGCATAAACGAGATGTTAAAGCCACTTTTAATTGGAGAGAGTATAAACAACATTGAATTCTTATGGAATAAAATGTGGAATGCTACTTTCATACAAGGAAGAATGGGGATAACAGTAATGGCAATGTCAGCGTTAGATATTGCTTTATGGGATTGTTATGGAAGAACAATTGAGAAGCCTCTTTGGAAAATATGGAAAGGAGCAAAAAAAGCTTTACCAGTATATGGATCAGGTTGTTATAGAGGTCTAGGTCATGATGGTATGATTCAAAAAGCAAAAAAATATGTTGGACAAGGATTTAAGTCTATAAAAATGCAGGTTGCTCATTGTTTTAATAATGACGAAGACATAGTTAATGTCAGAGATATGCGATACGAACTTGGTAAAGAAATTGGAATTATGATTGACGTCAACCAAGGCTGGTCAGTAGAAGAAACTATTAAACTATGCAAACAAATAGAAAGTTATGGGCCTGAATGGCTTGAGGAACCAATTATGGCTGATGATTTTGATGGTTATGATGAAGTTTGTAATTCAACATCAATCCCTATAGTAACTGGTGAAAATAATTTTACACATCATGATTTATTACCGTTCATGAGAGGACAAAAAATACCAATTCTTCAACCTGATATTATGCGGGGAGGGTATACAAATTTGATATATAGTTCAAAATTAGCCAATAAATTTGGTATTAAAATTGCCCCGCATATGTTTCCAGAACTTTCAATTCATCTTGTTGCATCTATTAAAAATCCTTCATGGCTTGAATATATGGGCTGGTATGATCACCTTTGGAAAGAGCCACTTCTTCCAAAAAATGGGACATTAACTCCTACTTCACGTCCTGGCCATGGTATGGATTTTAAGACCGAAATTTGTAGCTTTTGAATAAGAGTAATTTTTTGATATGCTGGAACAATTAAGGATTGAAAAATAATAAAATATTTATATTGAAAGAGGGGATAATGAAATTCAAAATTACAAGGGCTAAAGAAAACAAATTTGAATCTGGATTACGTGGATTTTTTTCTTATAAGAATTTAGGTATTGAAGAGGCTACCTCAGGTGATTTTGGAGCAAATGTTATTAAAGCTATAGAAGGAAAACATGCTAATGGAGAGTGGCATTATCATAAACTTAAATTTCAGATGGTTTATATTTTAAAAGGCAGTGTTGAATTTGAATATAAAGGTGAAGGAACATTCACTCTAAATGAGGGTGATGTGGTTTATCAACCACCAGAAATACATCACAGAGAAATAAAGCATTCTGATGACCTTGAATTAATTGAAATAACAAGTCCCGCTGAATTTAAAACTATTTCTCTAGCGGATAAAGGATGATTAATTCTGATTTGATCTAGATAATTTTTCTACCATTTTAAATAGCACTGCTGTACCTTTTGAAATATCAGATACTTCTGCATATTCCTCAGGACAGTGACTTAAACCGTCTTTACATGGAACAAAAATCATAGATGCAGGAGCAACTCTTGATAAATGAGCTGTATCATGCCCCGCCCCGCTATCCATGATAATATTTGAGAAACCATAATAATCAGAAGATTCTTTAAATAACTTTACAAGTTCTTTATCCATTTCAACATAAGGTGCAAAAGCAATGTTGTTAAATTCAATCTTACATGGACCATTTTGGTTCATTATATTAATTTGTTTTTCTAATTCCTTTATATATTGATCTCTCGAGCTTTTACTTGAAGCTCTTAAATCAATAGTCATTTCAACTTTACCTGGAATAATTGCTGCTGCATTTGGGTGAACATTAATTTTACCAATAGTTGAAACGAAATGTTGATTACTTTCTTTTGATAATCTTAAAGCTAACTTATTCACAAAAGTGATAATTTCTGATGAGGTTACTAGAGCATCAGCTCTTTGATCCATTAATATAGTTCCACTATGACCTGCTTGACCATTTATCTCTACACTAAACCTAGAAATACTTGGAATAGATCTGACAACACCTATATCTATTTTTTTCTGCTCTAAAACTTTACCTTGTTCAATATGTAATTCTAGACATGCTAAAATATTTTCAATCATAGAAAATGGTTTAGTAAGTGATTTTGAATTTCCACCAATCTTATCTATTTCGTCTTTTAGAATTTTTCCTGATGAATTACTCCTAGACAAAATATCTTCATTTAAAGCGCCTATCATACCTCGAGTTCCAATGCATGAAATACTCCAATCATTTAATTCTTCTCCAAGATAATCATATACTGCAAGATTAAACGGTAAGTTGATGTTATTTTCATTAATGTGTTTTACCACACATAATGCAGCTACTACGCCAGCTATACCGTCATATCTTCCTCCTGAGGGAACAGTATCAATATGTGATCCAATAATAACAACTTTATGAGTATCAATTTTTGATTTTAAAAGTCCAATTAAGTTTCCAGCATCATCTGTTGATACAAGTAAACCAAGTTTTTGATATTGATTTTTTAACCAAGATCTTGCTTCATAAAACTTATCACTGAAGACAATTCTTGTGTAAGGATTGTCTTGATCAGTCATTTTTTCTAAATCATCAATTTTCTGCCTTATAAATGATGTATTAGATTCAGCAGTGAAGTCCATAATATGTTAATCCTTTTAGTTTTGAAGATTTATATTTTAATAAAAATTAAAAAACTATCTTATAATAAATGGATTTGATACAGATGTTTTCTCTGCAATCCATACAGATTTTGTCTGTAAAAATTCTTTAATGGATTCTTGTCCACTTTCTCTTCCTCTGCCGGATCTTTTATAACCACCAAATGGAGACATAAAACTAACGGCTCTATAAGTATTTACCCAAACTGTACCTGCTCTCAAGGCATCTGACATTCTTAAGGCTCTTCCAATATCATTAGTCCAAACCCCGGCTGCCAATCCAAAAATCACATCATTTCCAATTTTTACGGCCTCCTCTTCATCTTTAAAACGAATTATAGATAATACCGGTCCAAAAACTTCTTCTTGGGCTATTCTCATATCATTATCAACATTAGTAAAAATTGTTGGTTCTACAAATCTATTACCTTTAACATCATTACCAGAATATGCTTTGCCACCTAAAAGACACTTAGCTCCTTCAGATTTTGCAATATCAATATAGCTCATTATTTTTTCAAATTGTGGTTTAGTTGTTACAGGGCCAACATGAGTGTCTAAAGACATAGGGTCTCCTATTTTGGCCTCACTTGCAACCTTAACAAGTCTTTCAACAAACTTTTCATAAATTGAATCTTGAACTAATAGTCGAGATCCAGCTATACATGTTTGGCCTGTTGCAGCAAATATTCCTGAAATTACACCCATAATAGCAGCCTCAAAATCAGCATCCTGAAAAACAATATTAGGTGATTTTCCACCTAATTCTAATGATACAGGCATTATTTTTTTTGCGGCAGTTTCATAAATTTTTTGTCCAGAAATATCTGATCCTGTAAATGCAATTTTTGAAATATTTTTATGTTCGACAAGTGGTTGTCCAACATCAATACCCATGCCTGTAACGCAATTAACAACACCGTCAGGAAAACCTGCTTCTGATATTAATTTCATAAACTCTAAAGTAGAAGCTGATGTAAATTCGGACGGTTTAACTACAGCAGTGTTTCCAGCAGCAAGTGCTGGAGCAAGTTTCCAAGATAAAAGTAATAATGGTGAATTCCATGCCGTTATCATACCAACAACACCAAATGGCTCATATTTAGTAAAGTTGAAAATACCAGGTTTGTCTGACGGTAACACTGCTCCTTCGACTTTATCGGCTAGTCCGCCAAAATATCTATACCATTCTGCGAGATATTTAGTTTGTGCTCCCATTTCTGCTATAAGTTTCCCGTTATCTTGAACTTCAATTTCTCCTAATTTCTGAGCATCTCGCTCTACAAGTTCTGCAAGTTGAACTAATAATTTACCTCTTTCAGTTGGTTTTGTTTTAGACCAGTTATTCTCAAAAACCTCTTTTGCTACATTCACAGCGGCATCAACATCATAGGCATTACCTTTTGCAACCTCAGCCCATTTTTCACATGTATACGGATTCTCAGTTTCAAAATATTCACCATTATTTGGCAACATTTCTTTCCCATTAACAAAATGGTTGTATTTTTTCATATGCAATACCTCTGTTTAATTTATTTAATTATAACTTTCGAAATTTATTTAAACACTTTTCAATCCGTTGTTGAATATATAATTATACAATTTTAAAATAAATAATCATAGATACATACGAATTCGATAATATAAATTAAAAATTAATATATTTATCTGTTATTCAAAACTTGAGTAGAAAATTTTCTAACAAGTAAAAATAATCGATTAAATCTTTATTAATAATTTTCTCGTTCGACTTATGACCTTCTGAACCTGAACCAGGACCAATGTTTATAATATTAATATTATCATCTGCAAAATATCTTCCATCACTTACCCCAATAGAAGATAAAAACTCAATTTTTTTGCCTGTTATCAAGTGCTTTGATTTTGATAATTCTTTTAAATAGATATTAGATTTGTTTGACTTGAATGGATTTGTACCAGTTATAAATTTTATTTTAGCTGATTTATCTATTTCGAGTATAAAGCTTTTAATTTCATTATATGCTTTTTTTACATTTTCTTTGTGAGTAATTCTTCTATCTATAACAACTTTAGTCTTATAAGGTACTACGTTCACATTTTCTCCACCTGATATAATACCTACATTTATCGTTGATCTTTGATTTCCAACATTATATTTTTTCAAATCTTTTTTAAATTCATTATTTAATTTGTTGATAATCTTAGCTGATTTATCAATTGCATTAATCCCTTTATGTGGTTCACCTGCATGTGCGGTTTTACCAAAAACTTCAATTTCTAACCAAAAAACACCTCTTTCTTCTATAATAACATTATTATTAGTTGGGGCTCCTAATATTAGTGTATGAGGTTTTATAGCTTTAATTTTTCTTAAATACTTTGTTCCATCAGGTCCAAGATTCTCTTCATCTGTTACAAAAGTAAAATCAACATTCTCCCTTATGTTTGGGAAAAGTCTTTTAAAATTTTTTGCTAAATATAAATGAACTACAGCACTTCCTTTACAATTTACAGCTCCAAGTCCATATGAATATTTTTTATCTATTTTAAGATCAAAAGGATTACTCTTCCATTCACTTAAAATTGGTCTAATGGTGTCTATATGCGAGTTAAAAACGATTGACTTATTAGAACTTTTATCTGCTGATGCTACTACATTTATTTTTTCATTATCAATACCAAAAGTTTTAACATCTAACCCACTATTTTTTAAGTAAGAAACAATAAATTTTGCAAATTTTTTACTGCCTCCAGGAGGAAAACATGTATCAATTTTGACAATATTTTTTAACAAACTAAGTAATTCTAATTCTATTTTTTTTGTCATTCTTCGTTATTGTCAAATAAAAATTTAGTCTTCAATGTAAATCTCATCTTTTCCAGTTTATTAATTAAATCTTAAATATTGTTAAGTTTATTTTCAATCTAGGTTGAATTCTATCCTTTTATTATTAAGTATCAATTATGAATTTTATTTTACAAGCAGTCATAAGACCTTTCATTAAATCACAGATCAAATTATATATATGTTTTAGTTTTCTTTTAGCCTTTTACCATTTGTTTTAATAATTGATACCAATATGAGGGACCATAATGAATAGTATAATTCAAGCTCAAGGGATACACCATATAACTTTAAATGGAGCTAACAAAAAAACTTCAATTGATTTCTGGCAAAATATACTTGGTATGAAATTTATTTTTGAACAGCCAAATTTAGATGACTTAAATACAAATCATTTGTACTTTGACTGTGGAGACGGAACAACAGTAACAGTTTTTACTAATGAAAATTTATCACCAGATAAAAATAAATTAAAAAATGAATGTGGAGGCGTCCATCACGTTGCATTCTGGGTAAGTCAAAGCACTATTCGAATAGCTGAAAAAAATTTAAATGATAATGGTTTTGCAAATACTGGTATCAAAGATAGAGGTTTTATGGACTCACTTTATTTTAGGGAACCATTAGGTTTACTTATTGAACTAGCAAGTTATAAATTTGATCCACCTATAGGATTTACACATGCAAATGTTTTAGAAGAAGCTCATAAATTACGAATTAAGAGAAAAGCCTTAAATATTCAAGATGAAGACATAGCGAGTGCCATAAAAAAACTAAGACAGAAATAATTTAATTTATGAAAAATAAAAGATGTTGAATAATTTATTAAAATTTCTTGATGATTTTTCTAAGAATAGAAAAACACGGGAAAAAGTTATTATAAAAACTTTTGCAAAAGATAATGTTGATTTAGATTATGCAAATAGATGGAATGCTCCACTTTTTAAAAAAAAAGTTAAAACAAGGCATATGTTGATAATAAATTCTTTTTTAATTTGCTTAATGATTTTTTTAATTTTCAAATAAACATGCAAAAAATTTTAATTATAATTGGAATAATTTTATTAACAGTAGGTATATTATATCCTTACATAAAAAAAATAGGCTTAGGACAACTACCGGGTGATATATTATTTAAAACTGGTTATTCTACTTTTTTCTTTCCTTTAATGACGTGTATAATAATTAGTATTATTTTAACAATAATTTTTAATCTGTTTAAATAATTAAAATAATCTAAGATCAAGGTTTAACAGTTTTTAGTTTTTCATCAATCCACGAGGTGATTCCACCTTTTGCATTGTATATGACATTATCAAATTTTTTATCCATCATCTCAGCAATTATCCTAGTTCTTCTTCCAGTTCGACAAATTAAAATAATAGGTTCCCCTTCATTTATTTTTAAACGTAATTGGTTATACCACTCATCTAAATTATAATTTCCCTTTTTATCAAAAAAAGTTAACAAAATACTGTTAGGAACAACTCCAGTTTGGTTCCATTCAGAACTTCTTCTTACATCCACAATTGGAATATTTATTTTAGATAATTCTTTAATTTGTTCATTATTAATATTTACAATTTCAGCAAATGCTGTTTTGATAGTTAACAAAAAACAGATATAACTTAAGCCAATTCTAAATAACATTTTTCTTCACTTTCACTATCAAATAATATCTCACTGTAACAACGAATTAATAATTAAAATCAAGCATATTAATTGATCTACTTGAAGTTCTTTTCATATTAATTTTATTAAAATATTTTTCATGCTGTCTTTGAAATTTTTTTATTTCTTCAATACTTTTTTCGAAAGCTTTTTGGTCCTTATATTCAAAAATTGAAGATAATGCAAAACCTCCAGCCTTATTCCATATTTGATTAACTCTCCATCGAATTAATCCATGTTTTTTTAATTTCTTGTAGAATTCATCTCCATATTTCTCCATAAGGTGAAGAAAAGACTCCATTTCAATTTCTGTAGAAAAATCATTAATCGTATAACTAATTAATTTTGCGTCAGTCATATCTATTAAATTTCCTTATATTCAGATTTAATATTTTAATAAAATTACATTTTCTTTTTATTTGAGATTAAATATGTAATTTTGAAAAATAAAGTCAATAAGTTCATTCCTTCAATTCTTTTAAAAAATGATTAATTTTATAGTAAATTTTAAATTCATAAAGATTGTTGTGACCTGCATCACTTACAAATATAGCTTTTTTTGGTTCTGGTGCTGACTTAAAAACTTTTTTACTAAAATTGATACTAATTACATCATCCTTTGCACCATGAATAACTAGTAATGGTGATTTAATATTTTTTATTATGCTTAATATATCAAAGCGATCTAATACAAGGAATTTAGCGGGAAGATACCAATAATGATGAGATGCAACATCCGCAATTGATGTGTATGGAGCTTCTAGTATTATTGCTTCAAATGTGTCTTGTGTAGAAAGTTTTACAGCCAATCCACATCCTAAAGACTCTCCATATACAACAATTTTATTTTTAGGTATGTTTTGTTTAGATAAGAAATTTATAGCTGCTTGTCCATCTTTATAAAAACCTATCTCTGAGGGTTTCCCTGAATTTTCACCATAACCTCGATATTCAACTAAAAATAATCCATGTCCTTCCTCTAGAAATGGTCTGAATTTTTCCACTCTGTGTCCAACATGACCTGCATTACCATGAAATACCATTATTATGCTTTTTTCACTGGTAGATGGTTTCTTAAATAAAGACTTGAGCACCAATCCATCTGAAGTTATAAATTCAACTTTTTTTAAATCTGTTTCAGCATAATAAAATTGATCTATTTTTCCCTTGGAAGGAAGATATAATAAGGATCTTTGAAACATAAACATTATCAAGATAATAACTAAATAAAAAAATATAGCATAAATAATGAATGTTTTTACATTTGCCATTTATTTTCTTTACTAGAATTTACATATAAAAATATAATTTATATTAAAACCATATTTTTTAAAATATTTTTAAAACTTTGGTGTAGTTTTGAAATTCTTCTTTTTCTAAATTAAAAATTTCTTTTTTGCACTTAAGGGTTTGTTGTAATTCTTTTATTTCGTTTGTTTTTGCATTATTAAAACCATAATAATAAGCTGTATTATCTGGTTTTATAATTATCTAATAGTTATTTAATTTTTCCCTACCCCACATAAATTTTTTATGATTTATAAGTTTAAAAGGTTCAAATTTAAATAATTATAAATTTCTGAGTAAGAAATACAAAAATCCTCCTTTTCATCCATACCTCGTTCTACTTCCATATCTTTTTTTCATTTAAAGCTAATGTATAACGTCGCTAAATATGACCAATGGTCTGGATAATAATTTCTAAATTGGTTATAATTAATGTACCATTTTTTTAATAATAAATTACTCTGCTATCACCGATATCAAGAAAATTACCATTAATATATTATGAAACAATTTCCATTATCTCATTTCGTTGTAATATAAGTCCAAAATTGTTATTTATATCAAAAATGAATAACTAATTGAGAAAAAATATTCACAATTATTTTTTAAATAAGCGTTATTGCTTGTTCTTCATTTAATACAATTACCTCTTCTAATTGCTGCTATTTGATCAATCATTATTCCAAACATAAATAGTATTATTGCAGCAAGCAAAGCTAAAAGACCTTTTAAGCTAGCCATGTTCGTATATAGATAGCTATGAATTGTAAATGATATCCCAATAAAAAAGACAAATAAACTAACGGGCATGAAAATTTTAAGAGGAGCAAAAAGAGTAATTAAATTTATTATAAGTAATATTGTTTTAAAACCATCTAAAATTGTTACAGAACTCTTTCCTTTGCGTTGTAAAACTTTAATCGGCAAATATTTTACATGATAACCGTCTTTAAAAAAAGCAATGGTACTAGTTGTAGAAAAAGAGAAACCATCTGGCATAATAGGCAGGTAACGAATTGCTATTTCTCTATCTACTAATCTAAATCCTGAATTGAAATCAGGTATTTGTTTTCCAGTCAAAATGTTAACTAACCATTTTATTAACAATTTTCCAGGTCTCCGCCAAATTGGCGAACCTTGCATACCACTTCGTGCTCCAACAACCATGTCAAATTTTTCACTTTCATTTAGTAACTTTAAAATATCATTAGGGTTATGTTGTCCATCTGCATCTAAATATATTAGACTTTGATATAAGGATTGTTTTATCCCTGTTTTTAATGAAGCACCATAGCCTTTATTATAGGGATGAGTTATAACTTTTGCTCCAGCATTAAAGGCTATTTTACCTGTTTCATCATAAGATCCATCGTCAACAACAATTACTTCATACTTACATTTTAGATTTGATAAAACTTTTAATGTTGAAGAAACCACTTGAGCAATTGATATGCTTTCCTGATAAGCGGGTATTATTACACTTACATTTCGAACTGACTTTTTCATTATGCATCAACAGAGTGATTAAAGTTGTAAAAATATAATTACCCTAAAAAAATAAATAATACAAAATAATTCTTGCTAGGAACTTTTACGCGCATAAAATAATTATTTTTAAAATTATGTAATTCTTTACAATTAAAAACTAGTATAGTTTTTTTTGTTCAGCTTTAACAATTTTAGGAAATAGTTTACCATTGGACTTATTATAAAACTCCAATTTGGAAATTGTTGAAGTTGAAACAGCTTCTAGTTTGATTTCAATACAGTTGACATTTACAAAATGGATAATACCCGATGTTGGAAATAATCTTCTCGATTTTATTTTTTGACCAGTTTTATCTATTATGTCCTGTTCAGCTAAATCCCAATTTCCTTCTAATTCAATAATTCCGATATTTTTATAAAAACCAAACCAACCACCGTCAAATATATCCCCTTTGCGCATTTGATAACCTGCCAATTGAGTTTCTGTGTAGTCTTTTGCTCAAAAAATAAATTTTAAAACTTAACTGTAAACATTTGATTTGTTCCTTACTTGATGTCAAATACTCTTCTAGATTAGACTTTTCATAAAGTGGAAGCCAACCATAATCAGAAAAAAAGCTCTATAACAGGCTCATACGATATTGACACTAGTGTTCCTTGAATAAAAAAGGCTGTATTAAGAGTTAATTTATTTAAAAAATATAATACAAAATTCTGTTTTATAAATTTCAAAAAATCTTTTGAATTAAACTCTTTTATCAATGAACATAATTTATCAACATAAAAAATGGACAAAATTAAGTATTTAATGAATTATATTTTAGAGAAATTTAATAATGCTATATGGAAAAGATTTATTTTTATTATTTGTCTTAAAAAACTTTATGTAAAAAGGAATATCGTTAATGAAAATAAAAAATAAAAGAAGTAAATTTAAAGTTATTATTGATAATTTATTTTTCCCCTTAAGAGCATTATTTGCTCCTGAAAATAGTCTTTTAGGGTTGACTTCTTTGAGAGATGAAAGGATGGAAATTGTAGCAAGACAAACCTTTGGAAAAACACTAGATATTGGCTGTGGCCCCGGAAATATTTTCATAAAAAATTGGACTAATTCTGATAGTGTTGGTATTGATGTTTTTCCTTATGACGGTGTTGAATTAGTTCATGAAGATATGACAAATTTACCTTTTGAAGGTGAAAGTTTTGATACTGTTACTCTAATTGCTGTAGGTGGGCATATTCCTCAGCATCTTAGGGTAAAAGAATTTATTGAAATTAGTAGAGTTTTAAGGCTAGGAGGAAAATTAATTATGACTGAAGGTGAACCTGTTACACAAACAATCGGTCACCTATGGCGTCATTTTTCTTTTTCCTTGATTGGTAAGAAGGATATGGACACAGAAAGAGGTATGATGGAAGACGAACAATATTGTATGCCATATCATGAAATTTTAAAATATTTAAATACTAAGCCATTAGAGTTAGTATTACATAATAAATTTATGTGGGGACTTAATAACATCTATGTTGCAAAAAAAGTTAATAAATTTTAAATGTTTATGAACTAGAAGTTTTTACTATGAATAATAAAGTGTTGTCTTTTGACATAGAGCATTGGTATGAAAGTTATAGGTATAGAAACATACCACAATGGAGAGACGTAAATCATTCAGATACAAATGCAATAGAAAATATTATTGAAGCGTTATTAGAAACTAATAATAAAGCAACTTTTTTTGTTACAGGTAAGTTTGCAGTTGAAAATAAAAATCTAATTAAAAAAGCACATTCTAATGGTATTGAAATAGCATCACACTCTTTCCAACATAATCTTCTTACCGACATGAACAGTAAGGAAATGTATAATGATTTAAAAAAATCTAAAGATGTACTTGAAGAAATAATTGGATCAAAAATTTATGGCTTTAGAGCTCCTAAATGGTCAGTAAATTATAAGAATCAGAAATATGTTTATGAAATTTTAAACAAACTTGGCTTTAAGTATGATTCAAGTATATTTCCATATAATTTTAATCATGGACCATTTAAAGATGAGAATTTACAGAAATTCGAAATTGGAAAGAAAAAAATATATGTATTACCAGTGACTACTTTAAAGTTATTGGGATTGAGGATACCTCAAGGAGGATTTTATTTTAGAATTTTACCTTTATTTATTTCTGAACTATCACTTAAAAATTCTGATAAAATGAACAAATATACACATTTGTTCTTACATCCGTATGATATAGATCCCTATGTACCTTGGGTAAAAAAAGCGCCATTAAGAGTAAATTTGTTCAAAAAATATAATACAAAAAATAGTTTTAAAAATTTGAATAAAATTCTAATCAAAAATAAATTTTATAAAGTTTATGATTACATATTATCCAAAAAGATATAAATCAATTATATTGAGTGATTTGACGTGAAAAATATTTTGATCTTAATTTTTTTTATTTGCATAAGTTTTGATATTAAAGCAAATGTTAGGACGTTAGAAATTGGTTCTGTTTATTATCAATGTAAACCATATCAGGATGTGGATTTTGATTTTGAAAAACTTTCTCAATCTGGTCAAGTTAAAGCAATGATGTGTAGAACTACATTAATCGGTGTAGTAAATACTGGATATAACTTATGTCAATCATTAAGGTGGTATTATAAAAATGCTAATGACGACTCAAAAATAATTTTGATAGGTTTATCATCTTGGTATGCTAATGAATTAGTGGAAAGTGAAAATAAACTAATAATGGGTTTTAATAAGTGGGCTGAAAAAAATCAACATCTTTGGAAAGAATTTGTAACAGGGGTTCCTTTTAAAAGAGATTACATGGCAAAAAATTATTATTGTAATTTGCAATGAAACTTATTCAAAATGAGATTTATGAATGAAACATGAAATGAATGAAGGTCGTCCAAAGTCGTGGGATAAGACAAAACGTTTTTATGAGATATTATACCCAAATGGTAAAAAGGAAATATGGAAAGATATTACGGCTCGTGAGTGTCTTACAAAATATGAAAATATGGACCCGCATAGTAATGGACTTAAATTAAGAGAAATAGAAGGAAAAGAATTACAATTACTTAAGGTAATGGAAAAAAATAAATAGATAAATTTTTATGTGAATTAATAAATATATGTATCGAAATGAATCTACTAATTGCTTCCAATTTAAAAATAATCTTTTAAAATAAAAAAACCCCAACACAATATAGCACACCAAATTAGAACTCTTTTTTGTTTATGCGACATGTGATATCCTTAACATATTAAATTTTACTATGAAGCTTATATGAAAAAATTCATTATAATAATTTTAATTTTATTTTGGGGTCCTGCATTTAGTAATAACGGTATTATATTTAATTGCACTTCAAAAGTTGGCTTAGGACTGGATTTGCTAGATAATTTATATTCTTTCAAAGATCAAGGTATGAGAGAAGACTTCAAAATAGAACCAAATAATAAAGAAATCATTTATGAGTCAGGTCAAATTAAAAGAATATATAAAATAATTGATAAAAGAATAAATCTTAATGGTAGTCTGACAATAGTATCATATTATATAAATAAAGATTATTATGGTGGATATATGCTCACTCTATCACTTAATGATGAAAGAAAGGAATACTTGTATTCATCAGCTATGATGGGTGCAGGAGAAATTCTTGAAGGGCCAGTTGGTAGTCGTGGCAGATGTAAAAAAATATAAAGATTTAAAAGTTTCCTATTATTTTTTTTAACGTCTTCAATAATTTTTGAAATATAATAATTTATAACCTTACATACTATTTTAAAATTATGTGTCCAATAAAATGTGCTTTAGATTTTGTAAAAACTTCAGTCACTTTATAATACCAAAAATTGGAAGATCAAATTTTCCATCCCTACATCAACATGACCTTGCTGAATTTCTAATTGAGATGTTAAAGTTCTTGCGCATATTTTGTAAAATATATTGGACCAATGGTAACCATTTTTAATAACGAACTCATAAACATTACATTTTGCTTTTATAATGTTGAAATTTTCTTCGTTGAAATATACAAAGTTTCAAAAGCGCTTCCAGATTTTCTTTTGCAATATCTACAATGACATATTGCTGTAACATTTGATTTCCTTTTGCTTAGTATCTAACTTTTTCACAAGCATATCCACCTTTGTTAATAACTAAATTAGTCATTTTCTATCCTTATGAAGTATAATCTTTAAATAAATCAAATTTAAACCTTAACAAAAAAAATAAAATTAGAGTTAAAGACTTCTTAAAATTTTTGTTAATAATTTTTTAATTATTATTTTTTAATTTAGTAGATGTATCTTCATCTTCAGATTGATATACATAAGTATTTAAGGGTTTAAATCTAATCGCTAAACATGCCAATGCTATAATAAGTATAGCGCCAGCTTCATAAAGAAGTATAATTGGTTCCATACCTTTTCCTTGAAGTATTATTAACCTAGCTATGGCTGTCATAGCGATAAATAATGGCAAAGTTATTGGAATTTTATTACTAACATAAAATATTCCTATCATCCCTAAAACTTCAGTGTATATGAATAGTAATAGTAAGTCAGCAAGTTGTACTTTACCGTTTATATATATTGAATATATTTCTTGTAAAACTGCAATTACAGTTAAAAAAGCTATTATTCCAAGTAAAATTTTTTCTATATTTTTTATAATAAGAGCGGGTTTAAATTTATGTTCTTTCATAACTATTACTCCACCTTTGTTTATAATAAATAATAAAGACTTTATAAATAATTGATATAGTTTCTTTTAAAGAAATAATAAAACTAAACTCTATAGATGTTTAAAAAGAATAATAAAATTATATTTGGTGTTTTTTTAATGTTGGTAGCCTCTGCATTTATTGGTGGTACTGCAGTTGTTGCTAAAATATTAGGAAAAGATTACTTTGGAGAACCATTGAGTCCATTCCAAATAAGCCAATCTAGATTCCTATATGGGTTTGTTTTTGTAATAATATTTTCTATATTTTATAAAATTAAAATTGTCTCACCAAATCCTAAACTACATCTAGCAAGAACTTCCTTGGGATGGATAGGTGCAACAATCTTATTTGGCTCATCTAGTCTTATTCCAGTAAACGATGCAGTTGCGCTTAACTTTTCAAATCCAGTCTTTGCAATGATATTTTCTATAATTATTTTAAAGGAAAAATATTTTCCATATAGATGGGTTGCAATGATAATAACATTTTCGGGAGCTTTAATTTTAATTAGACCTGATTTTTCCAGTCTCCACGTTGAACCAGTAGCATTAATTTCAATTTTTGGAGCAATATGTTTGGGCTTAGAAGCAATTTTTATTAAACTTTTAACTAAATATGAAAAGAATACACAAATATTATTAATAAATAATTTCATTGGACTAATTTTATCATCAATAATTGTAATTTTTTTCTGGCAAACACCAACTTTTTTACAACTACTATTTTGCATACTTATTGGATTTCTTATGATTTGTGCACAAATCTGTTTTTTAATTGCACTTAGGACTAATCAGTTGAACTTTGTTATACCTTTTTTTTACAGTACTTTAATTTTTGTTTTATTTTATGACTATTTAATTTTTAGAGAGTTACCTGATTTTTTGAGTCTTTCAGGGTCATTATTAATTATAATTGGAGGAGTATATTTGTTTTTAAAAGAAACTAATAAGGATTTTTAATGACATCAAGTATAAAAGTTTTGAATCTATTCGTGTTCACCACCTTTATCATTAGGGTCTAATTCTATTCTTTTTCCATCAACATATATTGCACGACTTCTACTTGGTGTGTAGTAACTTCCAAAAAATTTGGGTTTTCTTTTTGCTGTTTCAAAGGTTAATACAGTAACTGCAACCGCACTCAATAAAATCAAATGTGCAATTATTGTTATCCCAAAAATCCACATGCTTGTAAAATACATAGAAAATGCAATACACCACATCCATGCTAAGACCTGCATTATCATATGTCTTACACCAGTATCTGGTATATTTTTAAGAGGATTTTTGTTATGATTCATAATGATATTCCAAGTATCATATATAATTTTTTGCATATTTGAATCTCATAAACGTTAATTATTTTTTATTAATTGATTTTAGTCATATTTTAAAAAAATTAAGTAGAACTTAAAGTTCGAATTTTTTAAGTTTCAATATGATACATATTAATTACTAGATATATCTATTTCAACACAAAAATTAACCATCTTCTTCATGTATTATTTTGAGTTTTGAAATTAATTTTGTATGTAATTACTTATTTTATTGAATCCATCATTACCAATATACAAACATAGAAAAAAGCAAATACAAATACTGGTGCCGCATTAGATATTCGTTTGTTACTTTTTTGTACAGGTTTTACCCAATCTGCTGGCATATGGTCTCTATCCCATGCTTCACGTCTTGTATCTTTTTTACGTTGATCTAAGTGTATATTTCTTGGGTTAACTTTGTAATCTTCATTCATTTTCTAAAATCTTTGCTATTCATATTCTGCTGTAAAATACATATTTTCTAAATTAGTAAGATGACATAACCTTCTCGTGATTTCATTTTAGCCATTTTCATTTATAATAATTTAACAATTATTAAGTCTACAATTTAGTCAACATTTTTTCACTTAATACTAAAATCGTCCTACAATCATTAGCTATAACTCATCTATTTCTAGTTTCTACAACTTAGGCCATTTATCAGAAGTGTAGGATAATCATATCCCTTTCCAGAACCTCCATCTATCAGAGCTCCAGGTATACCACCAAATATTATATTACCATAGGTCGCCATATTAGCTTTTGATTTATGTATAGAAGTAAAAGAATAATCATCTTTTTCACAGGTAATAGTCAAATCACCATAAGCTTTTTGAATTGCTGTACTACCAGGAGTACTTTGAATATAGAAAATACCTTCACTATTGGACATTCTACATTTAGCTCCTTTACAGTTAGGTGTTTCTACTGACACTACTTGAGTTGCGTCAGAAACAATAGATGCACAATTAGTCAAAAAGAAGCCAAGAAAAATAACTGAAAGTAGTTTGAAATAAGAAAGTTTTAACATAAATATCAACCAAATTTTTTTTACAATTGAATTTATGATGAATTTTAATAATCAATTTGTAAAGCTAAATTATATTTATTGATTTAATGCACATTTATCGAATTAAAATTAGTTATATTTAATATTTATTCAATTTTTGTTATAAAAATTTAATTAAATGTAATCTTTTATGATGCATATACCATTTAATTATTGATTATAATCATAAATTATGGCGGAGGGAGGGTCCGTCACTCACTAGTCTACAAACATCCAATGAAGTTTAATATTTTGTTTACTTTCAATGATTTATTTCCTTTATTAGTCTAATAAATTCCATTAAGATATAATAAAAGCTTAAGTTTATTGTGGGGCCAAATGGGGGGCCGTATGAAGCTAACAACAAAATTTATTGAGAATGTTATAAAGGCTGGAAAGTATTACGATCAGCATGGTTTGTTTCTTCATGTAAGAGCAAGCGGAGCAAAGAAATGGTTGCAGAGATACACAATTAAAGGTCGAAGAAGAGAGGTTGGCCTTGGTAGTGCCAAAGTTGTTTCAGTTGCTAAGGCCCGAAGAAATGCTTACAACAATCTAATACTTGTAAGTGAGGGTATTGACCCAATTGAAGATAAAAAAAAGGACAAAAGTATTCCCAACTTTGAAGCTGCTTGTCGATCAGTATACGATGCGAATCTTCCTACATGGAGAAATGCTAAACACGCATCCCAATTCATCACTACTCTAGAAACATATGCTTTTCCAGTAATTGGTAATATGACCATAAAAGATATAACCTCTGCTCACATTTTGCAGATACTTTCCCCAATATGGGTAACAAAATCTGAAACAGCTAAGCGAGTAAGGCAAAGACTCTCAACAGTATTTAAATGGTGTATCGCCAAACATTGGCGTCTGGACGATCCAGCAGATATTGCAATTGTTCAAGCATTACCACGTCAATCTAAAAAAATAATACACAGAAAAAGTATAAGCTATAACGAAGTAGCAAATTTTATTGAAATTATTAGAGGTTCTTCTGGAGGACAATCTACTAAACTAGGGCTTGAGTTCTTGATACTTACTGCGACACGTTCAGGTGAAGTAAGGAAGGCTTCTTGGAATGAGATTGATGGCTCTCTCTGGATTATACCCGCAGAACGAATGAAAGCAGGAGTAACTCATCGAATCCCTTTATCCAATAGATGTATTGAAATACTAAATTTGGCTCGACAAATTAGTAAAGGGTCAAAATATATATTTGAAGGAACACAAGCTAATAAACCGCTCTCCGAAAACACATTCAACAAACTAATAAAAGAACTGAACTTAGATGTTCATGTGCATGGGTTTAGAACGTCTTTCAGAACATGGACACAAGAGAAGACAAATTACCCTCGAGAGATTGCTGAAACTGCATTGGCTCATTCGCTTAAGGATAAATCAGAGGCAGCCTATGCACGTTCAGATTTATTGGAAAAGAGAGCTGAAATGATGGAGGCATGGGCACAATTTATCAATTCTTCAGGTTCTGATGTTGTCCAAATTAGAGTGTGATAATGAATAAAAACTTTCACTTAGCTATCCAGTTTGTAACAGATGAACTCAAGGGATTTTACGATCGAGGTGGCAGTTTTAAAGCTCTTAATCAGAAAGGTAGATCAGAGAAACTCAATGTTTTTTCTGATAGTTTTGATTGGAAAGCTAATCTTAAATTAGCTTCAAAAGATTTTCATGCTTTTGACAGTCTCAAAAGATACTGTGCGCATTTAATCCGAGCAGAAAAGATAATACCTGTAGAGTTGAAGCATTGGATTGCCGATCATCTAGAGGGTATAGTACAAGAAACTAAAAAACCCAAAGGTGGAGTGGCGACGGGATTGGAAAATAATTTCTTAATTCCACGTCTTGTCGAGAAAGTGGCTGTTAATTTCGATTTATACAGAACACGTAATGACGCTACCGAGGCCAATAGTGCTTGTGATGCAGTGCATCAAGCTATTCTTCTAATACCTGAAGCTAGAGAAATTAAATCTCGACAATATCGAACGATTAAAAAAGCTTATGAAGACGCTAAAGCATTGGGAATTTTCGTAGGCAATTAGATAGCTATTAACTTGTCCATGTATATTAAAAAAATTATGAATACAAGTGGACCTTAATAATTCTAAAGGAGTTTTATTATGGTTCAAAAAATCTATCGCTTGCCTGAAGTTATGACACTAACAGGCTTATCTCGTTCTTCAATTTACCTACGTATCTCAAGGAAGGAATTCCCAAAGCCGTTGAAATTGGGTCGTCGTGCTGTTGGTTGGACAGAAGCTGCTATTGTTGATTGGCAAAAGACCGTAATGGAGGCACAAAATGAAAGTGCTTAATGCATCTCAAGTTGCAAATAAAACCTCTATGTCTGTCTCAAATATTCGTCGATTAGTACGAGAAAATAAATTTCCGAAACCGTTTGCACTTACTGAAAATCGTCAAGGATGGTTAGAAGATGATGTAGACAACTGGATAAGTGAATGCGTACGTAATCATAAGCAAGGCATATAATGATGAATACTAAACATGATACAACGAATGATGACGATCTTCAAATACGGTGTGTAGGCCGATCTTTAATGGAGGTACTTACTGAAACCTTGGATATCAAGCCTCAACTTCATTCTTGGTTACCTCCGGGTCTTACTCTACTTGGAGGGAAAACTAAGTCAGGAAAGTCTACATTGGCTGAGCAAATTGCAGAAGAAATTTCAGAAAATAAAAAAGTTCTTTATCTAGCTTTAGAATACAACAAGAGAATGGCTCAAGGACGATTTAAAAGGTTCACAACAAAGCACCAAATTCATCTCGTCCTTGAAGGAGAAATGAATAGAATGGGCAACGGTGGAGAAAAAGAACTTGAGGCTCTCTTGTTTCACTACAAACCAAAATTAGTCATTGTCGATATTCTAGCCAAAATAAAGCGGAAGAATAATGGTCATTACGATGAAGAATATAATGCAATGACTGACATCAAAGAACTCATAGATCAATTTGATATTGATTGCTTGGTACTTACACACTCAAGCAAACCAAGTAGCAATGATAGTACTGATCCTTTTGATAAGATCATAGGCTCTACCGCTCTTCAAGGTGTGCCAGATAACCTAATGGTGTTAGAGCAATCTAAGGGACAAACTAAACTTCATACAAAAGGACGCTTAATCTACCCAAGTGAAAAGGTACTAAAATTCGAGGATGGCAGATACGAAGAGCGAATAGGAGCTGGTGCAGAGTATGAAGATAAAGCACCAGTCCAAGCACTTGTACTCGAAGAACTTAAAAAATCGCCAAAGATGGTAAAAGAATTGTCTGATACCCTTAGCAAAGATAAAGGGCAGATAAGTAATGTCTGCTCTTCTCTGGCAAATGATGGAAAAATTCATAGATCAGATCGTACAAAGCCTTGGAGCTTAGTTGAGCCTAATTTGTTGACATAAGACTTATCTCAACTGTCTCAACTATATCAACTCTTTATTAATAGTTGAGAGAGTTGACAGAGTTGAAGTTGAAAAGCGTAATGTTGCCCCAACTCACAATACATACCATTCATCAACTAGTTTATTATTTGAGTACCATCGTTTGCTACTATTGTAGCAAGTCAGTATTAAATATTATTAACATTCCGTAAGAAATTAATAATTTAGTTCCCATGAATTTGAGGACATTATTTTTGATTTTAAAATACAGGGATCAATATTTTTTTTTCTTGTAAAGCATTCCCATATAACACCAACATTCCATCCTAAATTTTCTAAATAATGAATATTTTTTTTATCTCTATCAATGTTACTTGTAAGTTTTTTTTTCCAAAATTCTTTGTTTGATTTTGGTAAAGAGCTAATTTTACAATTATGATGCTGATGCCAGAAACATCCATGAACAAAGATACATGTATTCCATTTTTTTAGAACAAGATCAGGTCTTGTGTTACCTATTTTCTGATTTAATCTATATCTAAAACCTAAATCAAAAATAATTTTTCTAACTATAATTTCCGGTTTTGTGTTTTTGTTTTTAATAGAAGACATCATCTGACTTCTTTTTTCTGAAGAAACTATATCCATATTTTTTTTACTTAAAGTTTAATAAGTTAATCTCTTCACATTTTTCATAGAGACTTGGAATGTCTTTAGGCTTAATTCTAATTTGATTTCTTTTCTTTGACTTTGGTTTTTGAGTGGAGATGTTTTCTAGTTTAGTACCTGGGTCGTAATAGATGTTTCCATTTATTAAAGAAGATAAAAATTTATCAAAATTTGTGCCTTCGCATAAAGCAACCACATGTCCATATCTATAAGATAAATTATTTTTTTCGCTAGGTACATAGACTGCCTGTGCATGTTTTTTATTCCACATTTCTATTAATTTTGAAAAATGCCATTTTGCTGCTACTTCATCTTTATCATTTTTTAATATTATACCGCCGTCGACATTATCTATTTTTTTCTTTTCATAATCATAACCATATAGAAGAAGCGTGAGCCCAGTGGCAGAAGTTACCTTCCCGTGTCCATATATACCTCCAAAGTTTAATCTATCTGGGACACCCTTTTTATCCAGATATCCAAATTTTTCCATAAAGGCGATTATACCTTCATCCTTATATATTCCTCCTGTTGGCTCTGGTGTCATTAATGTTACGGCACTACCCTTGAGTGGTTGATCTAGTCGAGTTGTATGTTGCTTTAATTCCCAGCCAAGGTAATCAGGTTTGTTATCTCCATTTGCAGTAATTCCAGCAAGTGCTTCCAAAGTATAACCACCAGCATTTTGTCCACTATAAGGTTGAAGACCGTCTCTATTATTTAACTTCATTCCTCTGACCCAACCTTTTTTGTGAATTTCAAGCAATTTTGCTAATAATTGAGGCTTTGTATTATCCAATTTTGAAATATCAAAAATAGTCTTAAGAGTGATTTTTAAATTTTCTTCTTCAAACTTTTTTAGTTCGTTAGATATATTATTGTCTGGACCAGTTACATGACTAATTATTTTACCATCATTTGTAAGACCCATAAAAAAAATTCTGTTGTTTAATCTACTACCCATATAACCACTTGGCTTTTTTACTGCTGACGCAAGGAACCCGGAAAGCCGAACTTCGGGATACTTTGGATATAAAATTAATTGAGATTTTGGTGCATGAAATATTTCACCAGTAGTGTCTAGCCAATAAAAATTTATATTAGCTTTAAAACGATCTCTCTTACTGTCCTTCTTACTAGGATCTGTATATATTTCACCCATGGGTATTGTTTGTAAAATATCATAACTACTTCCCAAATATATCTGATTTTTACTATTATCATTTGGGGATAAGCGTTTGAATATGAGTTTGTTTACTCCATTTAGTTTCATTTTTTCAATCAGGTGATTAATATTTTGAAACTCGCCTATCTCTGACATTACATGAACTTTCTAGTGAGATTGAAGATAAATTTTAATTCTCCACCTCATAAAGAGTCAAACAATTTTCAGATGAAATAATTTTGAATTTATAAACTCTTAAGCTTTTTTGAGTTGTTGAATTATAAATGGTTTCATGTAAGTAGCTATTTGTTTAATTACAGGCACTACCACAGAATTACCAAATTGCTGATATGCCCTTGTGTCTGAAACTGGAATTATCATTTGCATTTCTTTATTATCATCAAAGCCCATAATCCTTGCACATTCTCTTGGAGTAAGTCTACGTGGGTTTTTACCATTATCTTGGGAAATTAAAATTTCACTTCCATCTTTATAATATCTTGCAGACAAAGTCCTTGCTTTCTCTTTTGGGTTATTTAATCCAAAACCAAAACCATTTCCCTTTTCTTTGTGTTTTTTTGCATAATCTTGAAGGTAATTCCATAATTTGTCTGAAAGAGTATATTTATCATTAACTACATTTTTTATATTTGCAGTTTTTTTCTGTGGTTTAAGAGTATAATGTTCTTCGGGCGTTTCGTCAGGTGAATGAAGAATTGTATCAAGAGTTGGACCTTTTGTTGGATCGGCAAATTTACACTCTTTTAAATCAAAGTCTGTTTTTTCTCTAAATCCAACTATATAAATTCGTTCCCTGTGCTGTGGAACATAACCTTTACCATCAACAATTACCCACGAAAGAGAATAACCAAGTTCATTTTCAAGCGCACCAACAATGGTTTTGAATGTGTCACCCTTATTATGACTTTGTAGATTTTTTACATTTTCAAGCAAAAATGCAGCTGGTTTATGATATTTTAGAATACGCAAAATGTCGAAAAATAGAGTTCCTTGTGCTTTATTCATAAACCCATGAGCACGTCCAAGAGAATTGTTTTTGGATACACCAGCTATAGAAAATGGCTGACAAGGAAATCCAGCTAACAGGACATCATGAGTTGGAATATCTTCAGCTTTTACTTTTGTTATATCACCTTTAATTTCATGGTCATCAGGGAAATTAGCTCTATAAGTTCTCTGTGCATATTTATCCCACTCACTGGTAAAAACACATTTTCCATTTGCTGCTTCAAATCCTTTTCTAATTCCACCAATTCCAGCAAACAAATCAATAAAAGTAAAATCAGGAATTATATCTTTTGGTTTTTTGCGGTAATTAAGTCTCTCTTCTAATAATCTTAAAAAAGCTTTTCTTGGTTCAATTTCACCATTTTCCCATCGATAGATTGTTTTCGCCGTAACCCCTAATATTTCTGCTGCCTCTTCTACTGATAATACATTCAGTTCACGAAGTTCTTTAAATAACATCAAAAACACCTTATTAATGGCTGGGAAATAATTTGACAATATGGGTAATTATATTACCAGTCAAATGAAAGATGTTTTTTTCGAATATATTAACTTTTAGAGCAGAGGTTGTCTCAATCGAAACAGAGAGCCTTGCAATGGTTTTGGAGTTACTTAATGACACTTATGTATAATCAATATAGTCAACTTAATTGTTGTCTACACTAGAATAATAATTACTACCCTTTAAACATTGTAAACAGAACCAAGCCAGTTTTATTGATTTTCGAATAATTTTTTGTACCATTTATTTATCAATTATGGAGGATTAATATGAAAACATTGTTAACTTTCTTAACAATAATTCTATTTAGCTTTGGAGCTAATGGTAGCCCGTTTAATTTAAATCAGGATAAACAAAAATGTAAAAATATTGGTGATTTAGCTTCAGAATCTTATTTTCAATTTTCTTACTACTTAGATAAGACATATAATGCTAAGACACCAGAAAGATTAGACAAGTATAATAATTTTAGTAAAGATTTTTTAGACCGTGCTTACAAATTAGCTAATATTTATAATACTTTCTGTAAGGATTAACTATGAAAATATTATTAATTTTTTTAACAATGATTTTTCTCGGATTTAGTGCAAATGCAAATACTGTAAAAATTATCTCTGAAAAATGTAAAAAGTACGAGTTAACTAAATTAAAAACAAATAAACTAAACGCTATTGAAAAAAAAGATGCAGATACGTGCAGAGAAATTATGTGGACTGTTTTAGTTAAAGGTGGGTCTCTATGCAGAACTCTAAGACAATTAATGCACAAAGGAATCCTTAATTTTAATGACCAAACAACTATGAATTATTTAGGTGGACATACTAATAGCGAAATTTTTGATTATGACGAAGTAATAAAAAAATTCATAAAATGGGCTGAAGAAAATCCCAGATATCAAGATAACTATATTGGATCACAAAAAGTAGGTTACTTTTTCTTTTATAAATCTTTTCCTTGTAATCTTAAAAATCCATATTAAATAAATTCAACGCAGCTTGAAATAATAAGCAAAAAGTATTACATATACATAAGGCATTTAATTACCAACTTGTACGCCTTGGCATCCCGCCTAAAGTACTAAAGCGGAGGCACAAATGACTTCAAATACATTTTCACAAAAAGACCAAGACTTTGCTAATGCAATGGCTACTAAGCTTCGTTTAAATAGAGAAAAGCTTAAACAAAATTTAACCCCAGACGAAAAAATTCACCAACTTACTCCTGAGCAAAGAGAACAGATTGGTGAATTTAGACTATCAATCATCCGTGAAGGTCTAAGAGAATTTCCAGGTTTAGATCCTATGGATGCACTTCAAATGATGGAAGATATGGGTTTCTAAAAATATTATTTAATCAATTCAAAGGGTATTTATTAACCAACTTGTACACCCTGTCACAAAGATAAAAGTACTAAAAAGGAGACTGCTATGAAAAAAATAATATGGAAAGAGCTTAAAGAAGACGATCCAATCTTTAAGCAAGGTTTTATAATTTCTACACATAATAGAAGACAAATTGATTTGGTGAAAATACCAAAAAAAATGTCTAGAAAAGAAAAAATAAAACATTTGACCAAATCCCTTATTAAACTGGGATGGAAATTAGTGGAGGATAAATAATGGCATATTATGAATATGAATTTCCTCAACAAAAGATTTTTGAGGTTAAAGATTTACCTTTTATAAATAATTCTAATAAGCTTTATATTGATAGTGAAAGACCACTTAAAAAAAATAGACCTAAAATTAAACCACAGAAAGTAGTCTTTTTATTTTCAGTTGAGTGGATGTGGTCACCTGCACACAATAGGGTAGATAGTTATTTTATTAATATAAAACCATCTAGGTATTATCTTTGGAATAGTTTCTTTGATCGTCATAGTTTTTCAGATTATTGGGATTTTATTGGTTATACTGATAATAAAAAAGGTGATATAAAAGATATTTCTATAAATCTTATTAAGAAGTATTGGGAAGTTGAGGCTAAAGATTCATGCCTTGATCATTTCCATGTAATAAGCCTAGAGGGTCTATTAAAAGTAAGTGACATCAAATCACTTGGGAGATCTGTATGGTAAGAGTATGCAATTACAATTAATTTTAAATGTTAGGGAGTAGAGATGGAATTTTTTGATTTTATTAAGGATTTCGTAAAAGAACATGAACAAACTATAGTTATAATTATTATGATAATATTAGCTGTATATCTTAATAATAACTATAAAAATAAATTTCAAAAAATGTTAGATGAAAAAGAGAGTTGTAGACTTAGATTTGAAGATTCCCAGAAAGAATTTTTTGAAGAATGGAAAAATGAATATGAAACTGAAACATTTAAAAAAATTTCAGATGAAAGGTTATTATCTCACAAAGAAAAGTTGAAAGAAATTCAAGACGATTTTAATTCTAGTACCCTTAACGATATAGGTATAACTCTAATATTTATTTGTTTGTGTGTAGTTATTTCTTTCGTTTATTACTCACCAATATTTTTTAGCAAATAAAATGGAAGAGGGATCATGTTATAAATTATCCAATTTCAAATATAATAATTAATA
>CACMTN010000016.1 GCA_902616615.1 uncultured SAR116 cluster alpha proteobacterium | reverse complement strand
CAATCTTTTCTTTCTTAGTTGTTTTAATATTAATTTATTATAGTTGGTTATTTGCAATTGATGCATATAAAATAGGCGATACAACTTATGACTACTTATATCCTACATGGCCCGCGAAAATACTCGTCCCAATTGCCTTTACAATATGGGCACTAAGATTGTTCCTTGAAATATTTGGCTTTTTAAGAATGTTTATATTTAAAAACTTAGAGCCAATAGCTATTCCAATTATGAAGACCCCTGAAGAACTTGCAAATGAAGAAATAAAGGTAATTAAGGACTGATTAATGTTTAGTAAATTACTAAGTGGACAACCGTCTGGGATTTTTGGAATTGGATATGAAGACCCAACGACAGTTGGTATAATTTGTACTATTATTTTACTAATTTTAGTTGTTTCTGGTGTTAGAGTCGTATTTGCAGCAAGCATTGCTGGTATGATTGGGTTGGTTGAATTAATAGGTGTTGGTCCAGCTCTTGCAAATATTGGCGCTATCCCATACTCTAAGTCTGTAACATTTGTTCTTGGATTATTACCTATTTTCATTTTAATAGGATTTTTGGCCTATCAAGCTGGAATGACCAGACAACTCTATGACTGCGCAAAAGCTTGGATTGGTTTTGTCCCTGGTGGTCTTGCAGTTGCTACTGTTTTTGCAACTGCTGGGTTTGCTGCTGTTTCTGGAGCCTCAACTGCTACAGCAGCAGTTTTTTCAAGAGTAGCTATACCAGAGATGTTAAAAGAGGGATATGATCGAAAATTGGCTGCAGGAGTAGTCGCTGCTGGTGGAACTCTTGCATCATTAATACCACCATCTGCTATTTTAGTTATTTATGCAATTATTGTTGAGGAATCAGTTGGAGCTCTATTGCTGGCGGGTTTCTTGCCGGGGGTATTTTCAGCAATAGTCTATGGCGCAATAATAATTATCTGGGCTAAAATGAATCCTAACTTAGGGCCTCCAGGTAGAAGGTACAAGCTTAATGAGAAAATCAGAGCTCTTCCAGGTGTGATTCCAATAGCCATTGTAATTTCTGTTATTATAAGTGCAATTTATGCTGGTTGGGCAACACCAACTGAAGCAGGTGCTTTAGGTGCATTTGTAGTACTTATCATAGCTGTTATGAGGGGTTTAAAACTAAATTCACTTAAATTTGCATTAATTGAAACTGCTAAACTAGTTGCAATGATTTTTTCAATTATATGGGGCGTGTTAATTTTTGTAAGATTTCTTGGATTCTCAGGATTACCAGAAACTTTTGCCAATTGGATTATTTCATTACCTTTTGATCCTTACATAGTCCTAATTTTGATTTTACTTGGATATGTGGTTTTGGGTATGTTTATTGATGCAATTGGACTTTTATTGTTAACCTTACCAGTTGTCTATCCTGCAATCATTCTACTAAATGGTGGCCCAGATGTCACTGCAGACCAAAGTCCTTTTGGAATGACATTTAATCAAGTTAGTGTATGGTTTGGGATTATTGTAGTCAAGATGGCAGAGGTGTGCCTAATTACCCCACCTATTGGTCTTAATTGTTTTGTTGTTGCTGGTGTAAGAAAAGACATACCTGTTACAGACGTATTTAAAGGAGTAACCATATTTTTTATTGCTGATATTCTAACTATTTTAGTATTAATAATGTTTCCTGCAATAATAACTTGGCTACCCGATTTGATGATGTGATTTTTACAAATTGGCTTGGTTATTTGTTAGTTTGGTAGACAAAATTAACATAATATAATTTCAAATTTGATTCGCATAATTACGTAATTTCTTTATAAATTAATCACTATTAAAAATTATAAGGAGAACATTTATGAAAAAAACACTAATTTCATTTATGCTATCAATATTCTTAATTTTTCCAGCTATTGCAGATAATGTAAAAATTGGAATTATTCTTGGATTTACAGGTCCTATTGAATCTTTAGCACCTGTGATGGCTAAAAGTGCTGAAATGGCTATTGATGAAGTAAATAAATCAGGTAACTTTACTCATGGCAAAATAGATAGTGTAAGAGGTGACTCTACATGTGTTGACGCTGCTGCGGCGCAAGCAGCAGCAGAAAGATTGATTACTGCAGAAAAAGTAAATGCTATAATGGGTGCTGATTGCTCTGGTGTTACTACTGCTGTTTTAAAAAACGTAGCAATGCCAAATGGTATTGTTATGATATCTCCATCTGCAACATCGCCAGCACTATCAACTGAGCCTGATAATGACTTGTTTTTTAGAACCGCACCATCAGATGCCAGACAAGGTGAAGTTATAGCAGATTTATTGATTGAAAAAGGTTTTAAAACAGCAGCCTTATCACACACAAACAACGATTATGGAAAAGGCTTAGCTGCAAGTATTCAAAAAAACTTCACTTCTAAAGGAGGTAAAATTACCATTACAGCATCTCATGAAGATGGTAAAGCTGACTACAGTGCTGAAGTTGCTGCTCTTGCCCAAGCTGGCGGTGATATTTTGATAGTTGCAGGCTACCTTGATCAGGGTGGTAAGGGTATAATACAAGCATCATTAGATGCAGACGCATTTAATAAATTTTTCTTACCTGACGGTATGATTGGTGACTCTCTTCCAAAAGCTATTGGTCCAGATCTCAATGGATCAATTGGATCTGTTCCAGGTACAGACAGCCCAGGCGCTGCTAAATATTCAGAATTAGCAAAAGCAGCAGGTTTTGAGGCTGGGCCTTACGGACCTGAGTCTTATGATGCCGCAGCTTTAATTATGCTTGCAATGGAGAAGTCAAAATCCACTAAAAGTAATGTTTTTAAAGCTAGTGTTATGGATGTAGCTAACGCTCCTGGAGAAAAGATTTTTCCAGGTGAACTTGGTAAAGCACTAAAATTAATTAAGGCAGGAAAGGATATAGACTATGTTGGAGCAACAGCCCTAGAGCTTGTTGGTGCTGGCGAGTCATCAGGAAGTTTTGCCGAAATATTAATCGACAACCAAAAAACCAACAAAGTTGGTTACAGGTAAAATTAGAAAAGGCTTAGGATGTTTTCTTAAGCCTTTCTTTTTGGTTTTATATGCTTGGAATAAAAAATCTTTACAAAAGTTTTGGTGGTATAATAGCCATAAACAACATTACTTTAGAAATTGAAAAATCATCAATTACTGCACTAATTGGACCTAACGGCGCAGGTAAGACTACTTTATTCAATATAATTAATGGTTCTATTAAACCAGATTCTGGTACTGTAGAACTAAATGAAATTGACATTACTGGTTATGAACCCCACCATTTATTTAATCTTGGCATTTTAAGAACTTTTCAAGTTGCACACGAGTTTTCTTCCTTAACAGTTAAAGATAACCTCATGATGGTGCCTCCTAATCAAACTGGCGAGTCAATATTACAAACTTGGTTTTCACCAAAAAAAATTAAATTAGAAGAACAAAATATAGCTAGAAAAGCTTATCAAGTAATGGATTTTCTACAACTAAAACACTTAGCAAACGAGTATGCAGGAAACCTTTCAGGTGGACAAAAAAAATTATTAGAGTTAGGTAGAACAATGATGGTTGATCCTAAGATTGTTCTTCTTGATGAAGTTGGGGCTGGTGTTAATAGAACTTTATTAAATACAATAGGTGATGCAATTTTAAGATTAAACAAAGAATTAAATTATACATTTTGTATGATAGAACACGATATTGAACTTATTAGTAGATTATGTGATCCGGTCATTGTCATGGCTGAGGGATCAATCCTAATGAAGGATAAAATATCAAAAGTTAAAAAAAACGATAAAGTTGTAGAAGTATATTTAGGTAAAAATCAATAGACTATGTATTTATTGTCAGGAGAAAGAATAACATGTGGATACGGTGCTGTTGACATCGTAATAAATTGTAATATTGGAGTTTACAAAGGCAAAATATCATCTGTAGTTGGTCCAAACGGAGCTGGAAAGTCTACTGCTATGAAAGCATTGTTTGGCCTTCTTCCAATTAAATATGGAAAAGTTGTTTTTGACGGTGAAGATATTACAAATTTACTACCACAACAAAGAGTTTTAAAGGGAATGGCTTTTGTACCTCAAACTAACAATATTTTTCCCTCTTTAACTGTACAAGAAAACCTAGAAATGGGAGCTTTTATAGATCAAAAAAATATAAATGAAATGTTAGAATATGTTTATGATTTATTTCCTATCCTAAAAGATAAAAAAAACCAGGATGCAGGAGAATTGTCTGGAGGACAGAGACAACAAGTAGCGGTTGGACGAGCTTTAATGACAAAACCAAAACTTTTAATGTTAGATGAACCCTCTGCTGGTGTTTCTCCAATAATAATGGATAGTTTATTTACTAAAATAAAAGAAATCGCAAGTCAAGGAACTGCAGTATTAATGGTTGAACAAAACGCAAAACAAGCATTAAAAATCTCTGACTTAGGTTTTGTTTTAAGTCAAGGTAAAAATCTTTTTACAGACAGTGGGAATTCTCTTTTAGCAAATAAAGAAGTACGTCAGGCTTTTTTAGGAGGTTAAATACTTATGGATTTTCTAAATGGTATTACTTTAATTGCAAATTATATTGTCATTCCTGGACTCACTTATGGAAGCCAATTAGCGCTTGGAGCACTAGGCATCACTATTATTTATAGTGTTTTAAGATTTTCAAATTTTGCCCACGGCGAGTTTATGTCTTTCGGTGCCATGAGTTCAATTCTTTTGAGTTGGTTATTTATAAGCCTTGGTTTTACCTTTCATCCACTTCCGACAGCTATAATAGTTTTACCAATAGCTATAGTGTTAACTATTTCTTATTGTATTATTATAGACAAATTTATTTTTAAATTTTACCGAAAACAAAATTCTAAAAGTGTAATTAATTTAATAGTGTCTATAGGAATAATGTTTTTTACAGGTGGGTTAATCAGATTTATAGTTGGTCCAGGAGATAAAAATTTTTTTGACGGAGAAAGATTTATCTTAAAGGCTAGAACCTTTAAAAATATAACAGGCCTTAATGAGGGCCTTACCCTTAAAACCACCCAAGGTATTACAATTGTTTTAAGTGTTCTGCTAGTCATTTTATTATTTTGGTTTTTAAATAAAACTAAAACAGGCAAATCAATGCGAGCTTATTCAGATAATAAAGAGCTAGCATTGTTATCGGGTATAAATCCTGAAAAAGTTGTTTTAATAACTTGGATAGTAACTGGCACATTAGCCTGCGTTGCTGGAACTCTATATGGATTAGATAAAAGTTACAAACCATTTACATATCTTCATTTAGTGTTGCCCATTTTTTCTGCTGCTATTGTAGGTGGTGTGGGAAACCCAGTTGGTGCAATTATAGGAGGATTTGTTATAGCTTTTTCAGAATTAATAATAACATTTGCTTATAAAAAAATATTTTTTTACTTCCTTCCAAGTAATTTTGTTCCCGAAGGATTATTACAAATTCTCTCAACCGATTACAAAATAGCTATATCTTTCTTGATATTAGTTTTAGTACTACTTATTAAACCAACTGGAATCTATAAAGGTAAAATTATTTAAAGATTTAAAAATGTCAAATGCATCACGAATAAAATTTCTCTATATTCTAATGACTATAACGCTACTTCTAGTTGGTTTTTTCCAAAGTTGGAATGTGGCACTAACAATATTTAATCTATGTTTAATTTCATCAATAATGACACTCGGAATAAATATTCAATGGGGTAATGCAGGCATTGTTAACTTTGGTGTAATGGGTTTTGCTGCATTAGGTGGGCTGGCAAATATTATTATATCTATGCCACCTACTCAAAATGCTTGGAAAGTAGGTGGTGAAATTATAATAATTGGATTAATGATATTTACTCTATCTATTATTTTTTCAATTTTATTATTTAAAAAAAGTAACTTGAATAACAAAATTAAATACTTGATTTCATTTGCCCTTATAATTTCTGGTTATTTCATAATGCGTCTTTTAGTTGACGCCCCTATTGAAAAAATAGAAGCTATAGAGCCCGCAAAAACAGGTTACTTAGGAGGATTTAATTTACCAGTTTTATTATCCTGGCCTGTTGGAGGTTTGTTAGCAGCTTTCTCAGCTTTTATAATTGGAAAAATTTCTCTTGGCTTAAGATCAGATTATCTAGCTATTGCAACTCTCGGCATTTCAGAAATTATTATTTATTTCTTAAAAAATGAAGATTGGTTATCTAGAGGAGTAAAAAACGTTAACGGCCTACCAAGACCAGTTCCTTATGAAATTGAGCTTCAATCAAAAGAATGGGTTTTAAAAATATCAGATTATCTAGACACTCCTATTACTGAACTGTCATCAATTATAGTAAAATTATCTTACTCAATATTATTTTTTGTAGTTTTATTGATTGTTTTATTTTTACTTGAAATCGCAGTTAAATCACCATGGGGTCGAATGATGAGAGCAATAAGAGACAATGAAGTTTCAGCAAATGCAATGGGTAAAAACATTAAGCAAAGACACTTACAAGTCTTTATTATTGGATCTGCAATCGTTGGACTTGCTGGAGCAATGTTGACTACGCTTGACGGTCAATTTACTCCTGTGTCATATCAACCCTTAAGATATACTTTTTTAATTTGGATAATGGTTATAGTTGGTGGATCAGGCAACAATTTTGGCTCAATAATTGGTGGCTTTTTAATTTGGTTTTTTTGGGTGCAGTCTGAACCACTCGGTTTATGGTTTATATCTCAAATTACTACTCATATATCTGATACAAATCTAATCAAGAGTCACTTACTAGAAAATGCAGCTCATATAAGGTTAATGTTCATGGGAATGATATTATTGATTACATTGAGGTTTGCCCCCAAAGGCTTAATACCTGAGGTGAAACGTTAATTATGTCCAAAATTAGAATTATTTCATATTTGATTGGAGAAGTTAATAATAAATGTATTAAATTGATATTGATCTTTTTATTACTCAAAACATATCCTTGTTTTGCAACAAATAATTTAATTATAAATATTAATGATACAAAAATCCTACTAGAAGGTAATTTTGTTCAAGGTGGTTTGGTAAAAGGTAAGACAAACAAAAATTTAAAAATTAAATTTAAAGAGAAAATTTTAAGAAAAACTTCTAATGGGAGCTTTGTAATTGGTTTTGGTAGAGATCATCCTGAACAAGCTAATTTATATTTTTTTATAAATCAAAATTGGGTTTTGAAAAAATTGAATATAAAGCAAAGAAAATATAAAACTCAAGTTATCAATGGCCTTGAAAAAAAAATGGTGACCCCCCCCAAGTCTTTTTGGGAAAGAATTAAAAAAGAAAATAAAGTAATTAAAGAAATTAGAAGTTTAGATAGTAATGTAAATTTTATATTTCAAAAGTTTGATTGGCCTACTAAAGGTATAATTTCTGGAGTTTTTGGAAGTCAAAGAATACTTAATGGAAAACCGAAACGTCCACATTATGGTGTTGACATAGCTGCTCCAGAGGGAACTGATATACTTGCTCCCACAGAAGCTATAGTCAGAATGGCAGAAAATGACTTATATTATACAGGCGGAACTGTCATGTTGGATCATGGACACGGGGTAACATCAGTATATTCTCATTTGTCTTCCTTAAATGTAAAAGTTGGCGACAAAATAAATAAAGATCAAAAAATTGGTGAAGTTGGATCAACTGGAAGATCAACAGGACCTCACTTAGATTGGAGAATCAATTGGTTTTCTGAAAGATTAGATCCAGCACTATTTATAAAAGAATAAATAAAGAGAAAATTGTTTAATAGAATGTAATTTACATGATCTTAAAACTTGACAGATCACAGTATCAAGCTATATTCCCAAGACAATTTAAGTATGGTTATTCTAATAATAATTATTTAATTAACCATTATATTAATTAATTATCGGATTATAAAAATGTATGCAGTAGTTAAAACCGGTGGAAAACAATATCGTGTTCAAAAAGAAGATGTAGTTTTAGTCGAAAAGCTTAACGCTAATGATGGTGATCAGCTAGTACTTAATGATGTGTTAATGGTATGTGATGGAAAAAAAGTAACACTTGGAACTCCACTTATTAATGATGCTGCAGTAATGGCACAAGTTATTAGACAAACTCGTGGTCCAAAAATTACAATGATATATAAGCGAAGAAGAAAGAATAGTAGAAGAAAACAAGGCCATAAACAAGATCTAACACTTCTTAAAATAATTGATATAGCTGAAACTGGTGGATCTAAGCTATCTCCAAAAAAAGCTACTGCTAAAACAACAGAAAAAAAGACTAAAGTTGAGACCAAACCAAAGACTAAATCTCAGTCAAAAGTAGTTGAAGAAAAAGTTAAAAAAGTAGTTAAAGCTAAGTCAACTGCAAGCAAGTCAACTGAAACAAAAATAAGATCAGATTCTACTAAACCTGAAATAAAAGCTAAGACAAAAACAACTACTAGAATAAAAAAAACAACTACTAAAAAATAATAAAGGATTAACAAATGGCACATAAAAAAGCAGGCGGTAGTTCTAGAAATGGTAGAGACTCAGCTGGGAGAAGATTGGGTGTTAAAAAATTTGGCAGTGAAGCAGTTGTTGCTGGCAATATTATAATTAGACAACGTGGTACCAAGTATCACCCAGGATTAAACGTAGGTATGGGTAAAGATCATACAATTTTTTCACTTATAGATGGTCATGTTAAGTTTAAAGAACATAAAGGAAAAAAAATGTTTGTTTCTGTAGAACCAATCAAACAAGCTGCTGAATAATCAAAGCCTTATTATTTAAACTCTGGAATAGCTTTGTTAGCTATTCCTTATTTATTTTAACTCTTTTCATCTAGAATACTATATATTAGGGTTTTATAATGAAGTTTTTAGATCAAGCTAAAATCTATATAGCTAGTGGGCATGGTGGACCTGGATCTATTTCTTTTAGAAGAGAAGCACACGTTCCTTTTGGTGGACCAGATGGTGGTAATGGTGGCCGAGGGGGCGATGTTATTGCTTTGTGTTCTGATGGTCTTAATACATTAATTGATTTTCGTTATCAACAACATTTCAAAGCCAGACCTGGAGAAGGTGGCAAAGGAAGAGATAGAAGTGGAATGAATGGCAAAGATGTTGTTCTAAGGCTTCCCATTGGAACACAAATATTAGACGAAACAAATAATTTTATATTAGCTGATATGACAGAAATTGGGCAAAAAATTGTTTTAGCCAAAGGAGGTGAAGGAGGTAAAGGTAATGCTTTTTTTAAAACGTCTGTTAATCAAGCGCCAAGAAAAGCACAACCTGGAGGTCCATTAGAAGAAAAATGGATTTGGCTTCGACTAAAATTAATAGCAGATATAGGCTTGATTGGACTACCTAATGCAGGTAAAAGCACGTTACTTTCCAGAATTACATCAGCCAAACCAAAAATAGCCGACTACCCTTTTACAACACTGCATCCAAATCTTGGAGTAGTAAATCAAGATAATATGGAATTTGTAATAGCTGATATTCCTGGATTAATAGAGGGTGCTCATGAAGGATCTGGCTTAGGCCATAGATTTTTAGGTCATGTTGAACGTTGCCAAGGATTATTGCATCTAATAGACGTTACTTCTAGAGATATTAAAAAAAATTATCTTACTATTATTCGTGAAATTGAAGCATATGATAGTAATATGTCGAAGAAAAAACAAATCTTAGTCTTAACAAAATGCGATGCCGTTGAAGATAAAAAAATTAAGTCTGCGAAAGAAATTTTAAAAAAACTCAATGTAGATAATGTTATTAATATTTCTTCAGTTTCAGGAGAAAATATTACTTACCTGATTAGAGAATTACAAAACTTTATAGTAAGGATGAAAAATAAAGAAAATAGTAAAAATCAAAGAAAAAAAATTATATCTTGGTCTCCATAAAGAATGACAAAAATGAATAAAGAAAATTTAATAAAAGACTCAAAAAGAATTGTAATAAAAATAGGCTCGTCACTTTTGATAGACAAAAATGAGGGTAATCTTAAAAGTGAGTGGTTAAGGTCTTTAGCTCAAGAAATAAATCAACTTATAAAACAAAAAAAAGAAATTATAATCGTCTCCTCAGGGTCTATTGCACTTGGTCAAAAACAATTGAAACTAACTGGTAATTTGTCTTTAGATGAAAAACAAGCTGCTGCAGCAACAGGTCAAGTAAACTTAGCTCATGCTTGGAAAGAGATTATGGAAAAATTTGGTCTCAATATAGCACAAATTTTACTTGCACCTGACGATACGGAGACAAGAAGAAAACATCTAAATGCAAGAGCAACGTTATTAAAACTTATTGATTTACAAGTTATTCCTGTAATTAATGAAAACGACACAGTCTCTACTGAAGAGATTAGATTTGGAGACAATGATAGACTGGCAGCAAGAGTTGCACAAATGTGCAGTGCGGATTTACTTATATTACTGTCTGATATAAATGGTCTTTATTCTTCTGATCCTAATAAGAATGAGGGCACATTTTTTATAGAAGAAATTCCTGAAATTACCGATGAAATTGAAAGAATGGCAGGTCCTCCAATCACAAGTATTTCATCTGGGGGTATGGTCACCAAAATTGCAGCTGCTAAAATAGCTACCAAAGCAGGTTGTCATATGATCATTTGCAATGGACATTTTAATAGTCCTTTATCTAAGTTAGAAAATAATAGAACGCAATTCAGTTGGTTTAGTGCAATCGAAAAACCATTGAGTTCAAGAAAACAATGGATTTCTGGTGCATTACACGTTAAAGGGAAAATAACTATAGACCAGGGTGCGGTTGAGGCCATGAAAAAAGGTTTTTCTATGCTGTCTGCTGGTATAGTTAGTACAGAAGGGAATTATGAAAAAGGTGATCTGATACAAATAGTAGATGAACAACAAAACTTTGTAGGAAAAGGCTTAATACACTTTAATAATTCTGAAGTTGATTTAATTAAAGGGTCAAAAAGCAATGATATTGAAACTATCTTAGGCTATAGAGGTAAAGACGAAGTAGTTCACAGAGATGATCTAGTACTGGAAAAAAAATGAGTGACAACAACATTTTTGAATATATAAAAAATATAAATAAAAAATCCAAAGAAGCTTTTAACGTGATCTCTAGAAGTAGTTCAAAAGATAGAAATTTAGCAATATTGAATACATCTAAAATTATAAAACAACAACAAGAAGAGATACTCAAAGCAAACAAAGTTGATATAGAAAATGCTAAAAGAAAACAACTTAACAATGCTTTTGTTGATAGGCTTTTGCTAGATGATAAAAGAATTGATAATATTGTGGAGGGCTTAAAGCAAATTTCAGAAATGAGTGATCCAATTGGCGTTGAGTTATCAAAATGGACACAACCAAATGGTTTAAATATTTCAAGAATTTCAGTACCATTGGGTATAATTGGTATTATTTACGAATCGAGACCTAATGTCACTATAGATGCTGGAAGTCTATGCATTAAATCTGGTAACACTGCAATACTTAGAGGTGGATCTGACTCTATTAATTCTTCTAAAATATTAGCTAAATGCATGCAAAAAGGCCTAGAAAGTGCAAATTTACCTAGTAATACGGTACAATTAGTTGAAAACACAGATAGAGAGGCTGTTTCAGCAATGCTCACTTCAATTGGAGAAATTGATATAATCATTCCTCGTGGAGGGAAGTCTCTTGTTAAAAAAATTCAAGATGAGGCAAGAGTTCCAGTCTTCGCTCACTTGGAGGGGATATGCCATGTATATGTAGATAAAGATGCAGATATAAATAAAGCAGTAAAAATCATAGTAAACTCAAAAATGAGAAGAACAGGGATATGTGGCGCCTTAGAAACTTTACTTGTAGATAGACATATCTCTAAAAAAGCTGTGCCAATTATAGTTAAATACTTAATTGAATCGGGATGTCATATTAAAGGAGATATTGAGACAAAAAAAATTGTAAACGAAATTGAGTTAGCTTCAGAAAAAGATTGGCATACTGAATATCTTGACGCTATTTTATCTATCAAGTTAGTTGATGGAGTATCAGGGGCTATAGACCACATTAGTAAATATTCATCAAATCATACAGAATCTATAATCACAGAAAATATCAGAGTAGCTGAGACTTTTCTAACTAATGTTGATAGCGCAATTGTTATGCATAATACTTCAACTCAGTTTGCGGATGGCGGAGAGTTTGGAATGGGCGCAGAAATTGGAATATCTACTGGTAGAATACATGCTAGAGGTCCAGTAGGAGCTACTCAACTAACTAGTTTTAAATATATTGTTAGAGGAAATGACCAAATACGTGGATAAAGATCTGAAAGTCAATTTTAAAAATAGTATTCCAATATGTTATTCTTACTCTAGAAAGAGAAAAATTGGTATTTTAGGAGGTTCTTTTAATCCAGCACATATTGGCCATATTCACATTACTAATACTGCGCTTATAAATCTTGGACTGGATGAAATTTGGTGGCTGGTTGCCCCTCAAAATAGATTAAAAACAAGTTTAGATATGGAGGATTTTGACAAAAGACTGAGTTATGCTAGGCTATTAACAAGAAATATTTCTTATATAAAAGTCTTAGACATTGAAAAAAAAAATCAGCTTTATGCCACATACAAAACAGTTAATTTTTTAAATAAGAGAACCCGAAAGGTAAAATTTATCTGGCTAATGGGAAGTGATATTTTAGACAATTTAAATAAATGGCTTTATCCAAATTTAATAGCTCAAAATATTCATATTGCCGTTATTTCTAGGCCAGGCTATTTAAATTCTTTTTTAAACACATCAAGAGTTCCAAATTTTGGAAAGAAACTTAAAACAATCAAAAGTAGAATTATATTTCATAAAAAAAAACCTGCCTGGGTTTTTTTAAAGAATAAATTATTATCTATCTCGTCGTCAGAGATAAGAAAAACTAAAATTTACACTTAATGGGATTATGTAATGATAAAAACAAAAAGTTTATCTTCTAAAGAATTGTTAAAATTTACGTTAAAATCATTGGAAAATGATAAAGGAATAGACATTGTCAGTATTGATCTAATTGGTAGAAGTAGCATTGCAGATTATATGATAGTTGTAAGTGGGAATACTGCGAGACAAGTAACTGCTATGGCAAATAACTTATTAAAAAAATATAAAGAAATAGGCCTTCGCATATCGTCTCCAGAAGGTATGTCAAATGGAGATTGGGTTTTAATTGATGCGAATGATATTTTAGTTCATATTTTCCGACCAGAAGTAAGAAATTTTTATAGCCTAGAAAAAATGTGGGAAAAAAAACAAGATAATATATCAAGTGACGCAGTAAAAAACTAAAATGAAATATAGAATTTCAACAATTGGTAAAATTAAAAGTAATGATGAAGACTTGATTACTAGAAAATATCTTAAAAGAATTAATAATATTGAATTAAAACAATATGAAGTTAAAACAAAAAATAAAGAAAACCAATTAGACAATGAAGCTGATAAGTTAATTAATTCAACACCTAAAAACGGTAAATTGATCTTACTTGATGAAGAAGGTGAGAATTTAACTAGTTCAGACCTAGCAAAATTAATATTAAATTGGAGCAATAATAATATAACAAGTGTGAATTTTGCGATTGGTGGTGCATTTGGGAATGGACTGAAAATAAAAAAAACAGCGGATAAAATTATTGCTTTTGGTAAACTTACTTGGCCCCATCAAATGGTTAAAATGATGATTGCTGAACAAATTTACAGAATAGAAACTATTATTCAAGGGCATCCTTACCATAAATAAAATTTTCTTAATGGATTTAATTGATGGAAAACAAACAAAAAAAAACAATAGTTTTATGTATAATGGATGGCTGGGGAATTAATCAAAATACAACAAATAACGCTGTAGCATTAGCAAAAACTCCAAATGTAGATTTTTTAACTAAAACATATCCGTATTCAACTTTAGATGCTTCTGGTGAAGATGTTGGATTGCCCGTAGGTCAAGTAGGAAACTCGGAAGTTGGTCATATGAATCTTGGTTCTGGAAGAGTAATACTACAAACTCTACCAAAAATAAATAAAGCTTTTGACAATAATGAAATAGAAAAAAATAATAATTTCCAGAATTTTATGTCAAATCATAATAAAAATAAGACTGTTCATCTGCTCGGTTTGTGTAGTGATGGTGGAGTGCATTCACATTCTTATCATATGATTGAAATGTCAAAACTTTTAAAAAAAAATAATTGTAAAACTTGGATACACATTTTTTCAGATGGGCGAGATTGTTCTCCAAAACAATTAGGCCAAAATATTAAAAAATTTGAAATGTCCCTCCCAAAAAATATCAAGATTGCATCACTTGTAGGAAGATACTACTCAATGGATAGAGATAATAGATGGGAGAGAGTGAAAAAAGCTTTTGATCTTATTGTATGCGGAAAATATGACAGAAAGTTTTCTAATGTAGCAGAAGGAATAAAAGAAGCTTATAAAAACAATGAAACTGACGAATTTATTTCACCAACTCTGATTGGAAATTATAAAGGATTTAACGATGGTGATAGTTTAATTATGATAAACTTTCGAGCGGACCGAGTTAGAGAGTTATTAACAGCATTGCTAGATCCTACATTTAGACAATTTGAAAAAGATTTTAACACTCCAATTTTATCAAATAATCTTGGAATGACAGAATATTCAACAGAATTATCAAAATTTATGAATTCTATTTTTGTAAAAGAAAATATTAAGGACACACTCGGGGAGGTCATTTCAAAAGCTAATTTAAAACAATTAAGACTAGCTGAAACAGAAAAATATCCACATGTTACTTTCTTTTTTAATGGAGGAGAGGAGACGGTTTACCCTGGTGAAACTAGGATAATGATACCTTCACCCAAAATATCTACTTATGATTTAAAACCTGAAATGTCAGCTAAAAAAGTTGAGACTAAACTAATATCTTCCATAAAAAATGAAACTTATGATTTAATTATAATTAATTTTGCAAATCCTGATATGGTTGGGCATACAGGCAATTTAAAGGCAGCAATTAGAGCAGTAGAAACTGTTGATACAGCAATTGGAAATATAAAAGATACAATAATTAAACATGATGGTGTCATGCTATTAACTGCAGATCACGGAAACTGTGAAATTATGTTTGATGAGTCAACAAACTTACCACATACTTCACATACATGTAATAAAGTTCCATTGATACTAATTTCTAATAATAAAGATTATAAATTAAGGGATGGAAGATTAGCTGATATTGCTCCAACAATTTTAGAGATTATATCTATCAAATCACCTAAAAACATGAGTGGGAAATCACTTTTAGTTTAATAAAAATTATGATTAGATTTTTCTATAGTTGCTGTACTAAATATATTCTATATTATTATTATTATTATACGTTTCTAACTTGAATTTAGGCCTGATCAAATGATTAAAAGAATCTCTATATTTAATATAAATAAAAAGATTAATATCTTTTTTGCTTTTTTTTTGGTTATTAACATCTGTTTGATTGAACAAAATTTAGCTAGTGCGCAAAATCGTCAAGAAACATACAAACAGCTAAATCTTTTTGGTGATGTTTTTCAAAGAGTACAGGAACAGTACGTTGAGGAAGTCACTGACAAGAAACTTATTGAAGCAGCAATTTCAGGGATGCTTCAATCTCTTGACCCCCACTCATCTTATTTAAGCCCAGAATCATATAAAGATATGCAGGTAAAAACCAAAGGAAAATTTGGTGGTTTAGGTATCGAAATAACCATGGAAGATGGAGTGGTTAAGGTTGTCTCACCAATAGACGACACTCCAGCTGCTAAAGCAGGTATGAAGTCAGGTGATTTAATTATTGGTATTAATGGAGAGTCAATTAGGGGGCTTTCAATAAATGACGCTGTATCTCAATTGCGAGGACCTGTTGGAAGCAAGGTCGTTATAACTGTTGTACGTGATAAAAAAGATCCTTTTGAAATTGAAATTATTAGGGACGTCATAAAAATCAGATCTGTTAGACACAACATTATTAAAAACATAGGTTATGTACGATTAACTACCTTTTCAGACACAACAACTGCTGGTCTAAAAAAATCAGTGGAGGAAATTAAAAAGGAACTTGGAAAAAAATTTCAAGGACTAATATTAGATTTAAGAAATAATCCAGGAGGTCTTTTAAACCAATCAATTTCAGTTGCTGACTCTTTTTTGCATCAAGGAGAAATAGTATCAACCCAAGGAAGAAAAGATGATGATTCTTCAAGAATTTTTGCAAAAAAAGGTGATATAATTGATGGTAAACCAATGATAGTTCTTATCAATAGTGGATCGGCATCTGCTAGCGAAATTGTAGCAGGAGCTCTTAAAGATCATTCAAGAGCAATAATAGTTGGCACTCGTAGTTTTGGTAAAGGATCAGTTCAATCTATAATACCTTTAGCAGGTAATGGTGCAATGAGACTTACAACCGCAAGATATTACACACCAAGTGGAATATCAATACAAGCTAAAGGCATTGAACCTGATATTGTTGTGGAGGCTGGTATAACTGAATTTACTAGTGAAACATCAGAAAATAGGCGAGAAGAAAATTTAAGAGGAGCCTTAGACAAAAAAGATCAAGAGACAAAAAAGGATAATGTTGATCAACTAGAATTAACACCAGTTGAAAAACTTTTGCAAGATGATCAAATATCTAGAGCTGTTGACCTTATAAGAGGAATTAATTTGTTTAGTAATAAAAAAAGAATAATTTCTACCGCCGAAATTGTGAAAAAACAAATCCGAAAAAAAAATTAGTAGTTTTAGCAATTGAATATAAAAAAAAATAATATCCCTTTTTTAGAAAGACCTTATCGTTCTTGTGTTGGCTTAATGGTTTTCAATAAAAGTGGAAACGTGTTTTGTGGACAAAGACTTGATAACAAAGCTGAAGCATGGCAATTACCACAAGGAGGTATTGACAAAGGTGAACTACCTATTGATGCTGGATATAGAGAATTAAAAGAGGAGACAAGTATAATTAATGTTGATTTTGTGAGCGAATATCCAGAATGGTTGAGTTATGATATTCCTTTACCATTAGCAAACAATCTTTGGCAAGGAAAGTATAGAGGACAAACTCAAAGGTGGCTCTTATTTAATTTTATTGGTGAGGATAAAGAAATAGATATTAATACTAGTCATCCAGAATTTAAAAACTGGATGTGGCTTGATCCAGAATTATTACCTGATAAGGCAGTTTCATTTAAGAAAGATATTTACAGCAAAATTAATAAAATATTCGTTCCCTTGATCAATAACTTTATCGCTGCAAACTTTAATTAATTATTATGAAAAAAAAAATTAACTCAAATAATGAGAAGCTTGTTAATAAAGTTGTTAGAATTCTAACAAAATTTAAAAGTAATCCAAAGTATATTGAAAATGTATTTACTGAGCTGTTTGAAAAAGATTTTGAAATCCAGCTGAACAAAATAAGTAAACTTGAAAATGGATTATTAAAGGGTTTAATAATATCTGTAAAAGATTTATTTGATGTTAAGGGGTATCATACAAGAGGAGGAACTAAGTTTTTAAAACCCTATATTTCTCTGAGTGATGCAAAATGTATCTCTAATATAAGAAAAGCTGGTGGTTTACTTCTTGGACATACAAATATGACTGAACTTGCCTACTCAGGTTTGGGAATAAATCCTCATTACGGTACTCCAGAGAACCCCTTATATCCTGGTGCTGTACCGGGTGGATCAACATCTGGTGGAGCTGTGTCAGTAGCTTTAAATTTATCTGATATTGCTATAGGAACTGATACTGGAGGTTCAACAAGAATACCAGCTGCCTTTACAGGAATTACGGGCTTTAAACCTACACAAAACAGTATTTCACGACAAGGTGTACTCACCCTCTCTTCTAGCCTAGATAGTGTTGGATTAATGGCTAAAAAAATTGAACTTTGTAAACTTGGCTACGATGCCATGAGAAGAAAAATAGATACTAAACAAGTGAAATTACAAAATAAAAATCCAAAATTAATAATTCCTTCTAATTTTGGATTTGAAAATATAGAACCTGAAATTAGAGTTTCTTTTGACTTAGCTAGGAAAAAAATTATTAGAAGTGGATACGACGTCATTGAAATGAATTTACCAATTCTAGATTTATACAAAAAAGTACCAATATGGCAGTTTGCGTCAGTAGAATGCGCAACAGAATATTTTTATTTGTATAATGAAAAAAAAAATTTAATTGATCCAAATGTATTAAGACGGATAGAAAGAGCAAACGAAGTTACAGCTATTGAATATAATTTATTGAAAAAAACAAGAGAAAATTTAATCGAAGAATTTAATGCGTTTTTAAAAAATAATTTTTTACTAATGCCAACTGTCACGATAAGACCACCTTTAATAGAAAAATGTAAAAATAGTGAATTCTATGATGAAGCAAATTTAATCTCATTAAGAAACACAACCCTAGCTAACTATATGAATGGTTGTAGTATTTCTATACCTTATTTTGAAAATAAAAAGCCTATTGGGATCATGTTAAACGCTATAACAAATAAGGATGACTATCTTTTAAATGTAAGTTCTGAAATAGAAAAAATATTGCAAAAATAATTTAACCTATTTTAGCTAAAACAGCTCTGATAAAAGAAGAATTTTTGATTGCAAGATCTGCAATATTTTGGTCGTTATGATTTTCTTGAGACTGAAAAGCTAAAAGTTTTTCTTCAAGAACTTGTTTATTGGCTCTATCAATCTTTTCAGCTCTTTCTGTTAATATTGTGACAGTTGTTTCATTTATTTCAGCTATACCACCATCTATCATTATCTGTGATGAAATTTTATTATCATTAAAAATATCAACTAAACCTCTATCCAAAGTAGATATAACTTTGGAATGTCTTGCAAGGGCACCAATTTGTCCGTCTGATCCTGGGATAACAACCATTTCTACTGGTTCAGATAAAATTATAGCTGATGGTGTTACTACTTCTAAATTAGTTGTTTCTGCCATTATTACCTCATCTCAAAACGAAAAAAAATTAAGCAGCGTCTTTTGCTAATTTCTTGGCTTTTTCTATAGCTTCTTCAATAGTACCTACCATGTAAAAAGAAGCTTCTGGTAAATCATCATACTCACCTTCTGCAATTCCCTTAAATCCTTTAATAGTATCTTCTAAAGGAACTAAAACACCTGGTGATCCTGTAAAAACCTCAGCAACATGGAATGGCTGGGATAAAAACCTTTGAATTTTTCTAGCTCTACTAACAACTAGCTTATCTTCTTCAGATAATTCATCCATACCTAGAATTGCAATAATATCTTGTAACGATTTATATTGTTGAAGAACCTCTTGAACTTTTCTTGCAACTTCATAATGCTCTTCACCAACAATTCTAGGATCTAGCATTCTTGAAGTTGAGTCTAATGGATCAACTGCAGGATAAATCCCTATTTCTGCTATTTGCCTTGATAAAACAGTAGTAGCGTCTAAGTGAGCAAAAGATGTAGCAGGGGCAGGATCAGTCAAGTCATCTGCAGGAACATATATTGCTTGTACAGAAGTAATAGATCCTTTTGTTGTAGTCGTAATTCTTTCTTGAAGTGCTCCCATATCTGTAGCCAATGTTGGTTGATATCCTACTGCAGATGGAATTCTTCCTAGTAAAGCTGAAACCTCGGATCCAGCTTGAGTAAATCTAAAAATATTATCAACGAAAAACAGAACATCTTGACCTTCTTGATCTCTAAAATATTCAGCTAGCGTTAACCCAGTTAAAGCCACTCTTGCTCTAGCTCCGGGAGGCTCATTCATTTGACCATATACAAGTGCAGCTTTGGAACCTGGACCGTCTGGAACGATAACACCAGATTCTACCATTTCGTGGAAAAGATCATTACCTTCTCTAGTCCTTTCACCGACTCCAGCAAAAACAGAATATCCGCCGTGTGCTTTAGCTACGTTATTTATAAGCTCCATAATCAAAACTGTTTTACCAACACCAGCACCACCAAAAAGTCCAATTTTACCTCCTTTTGCATAAGGTGCTAGAAGGTCAACTACTTTTATTCCTGTTACTAAAATGTCAGCAGAAGTAGATTGATCAACATATTCTGGAGCATCTCTATGAATTGGCAATGTTGTTTTGGACTTAACCGGTTTACCATCATCTACTGGATCACCAATAACATTAAGAATTCTACCTAATGTTTCTGGTCCAACAGGAACGGTAATTGGTGCACCTGTTTGAACAACATCCATTCCACGAACTAGACCATCCGTACTATCCATAGCTATTGTCCTGACTTCGTTTTCACCAAGATGTTGCGCTACCTCTAGTATTAATTTTTGTCCATTATTATCTACTTGAAGAGCATCTAGTATTTGAGGAAGATCTGCATCAAATTCAACATCAACCACAGCTCCAATCACTTGAGATATTTTACCATTTTGTTTAGTGGACGGTTTTTTTGACATAATGTTTCTCCATAATTATTATAAGGCTTCTGCACCTGATATAATTTCAATTAATTCTTTAGTAATAACAGCTTGTCTTGTTCTATTATATTGTAGAGTTAAATTATCTATCATCTCGCCAGCATTCCTAGTAGCATTATCCATTGCAGTCATTCTAGCAGCTAGTTCACTTGCTGTACTTTCAATTTGAGAACTATATAATTGTGTTGCTAAATTTCGAGGTAATAGATCATTCAATATTTCTTCTTCGCTTGGTTCAAACTCATATATTGAACTAGAGTCATCTTCATTAATCTCAACATTTTTAAGTTCTACAGGGATAAGGGATTTAAAAGTAACTTCTTGAGTAATTGCAGAAACAAATTTATTAAATATAACTCTGCATACACCAAATTCATTATTATCAAACAAATCAATTATTTTTTTAGCTAAAACCTCGGCATCTGTATAACTTGGTTTTGCAGAATTTCCATCTATTTTTTCAACAAATAAGTCACTAAATTCTCTATTAAGTGCATCAGCAGATTTTTTCCCTACCAAAAGTAACTTAACATTTATACCATCGTCTTTTAATTTTTTAATTTCAGATCTAACTGATCTTGTAATTGATCCGTTAAAACCACCACATAATCCTCTATCTGCAGAAAAAACAACTAATAAATGAGTTTTAATTTCTTCTTTACCACTTAATAAATCTATAGAGCCTTCAATTGCTTTAGAAGAAATTTTAGATACAACCCTATCCATAAGGGAAGTGTATGGTCTAGAGGCTAATGCTTGCTCTTGAGCTTTACGTAGTTTAGCAGCAGCAACCATCTTCATCGCTGATGTAATTTTTTGTGTAGATTTGACTGAACCAATTCTATTTTTAAGGTCTTTTAAAGAAGGCATTACCTAATCCTTACTTATTAAAATTATCTAAGAAAAATTCTTTACTAATTCGTCTAGTGTGTCTTTAAGAGCTTTTTCAGTATCATCTGAAATAAACTTATCTTTTCTTATGGATTCTAAAATATTAGAGCTCTTGGTATTTAGTTTTTGGATAAGTGACTGTTCAAACTCACCAATTTTTTGCGTTGGGATTTGATCTAAATATCCTTTCACTCCAGCAAAAATAACTGCAACTTGTTTTTCAACATCCATTGGTGAATATTGAGGTTGTTTAAGTAATTCAGTTAACCTTTCTCCTCTTGATAAAAGTTGTCTTGTTGAAGCATCCATATCAGATGCAAATTGTGCGAAAGCGGCCATTTCTCGATATTGTGCTAAGTCTAGCTTAATTGTACCAGCTACTTGTTTCATAGCTTTAATTTGAGCAGCTGATCCAACTCTTGAAACAGATAAACCAACGTTAACAGCTGGCCTAATACCTTTATAAAAGAGTTCTGTTTCTAAAAAAATTTGACCATCTGTAATTGAAATAACATTAGTTGGAATGAATGCAGAAACGTCACCACCTTGTGTTTCAATTATTGGAAGGGCTGTTAGAGATCCAGATCCATTTTCACCATTTAATTTTGCTGCTCTTTCAAGTAAACGAGAATGTAAATAAAACACATCACCAGGATAAGCTTCTCTTCCTGGAGGTCTCCTTAGAAGGAGAGACATTTGTCTATAGGCAACTGCTTGTTTTGATAAATCATCATATACAACAACCGCGTGCATCCCATTATCTCTAAAAAACTCACCCATAGCAGCAGCAGAATAAGGTGCAAGAAATTGCATAGGAGCTGGATCAGATGCCGTAGCTGCTACTACGATAGAATACTCTAACGCTCCTCTTTCCTCTAAAGTTTTTACAATTTGTGCTACTGTTGATCTTTTTTGACCCACTGCCACATAAATACAGAACAATTTCTTAGTATCATCTTTACCAGCCTTATCATTAGTACTCTTTTGGTTTAAAAAAGTATCTATTGCAATAGCTGTTTTACCTGTTTGTCTGTCTCCGATAATAAGCTCTCTTTGTCCTCTTCCTACAGGAATAAGGGAATCGATTGCTTTTAAGCCTGTTTGCATAGGTTCACTAACTGATTCTCTTGGCATAATACCTGGAGCTTTAGTTTCAACCCTTGATCTTTTAACGTTTTTTAGAGCACCCTTTCCATCTATAGGATTACCAAGTGCATCAACAACTCTTCCTAGGAGACCTTTACCTATTGGCACGTCAACAATTGAGCCTGTTCTTTTGACAACATCACCTTCTTTAATTGTTTTATCACTGCCAAATATAACTACGCCAACATTATCTCTTTCAAGGTTTAAAGCCATTCCAGCAATACCACCAGGAAACTCAACCATCTCACCAGCTTGTATTTGGTCTAGCCCGTAAACACGCGCAATTCCATCACCTACTGATAAAACCTTACCAACTTCGGTAACTTCAGCATCAATGCCGAAGTTTTCAATCTGATCTTTTAATATAGTTGATATTTCTGCTGCACGAATATCCATCAATTTGTACCTCTCATAGCTATTTCAAGTCTATTTAATTTAGTTTTTAATGAGTTATCTATCATTTTGGAACCTATCTTAACAATAAGGCCTCCAATCAAACTTTCATCAACGCTTGTTGATAATATTATATTTTTTATACCTGTTGCTTCAGATATTGCTGCTACAACTTTTTTTTGTTGCTCATGGTCAAGTTTAAAAGAGGATGTAACTTCTGCTTTAATCTCGCCTTTAATTCTAGACACTTCTGATAAAAAGTCATCAATTACTTCGTTGATTAATATTAATCTTCCATTATTTGCCAAAGTTCCAAAAAATTTTACAGTTAATTTTTGAACTTTAGCTTTATTTAAAATTTTAAGTATTGAACTTTGTTTATCAGATTTAGATATCGCTGGTGACTTGATTAAATTAGACAAAGAATCACTTTCTATAAGCAACTTTTTTAGGCGATTAAAGTCATCAACTATTTTTGTTAAAATCTTTTTTTCTTCAGCTAATTCATATATAGCCTTAGCATATCTACCTGATAAACCAGATGAAACGCCCATCTTAATACTTCCTTTTTAAGTAATTAAAATAATATGGATTGCTACCACAGCATTCATATCATTGCAAGTAACAAGGGCAGCAAATTGAATTAATTTTACATAAAAGAAAATGGATCAATATCTATAGTTAATTTAATATGGTTTGGTGTATTGATTTTACTTGTCCAATTCAGAATTACATCTTGAATATTCACATTTTTATCAGATTTAATTAAAAATCTTCTTCTAAATCTCCCCCTCAAAAAATATATTGGTGCAGGGGCAGGTCCAAAAATCTTAACATTTTTGAAAAATGGTGCTAATTTCAATAATTTTAATGAATAAATTTCTAATTTTCTCTCTAATCTTGATGACAGTATTATAGATGCTAACCTACCATAAGGTGGCATATTAGCGTATTGTCTGGAAACTAACTCTTTATCAAAAAATTCATTTCTATTATTTTTGGAAATAGCATTAATTATTGGATTTTGAGTATCAAATGTCTGAATTAGAACAACACCTTTGTCTTCTTCTTTTTTTGAATGTCTACCTGATCTTCCTGATACTTGCTGTAAAACCTGAAAAGTTCTCTCTGATGCTCTTAAATCTCCACCAGACAAGCCAATATCACTATCGACAATACCAACTAATTTTAAATTTGGAAAATCGTGACCTTTAGCAATCATTTGTGTTCCTACAATAATATCTACTTTGTTATTTTTTATTTTTTCAACTGTGTCATTCAGCATTTTATGATTATTCATCGTGTCACTCGATAATACTATTAATCTTGCCTTAGGAAAAATTTCTTTAATTTCTTCTTCGATTCGCTCAACTCCAGGACCACATGCTTTAATTTGACCTTCAACGCCACATTTTTTACATATATTTTCAAATATTCTTGAATATCCACAATGGTGACAAACTAATATATTTTTAGATCTATGATCAACTAACCAGGTATCACAATTAACACACTTAATTTTATCTCCGCATGAATTGCAAATTGATAAGGGCGCGTAACCTCTTCTGTTTAAAAATAATAAACTTTGTTCTTTATTGTTTAATTTATTTTCTAGTTCACCTACAAGCAAGGGAGATAGCCATTTTCCTGTACCAGGTGGGTGCGCAGTTAAATCAATTAGTTTAATATGAGGTAAAGTAGCTCCCGTTGCTCTTTTTGGCAAAGATAAATGAATATATTTACCATTTTTTGCGTTGTAGAATGTTTCTAATGATGGAGTTGCTGAGGCTAAAACTATCGGAGATGAAGATCTTGTAGACCTGTAGATAGCCATATCTCTAGCATTATACCTGACATTTTCTTCTTGTTTAAAAGCTTGTTCATGTTCTTCATCAACCACAATTAAACCTAAATTTGAAATAGGAAGCATTAGAGCCGATCTTGCTCCTACAATAACTCCTGCCGAACCGTTTAATGCTGACAACCAAATTTTTTTCTTTTTTTTCTTTGTTATTCCAGAATTCCAAACTAAAGGGGCAAAAGAAAATTTTTTCAAAAATCTTTTTTCCCAATCAGTCGTTAAAATTATTTCTGGGAGTAAAATTAATGCTTGCTTACCTTGATCTAAACATGTCCTAACTGTTTCAAAGTAAGTTTCAGTTTTACCAGAACCTGGGACCCCATCAAGCAAAAAACAATCTGATTTTGTCTTGATAATTGAATCATTTATTTTATCTACCGAGAATTTTTGTTCTAAATTTAAAAAGTCATAATTTTTTTTATTTTCTTTAGAGTTTTTTAAAAAATAGGGATTTAATTTCAGTGTTTTGTAAACTTTTTTTTCTTGTATCAATTTTTTTTTGGCCATATCTCTCAAAATTGCTTTTGAAACACCTGTCTGTTCAATTATATCGTTTTGTGGTTTTCCTATATCTAAATTTAGTAGAAAATCTAGAACTAACTTACGTTTATTGGTAATTTTTATTTCATTTTCATTATGAATGTTAATTTTGTATACTTTTTCAAAATCTGGAGAAGTAATAGCTTCTATTGGAGATAATATCATCTTTAAAACTAGCCCTCTAGTAACACAGTACCAACTAGCTACAAAATTCATTAATTCAATTGAAGGTTTTGGTAAAGGATCAAGATCGTAAACTTTAAGAACTGTTTTCAATTTTGTTTCAGGTATGGTTTTAGTACCGTCCCCAATAATTACACCAACAATTTTTCTTTTTCCAAAAGGAACTAAAACGATTTGACCAACATTAAAATTGGTATTTTTATCTTCTAAAACGTAGTCAAATGGTTCGTTGAAAGGCCCACTAACTAAGACAGACACTTCTTTTGAATTTACATTTTTCATTCACTATCTTTATGAAATAAGTTTTAAGCTAACTATAGTTATAATTTTTAAATAGTGTATTATAAATAATAATTAATGAAATATTTATACTTCAAAAAAGTTAAAAGGATACGAGATGCAATTATTTATAGACACCGCTGAGATTGAGGAAATTAAATCGTTGAATATAACTGGGTTAATTGATGGTGTTACTACTAACCCTTCTTTAATAGCCAAATCTGGAAGAAATATAATTAGTACTATTGAAGAAATTTGCAATGAAGTGTCAGGACCAGTAAGCGCAGAAGTCACCGCAACAGATTTTGATAATATGATTTTAGAAGGTAAAAAACTCTCTTCAATTGCTCAAAATGTTGCAATTAAAGTTCCTTTAACATTTGACGGCTTAAGAGCGTGCAAATCATTTTCTGACGATGGAATTATGGTTAATGTTACCTTGTGTTTTAGTGCGGCTCAAGCCCTATTAGCTGCAAAAGCAGGCGCAGCTTTTATATCTCCTTTTATAGGTAGACTAGACGACATTGGAGCTGATGGTATGAATTTAATCTCTGAAATTACTGAGATATACGACATTCATGGATTTGATACTAAAGTTCTTGCAGCCTCAATAAGAAGTGTTCAAGACATAGTAGATTCTGCAAAGTTAGGCGCAGATGTTGCTACAGTACCACCAAAATTCTTAAAATCTATGTATAACCATCCTCTAACTGATAAAGGCTTATCAGATTTTCTATCCGATTGGAAAAAAACAGGACAATCAATTTTGTAAGACATGTGGAAGAATTGAATAAAAATAGTATTTCTAAAAATGAAAATGATACAATTTTGTCCTGGATAAAATATCTAGAAACAATTCGTGGTTATGGAGAACATACCTTAGACGCATACAAAAGAGACATATTAGAATTTTCAAATTTTTGTGCTGGCAAAAAACATGAATTCCTGTCACCAGATAAATACATTTTTAGAGAATTTTTGTCAGTTTTATCTGAAAGACAATTGTCTAGACCAACAGTCGCTAGAAAAGTATCAAGTTTAAAAAATTTTTATAAATTCCTCATAAGAGATAAAATTGTTGCCTCACTCGATATGTCCATCTTTAAAAGTCCAAAACTTAAAAGATCATTTCCAAAGTCTATAGAGTCAAATCTAGTAGTACAGGCTTTAGAATCAATTATGAACAATGAAACTGACCACTGGATTAATCTTCGTGACAGAGCAGTTTTACTTCTATTGTATGGCTCAGGTTTAAGAATAGGTGAGGCGTTATCTTTAAAAAGGAGGGATGCACCCAATGGGGAGTGGTTAAGAGTGAAAGGTAAAGGTAACAAATATCGAGATGTCCCCCTTTTACCAATTATTTGTGAGGGGGTTAAGCAATATATAGATCATTGTCCATTTGAAACTAATGGTGATGAACCACTTTTTTTGGGGAAAAGAGGTGGAGAATTATCTCCAAGAATTATTCAAAGAAGAGTAGAAAATCTAAGGTATGAATTAGGCTTGCCATCCCATACTACTCCTCATGCTTTACGGCATGCATTTGCCACTCATCTATTATCTGGTGGAGCAGATTTAAGGGCTATACAGCAATTGTTAGGCCACTCCAGCCTTTCAACCACTCAAAGATATACCGATGTAAACGAAGCAGAACTTTTGACATTACATAAAGCGATACATCCACGCTCATAAAAAAAGGCGATTTAATTCAATTTAAATCGCCTTATTAAAAAATTACTATTTATCTGATTATAATAAATCAAACCTGTCCATATTCATTACCTTATTCCAAGCTGCAATAAAGTCATTAATGAACTTCTCGTGAGAGTCACTACATGCATATACTTCAGAAATAGCTCTTAGTTGAGAGTTTGAACCAAAAGCTAAATCAACTCGAGTAGCCGTATTAACTTTTTCTGAAGTGGATCTGCTGACACCTTGATAAGTATTGCTGTTTATAGGCTTCCATTCAATACCCATATCAAGAAGATTTACAAAATAATCATTAGATAATTTACTTGTATCTTTTGAGAAAATGCCATGACCATCCGCACTAATACCAAGAGATCTTAGTCCACCAATAAGAACCGTCATTTCTGGTGCAGTTAAACCCATTATCTGAGCTTTATCAAGCAACATTTCTTCAGGACTAATACCATAGTCTTCTTTTTGATAATTTCTAAATCCATCAACAACTGGCTCAAGAACCGCAAATGAATCAACGTCTGTTTTTTCTTGAGTTGCATCTCCTCTTCCTGGTGTGAAATCTAGACTTTGTCCTGATGCTTTTTCAATTCCGACATTTCCAGCAAGAACAATTATATCAGCAATAGATACACCAGTTTTTTCCGATATTGATGTATATACATCTAAAACTTTGGATAGTTCGTTTGGTTTATTTACCTCCCAACTTCTTTGAGGCTCTAAACGAATACGAGCACCATTAGCTCCGCCACGCATATCTGTCCCTCTAAAAGTAGAAGCACTTGCCCATGCTGTCTCTACCATTTGCTTTGTAGATAATCCACTAGCTGAAATTAGAGATTTTACTGCGCTGATATCATAGCTTTTGTTCCCAGCAGGGACTGGGTCTTGCCATATCAACTCTTCTTCGGGAACTTCAGGTCCAAGATAACGAGTCTTTGGTCCCATATCACGATGTAGTAATTTAAACCATGCTCTGGCAAATGCATCTTGAAATTGATCTGGATTTTCATGGAACCTTTTCGAAATTACCTTGTAAGAAGGATCTTCCCTCATAGCCATGTCAGCAGTTGTCATCATTGTTGTAACTTTTTTTGATCCATCATGAGCATCTGGCGCCATGTCTTCTTCTTTTGGATTTATTGGATGCCATTGAAAGGCTCCTGCAGGACTTTTTACTAATTGCCACTCGTATCCAAATAACAAGTCAAAATAACCGTTATCCCATTTTGTAGGATTAGCAGTCCAAGCACCTTCAATTCCACTTGTTATAGTGTCGCTACCAAATCCTGTGCCATAAGAGTTCTGCCAGCCAAAACCCATTTGTTCTATTGGTGCACCTTCTGGCTCAGCACCAACATACTTATCTGGATCAGATGCGCCATGTGCTTTTCCAAATGTATGACCACCAGCAGTCAGAGCAACCGTTTCTTCGTCATTCATTGCCATTCTTGCAAATGTCTCACGAATATCCCTTGCACTAGCTAAAGGGTCAGGATTTCCATCTGGACCTTGAGGATTAACATAAATTAATCCCATCTGGACAGCACCAAGAGGCATTTCTAATTCACGATCACCTGTATATCTTTTGTTTTCTAACCATTCGTTTTCTTGTCCCCAGTAAATATCTTCGGGTGGAGACCAAATATCTGCTCGCCCTCCACTAAAACCAAATGTTTTTCCGCCCATAGACTCAATGGCAACATTTCCAGTTAAAATAAAAAGGTCAGCCCAACTAATTTTATTTCCATATTTTTGCTTGATTGGCCACAATAGCCTTCTTGCCTTATCAAGGTTTCCATTGTCAGGCCAGCTATTTAGTGGAGCAAATCTTTGATCACCAGTTCCTCCGCCTCCTCGGCCGTCGCTAGTTCTATATGTTCCTGCAGCATGCCATGTCATTCTAATAAAGAAAGGACCATAGTGACCATAATCAGCAGGCCACCATTCCTGAGAGTCTGTCATCAAATCATGTAAGTCTTTTTTCAAAGCCTGATAATCAAGTTTTTTGAATTCTTCTCTATAATCAAAATCCAAACTCATTGGATTTGACCTCTTATCATTTTGATGAAGTATACTTAGGTTTAATTGGTTAGGCCACCAGTCACGATTAGTTGTGCTTACACCACTGTTTGTTGTGACGGAACCGTGCATTACTGGACATTTGCCGATATCATCCATTAGGGATCCTTTCTGAAATCTTATTAAATTATATATTTTTAAAAATATGAAGTGTGCTTATTTATGTCAAGTAGTTTAGAACGATTTTAAAGTAAAAAAATCAAATTTGCTTCTTAATTTTTATTAAGACCTCAACACCGTTATTAAGATAACCTTGAGGAATTTTTGGAAGCTTGTGTAAGTTTACTTCATCATTTTCAATGTCAATTAATTCACCTGTTTCTTCGTCTAAAAAATGATGATGCTGATTTATATTTGTATCAAAAATAGCGGTGTCTTTTGAAGATTCAACCTGTTTAATAAGACCACAATTTCTAAATTTTTTAAGGCAATTATAAATTGTAGCTATAGACATTGAATTACCCGAAGAATTTATTTCGTTCTGTAGATTTTCAGCAGTAAAATGTCTATTAATACCATCTAAAAGGATGTCTGCAATTATCATCCTTTGTTTAGTAGGTCTTAGACCAGCTTTCCTTAATTTTTCTTTATTATTCATGAGATAATTATTACACTAATTGATAGTAATTCTCAATAAACAATTAATTTATTGTATTATTGAGCCTTTTTGTTCATTCAAGCTTTACGTAAGTCAAATAAAATGTGATCTTCTTCATATTAAAAGGAGAAAATATGTCAAGGCCATGTGATCTAGATGCTATTGAAGCAAGAAGGTTAATTGGAAACAAAAAACTTTCACCATTAGAGCTAACAAAGAGTTGTATTGAGCAAATAGAAAAATTAAACCCTTCTATAAATGCAGTTGTAGCAATTAATAATGCAGATGTTCTAAAACAGGCAAAAAAAGCTGAAGATGACGTAATGTCTGGATCAGAACTAGGTTTGCTTCATGGTTTACCCGTTGGCATAAAAGATTTAAATAATGTTAAAAATCTCCGCTCAACATCTGGGTCTAAAATCTATGAAAATAGAATTCCTGAAAGTGATGACACTATAGTTGAAGATATAAGAAGAGAAGGTGCAATAATTTTTTGTAAGACAAATACACCAGAATTTGGTGCAGGTGGTAATACAAAAAATTTTGTTTATGGCGCTACTTCTAATCCATTTGATCTAACCAAAACTCCTGCAGGTTCTTCTGGTGGAAGCGCTGCAGCTTTAGCCTGTAACATGATACCATTGGCTAATGGTAGTGATTATGGAGGAAGCCTCAGGACCCCTGCTGGATTTTGTGGTGTTAATGGTTTTAGGCCTTCGCCGGGTTTGGTACCAGCAACTGAAGCTGCTGTAGGTTTGAACCCATTTTCAGTTCAAGGCCCAATGGGCAGAAGTGTGTCGGACACTTATTTACTATTACAAGCTCAAGCAAATTTAAATAGAACGGATCCGTTCTCAAGTTTTGACAGTATTTCAATGCCTCAAGAATTAATTGGGGCAGACTTATCAAATATAAAAATGGCATACTCGGCTGATCTTGGATGTGCTCCAGTAGACAATGACATTAAATTAATTTTTCTTGATAAGGTAAGTACTTTTAAAAGCAATTTTCAAAAGTCAGAGCAAGCTGAACCAGATTTTTTAGATGTGCATAATTGCTTTGAAGTCATACGAGGATTTAACTATGTTGCATCACATAAAGAAAGATTTGATAATTCAAAAGATTTGTTGGGGCCAAATGTAATTGATAATGTTGAAAGAGGATTAAAGTACTCTCTTTCAGATGTATCTTGGGCTCATGTGATGCAGACAAAGATTTACAGAAACTTTCGTAATTTTTTTAATGAATATGATGTTCTGATTTGTCCTGCTGCATCAGTTTCTCCATATCCGCATGAACAATTATTTGTTGATGAAATTAATGGAGAGAAAATGCCAACTTATATGAGGTGGTTATCACTTAGCTATGCAACCACAATGGCAATCCCTTGTGTTTGGGCATTGCCATGTGGATTAGATCATCAAAAAATGCCCTTCGGAATTCAATTAATTGCGCCCGCTGGAAAAGATATAGATTTATCTGAGATTGCAAAAAGTTTGGAGTCAATTTTAATTAAAAATAAAGCAACTAAAAGGCCAGTTCCACAAATAATTTAAGGTTTAAAAATGATTGAGACAAGATTAGATAAAAATTTCAAAATTAAAGGTTTTTTTGATGAGGAAACATCCACTATCAGTTATGTCGTTTATGACATGACCTCAAAAAAATGCGCCGTAATAGATAGTGTTTTAGATTTTGATTTTTCATCAGGTACAATAGATTATCATAATGCAGAAAAAATTATTTCTTTCATTGAAAAGATGAAATTAGATCTTGAGTGGCTTATCGAAACACACGTTCACGCAGATCACTTGTCTGCATCTCCCTATATCCAGAAAAAACTAGGTGGAAAAATTGGTATATCTGAAAAAATCTCCGATATACAAAATATTTTTGGTAAAACATTTAATGCTGGGACTGAATTTCAAAGGGATGGTAGTCAGTTTGATAGATTATTTAAAGATAATGATGAATACAAAATTGGAAGTATAAAATGTAAAGTAATCAATACCCCAGGCCATACACCAGCTTGTACTGCACATGTGATTGGAAATTCTATTTTTGTAGGAGACACCTTATTTATGCCAGATCTTGGTAGTGCTAGAGCTGATTTTCCTGGTGGGGACGCTCGTGAACTTTATAGATCGATTCAAAAAATATTGAGCTATCCAGACGATACCTTAATTTTTGTTTGCCATGATTATCCACCGACTTCACGAAAAGTTGATTGGGTTACAACGGTGGGTGATCAGAAAGAAAAGAATATTCATGTAAAGACTTCAATTGGAGAAGATGAGTTTGTTAAAGTAAGAGAGGCAAGAGACAAAACATTAAATATGCCAAAACTCATAATACCATCAATTCAAGTAAATATGAGAGCTGGTAATCTACCGCCCGCAGAGGACAGTGGAGATGTCTTTATCAAGGTGCCAATTAATAGCATGAAAAATTTAGTCTAATTCTTTTAAAACAGATTGAACAATTTCAAAAATTTTATCTATATCATGATTTTCTGCAATTAAAGGGGGAGAAAATGCGAGTGTATCTCCTGTTACTCTTAGCATTAAACCTTTATGCCAAGCTTTTTTCATAGCTTCATATCCTCTAGAGCCTACAGCTCCTGGCCTTGGAGCAACTTCTATTGCAGCTACTAAACCTAAATTTCTTATGTCAATTACATTTTTATCATTTTTAAGCTGGTGAACGATATTCTCTAAATATTTAGCTGTTTTACCAGCCTTATTGAACAAGTCCTCATCTCTATAAATATCTAGTGCAGCAAGACCAGCGGCAGATGCAATAGGATGTCCTGAATATGTATATCCATGAAAGAGTTCTATGGGCATATCTGCTTCGTCCATCATGGTATCATATATCTCCTTAGACACTACAGCAGCACCCATAGGAATAATTCCATTAGTGATTGCCTTCGCACACGAAATAATATCAGGAGTAACTCCGAAATACTCAGAAGCTGTTGCTTTTCCAAGGCGACCAAAACCAGTTATAACTTCATCAAAAATTAATAAAATGTCGTGTTTATCACATATTTCCCTTAGTCTTTTTAAATAATTTTTTGGAGGCGGTAAAACTCCAGTAGAACCTGCTACAGGCTCTACAATCACAGAAGCAATATTGGATGCATCATGAAGTGCAATAATGTCTTCTAATGTATCTGCCAAATAGTCACCATGTTCAGGTGAACCTTTAGAAAATCTATTCTTTTCTGGAAGAAATGTATGAGATATATGATCTACGCCCGTTAGCAATGATCCAAAATATTGTCTGTTTCTTGGCATTCCACCAACTGAAATTCCACCAAACCCGACACCATGGTAGCCTCTTTCCCGACCAATTAATCTTGTCTTAGTTCCTTTGCCTCTAGCACGATGATAAGCTAAAGCTATTTTAAGAGTACTATCAACAGCTTCAGAACCAGAGTTTGTAAAAAAAACATGGTCTAAACCTTTTGGAAATATGTCAGCGACACGACTTGCAAGTTCAAAAGATTTTGGATGACCATATTGAAAACTTGGAGCAAAATCCAAAGTTGCTGCTTGCTCAGAAATAGCAGATGTTATTTCTGGTCTATTATGTCCTGCATTAACACACCATAATCCGGCTGCACTATCTAAAATATCTTGCCCAGTTTCACTTTTGTAATACATACCATCAGCTGCAACAACCATTCTGGGATCTTTCTTGAAATCCCTATTAGCCGTAAATGGCATCCAGTAAGATTCTAAATTATTTAATCTTTTCATTATAAATCTCCGAGAACTAAATCTTACAACTCGCTATTTAACTATTTTGACAACATGTATTAATAACGTCAAGTTAATGATTTTTTAATTAGAAAAATTGATCATTAATATCTCCAAGACTTGGAGCAGAGGCTCTTTTTTGGTCTTTTCTAAATTGCATATCTACAGGTATAGGAAGAGCAGGAATTTCTTCACCTAAATTATTTATGATTTTGTTTTCAAAAATCTTTCTAACTTTAAAGTGGTTGTCATTGATAGCTTCTTCAACTGATTTTACAATTGAGCAACAACAATCTGCTTTGTTAAATACATCAAGCCAGTAATTTTTTTCTTTTTGTCCAATAATTTTTCTAATTTCTTGAATAACCTTTTCTTGATCATTCTGTGTTTTAATAAATTTTTTTGGGAGTTCTATTGCCTCACAAAACTTATTCCAAAATCTATCCTCTAAAGGCGCTGCAGCTACATAATTTCCATCACTTGTTTTGTAGATATTATATCTAGGAGAACCTCCTGATAAAACTCCATCACTATTGCCTGGCCATTTATTATGGGCAAAGCCAGAACCTAAACCCCAAAACATAAAAGGAAAAAGATTTTCTGTCATAGATAGATCTATATATGAGCCTTCTTTTTTTAAGTCCCTTTTTCTTAATGCTAACAAGATATTAATTACAGCCGGATAAGATCCACCTGCTATGTCAGCTACAAGCGCTGGTGGAACAACGGTATCATTTTCTTGACCCATGCTTATACTCAGAAGACCTGCATTTCCAATGTAGTTTAGATCATGGCCAGCTACCTGACTTTTTGGGCCATATTGACCATAACCTGTGATAGAGACGTAAATTACATCTTGGTTAATTTTTTTTACACTTTCATAATCTAATCCCAGTCTTTTCATTACGCCAGGCCTGAATTGTTCAATTATAATGTCAGCTTCTTTTAAAATTGGTATCAAGATTTTAAGATTTTTAGGATCTTTTAAATCAAGTGATAAACTTTTTTTACCTCTATTAAGCAAAGAAAAAGATACACTTTGTTCACCCCATTGAGGATTAGACAATCTTATTTCATCACCAACACCAGGTTTTTCA
>CACMTN010000015.1 GCA_902616615.1 uncultured SAR116 cluster alpha proteobacterium | reverse complement strand
AATTAATCCAAGATTTGCGTATCATTAATCCCGATATAGATGAATTAAAGATAAATTCTAATATTAAACTTAACTGTAATATTGAAGAAATTTGCAATGATTCTATCTTAATTCAGGAAAGTGTTATAGAAGATTTAGAGATAAAAAAAAAAGTTTTTGTACAATTAGATAAACTTTCATCAGAAAATACTATAATTGCCTCATCTTCATCTTATCTTTTGATTTCTAGAATTTCCGAGCTTGTAAAACATAAGTATAGATGTATCAATGCCCATCCCGCTTTGCCACCTCATATTGTTCCATTTGTTGAAGTTGCTGGCGGGGCGAAAACCGCTTCAAAAATTATTAAACAAGCTATTTCAATATACAAAAAAGCTAAATATGCTGCAATTACTGTTAATAGAGAGGCAGAAGGTTTTATTTTAAATAGATTGCAGGGTGCTCTTCTTAACGAAGCAGTTAGACTTCATGAAGGAGGATTTGCTTCTATGGAAGATATCGATATAGCTTTAAAACATGCATTAGGTATAAGGTGGGCATTCATGGGTCCCTTTGAGATTATGGACTTAAATGCACCAGAGGGTATCAAAGATTCTTTTACTCGATATAGAAAGGGTATTCAAAATTTAGCTAAGGAGCAAAATAGTGTTCCTGAATATTCAGAAGAATATTTAAATAAATTAGAAATGGATCAAAGAAAAAGATTATCTTATGATCAAAGGGATAATAGGGTAGAAAAAAGAAATAAAATGATTGCATTAATTAGAAAGCTTAAATTTGAATTAGGAGAGGATATTTAAATGGCTAAAAAAGTAATTATCAGCTGTGCAGTAACTGGAGCGATACATACACCTTCAATGTCGGAGTTTTTACCGGTGACAGCAGAAGAAGTTATTGAACATTCATTAGCAGCACATGAAGCTGGTGCAGCTGTTCTGCATTTGCATGCACGAGATGAGGATGATGGCCACCCAACTCAAGATCCAGAAGAATTTCAAAAATTTCTGCCAACCATTCACAATTCTTGTGATGCAGTGATAAATATAACAACTGGAGGTGGTCCACAAATGACAGTGGAAGAGAGAATGAAGCCTGCAATGCATTTTAAACCAGAACTTGCTTCTTTGAATATGGGATCAATGAATTTTGGACTTTTCCCAATGCTCAAAAGACATAATCAGTTAAAATATCCTTGGGAAAAAGAAATGCTTGAAAAAAGTAAGTATTCTCTTTTTAAAAATACTTTTGAGGATATTGAAAACATAATGACATTTGGTTATGAAAATGGAACAAAATTTGAGTTTGAATGTTATGATGTTGGTCACTTATATAATCTTTATTATTTTCATAGAGAAGGTATGTTAAAAGGTCCTTACTTTATTCAATTTGTTATGGGAATAATGGGTGGTATTGGCGCTGATGCTGACAATTTATTACATATGAAAAAAACAGCTGATAAATTATTCGGTGAAGTAGGTTATGAGTGGTCAGTTGTCGGTGCTGGAGCAACTCAAATGAGGATGAATGCAACTGGTGCTTCTTTAGGTTCTCATGTGCGTGTTGGTCTTGAAGATTCTCTATGGGACGGCCCTGGTAATTTAGCTAAGACAAATGCTGATCAAGTAAAAAGGGTAAGAGAAATCTTAGAGGGACTTTCACTGGAGATTGCCACACCTAATGAAGCAAGACAAATGTTAGGGCTAAAAGGAAAAAATAATACTAACATAAATTAGAAAGTTAAAAATGAACTACGAAAAACTTCTTGAAGGTAAAAAAGCTCTTATAACAGCTGGAGCTGATGGGATTGGTTATGCAATAGCTAAAAGATTTGACAAAGCAGGAGCCAAAGTCTTTGTATGTGATATTAATCCTGAAGCTGTGAACAAAGTCAATGTTGTTGATGATAATATTAGAGCAGTTGTATGTGACCTTAGGCAAACCCAATTGATCTCATCTATGGTTGAAGCCGGGTTTGATTACCTAAAAGAAATTGACATTATAGTGAATAATGCTGGGATTGCAGGAGAGACTGCTGGTGTTGGTGAGCAAACGCTAGGAGGTTGGCAAGAGTGTTTACAAGTTAATATTACAAGTCATTTTGAAACAATGAGACTAGTTGTTCCACGTATGAATAACGATGGATCAATTCTGTCGGTATCTTCTGTTGCTGGTAGAGTTGGCTTTGCTTACAGAATTCCGTACGCAGCTACAAAATGGGCGGTTATAGGCATGGTTAAGAGTTTAGCAATTGAATTAGGTCCCCGGGGTATAAGAGCAAACGCACTATTACCAGGTATTGTTGAAGGCGAGAGACAAAACCGAGTTATTGATTCAAAGGCTAAAGTTAAAAAAGTATCTTTCGAAGTAATGAGAGACGAAATTTTATCTGGTGCGTCATTGAATAGATTTGTAACTCACGAAGATTTAGCAGAGCAAGCTCATTTCTTGTGTAGTCCTCTTGGAAAAAATATTTCTGGTCAAGCTGTAAGTGTTTGTGGGAATATAGAAAAGGCTGGATAAGTTTATTTTATAATTTCATCTAATATTGGATATATATAAGTTTTAAATAAATCTGGATTTTCTGACATAGGAAAATGACCTATTCCTGGTATTATAATTGCTTTAGATCCCTTAATTCTTTTTGCTGTTTCTAGTGTCCGCTCAGGTGTACAAGAACAATCATATTCACCTGATAAAAGATATACTGGACATTTTGAAGTATCAATTAAATTTGAACGGTCATCAAAGTCTCCGTCATGCCAATAAAAATAGAGATCTCCTTTGAAAACGCCGGGCCCTCCTTGCATATAATGCCATAAAGTTTCATGTTTAAAATTATTTGGACTCTGAGGTGCTATTTGTGAGGAAACAAATGCCGCTTGAACTAAACCACCATGAACATCTGGTCTGTGCAGCCAATCTAGATCATAATAAGGTTCAAGTTTGTCAGAACCTTCAAGTGCAATCACAGCTCTAAAGTAATCACAATGTTCTAGGGCAAGATGTAAGACTACTCTTCCACCCATGGAGCAACCCATTATAACTGGATCAATTAATTTATATTGCTTACAAAAAGACATTATTATTTCTTTGTAAAGATTTGTAGTTAGTTTATAGTCTTTCAATTCATAACCTTCTGGTGGGTTGGATTTCCCATGCCAAGGCAAATCAAAAACAATTACTCTATAATTATTTGTAATTCTTTTATCATTTAAAATATGTCGAAATTGTCTTCCATCAGACCCGGCTGTATGCAGACATAATAGAGGTGTCCCCTGTCCTGCTTCCTCAACATAAATTCTATAATTGTCCTTTTTTAAATTTAAATTAAAATATCTGCCAATAATATCCTCAAAGTACAAATCAGTCATGCATATCCCTATTAGAAGCTATTAGATCTTTAAAATATTGAAGGTTTTGTATAAATGGGGTTAGATCTCCATCTATATATATAATTTTTTTTGCAAGCATAGCAAAGATATCATGATAATCTCTAGGAGGTACTTTTAACCAATGTTTATTCCAACTATCCTTTTGACCATAAATTTTAAAAGTTCCACTTTGTGTTAAAATTTCTCTTTCATTTATAGACAACACATTTCCACTTAGGATCTCAAATAAATAATCTTTTTCTCCAATACCAAATGTGAAAGTGATATTTAACCAACGACCATTTTCAATTAATCTTTTATTGGAATTTATGTTGTTTATCCAATTTTCGATTGATAGCATAACTATATTCTTTCCATTATGTAAAATATAAATCTTTATAAATATTTTACAAAAGGAATCTTTGGTATAAGTTTATAATATAGGAAGAGAAATGTTTAACATTAATAATTTTTTACATTTAGACGCTCTAAAACCAGCAGTGGAATGGAAAGGTTTTCCAAAATACAATTTTGTAGGAGGGCATATTGATAGTGATAGTATCCCTGTGCAACCCATACAGGACTCTCTCAATAAAATAATATTAAAAGAGGGAAAAACATTAGCGAAATATGGACTAGAAAGTGGTCCTCAGGGCTTTTTACCATTAAGAAAATTTATATCAAATCAATTAAAAATTAGTTCAAAAATTAATTGTTCCGAAAGAGAGATATTAGTTCTTTCTGGTTCATTGCAAGCTTTAGATCTTGTAAACCAGACATTTCTTAGAAAAGGAGATACAGTAATAATTGAAGAGGAAAATTATGGAGGAACTATTTCAAGGTTGAGAAGACTTGGTGTAAATATGGTCGGAATACCTCTAGAAAAAGACGGAATGAATTTAAAAATCCTAGAGCAAGAGTTAAATGATCTTCAGAAAAAAGAAATAATCCCAAGATATATTTACACGATCCCAACAATTCAAAACCCTACTGGAACAGTAATGTCTGTTGCTAAAAGGAAGCAACTAATAAAATTATCAAAAAAATATCAAATACCAATTTTTGAAGATGATTGTTACGCAGATCTTCTTTTTGAAAAAGAAAGACCCCCTGCGATAAAGTCATTTGATAAAGAAGGATATGTAACTTATTGTGGATCTTTTTCTAAATCAATTGCACCTGCACTTAGAGTAGGTTATTTAATTGCCAATTGGGAAGTTTTATCAAGAATATTACCTTATAAAACTGATGCAGGTAGCGGATCATTAGAACAAATGGCACTGGCAGAGTTTTGTAAAGAAAATTTTAATTCACATGTCAAAACAATAAAAAATAAATTGCAAAAAAAATCAGAAGCTATTTGCAATGCTTTGGACAAATATTTTGGTTCTTCTGCTGAATATAAAAAACCTGATGGTGGAATTTTTGTTTGGGTTGATATGCATAAAAAAGTAGATACATCTCGTCTTTACGAATTGGCATTAAAAGATGGTGTGGCTATAAATCCAGGAAATGAATGGTCAATTAACAAAAGTGGTAGACATAAAATGAGACTTTGCTTTGGTAATCCTTCAATTAAAGAAATTGATGAGGGCATTAAACGTTTGGCTATAATATGTAGAAAAGAATTTGGAATACCCACAAAGATTGCAAATTTATAAATTTTTGTGAATTTTTATTATGTGTAAAATGGCTTTGGAAAAATTTTTAGGGTCCTCCTGAGGTACATTATGGCCAATATTTGGAAGAATTTCATGTTTGAGATGATTTGAAAATTTTTGTTTAATTTTTGCAATATCAGATAATGCGGTCACGCCGTCATTATCACCGTCAATTGTTATGGCAGGAGCAGAAATAACAGGCTGGTTAGATAATTTCTTTTCCAATTTTTCAAACCTTTTGTCTCCACATACTAGCCCAAATCGATGCCGGTAACTATGAATGACTACTTCTACAAAATCAGGATTCTCAAAAGCATTAGCACTTAAATTATATAAATTATTATTAACATTCCAGGTTGGTGACCATGTTTTCCAAATAAATTTTATAAAATCATGACGTTGATTTAAAAGACCATTTCGTCCCCTTTCACTATGGAAAAAATATTGATACCACAATTTTTGTTCAGTTTCTGGTTTAACTGGTATTGACGACTTTTTTATGTCTTGAATATTGTAGCCGTTGCAGGAAACTATACCTAAACACCTATTTGGATATAGTGCAGCAACTATGCAAGCTGCCCTGCCGCCCCAATCATATCCTCCTAAAATTGCTTTATCTATTTTGAGTGCGTCCATAAGTTTTAACAAGTCAAATCCAAGAGCTGCTTGTTGACCTGAACGTAAGGTATCATTATGTAAAAAAATTGTGTGTCCATACCCTCTTAAGTAAGGAATAATTATTCTGCAGCTTGACATTAATAACGGGGCTACTTCTTTGTAAGCGTGAATATCGTATGGGAAGCCATGCAGAAATATTACAGGTAAACCTTTTCTTGAACCTGCCTCAAAGTAGCTTACATTTAAATCTCCAGCATTTATATTTTTTAAATTCTTTATCAATTTTCAAACAACATAAATTATTAATAATTTATAGGTAAGGTATTTATTGTTTTAACTCTTCCTAGCGCAAAATTTGTTTCTATTGATGCAATACCTTTAACCTTTGTGAGTTCTTCTCTCATAAATATTTCATAGTTTTTTAAGTCAGTCGCAACAACTCTTAATAAATAATCTCTATTTCCAGTTACTAACCAACAATCCATAACAGCATCTAAAGATATTACTTCTTTTTCAAATGACTTTAAAATTTGATCAGTTTGATTCTCTAATCTAACAGATACAAAAGCAGTTACCGGATAACCATAAGCAATTTCATCAATTATAGCTGTATAACCAGCTATTAAACCTTTTTGCTCTAAGGTTTTTACTCTTCTTAAGCAAGGAGAGGGTGACAGGCCAACTTTTTCAGCTAACTCAAAATTTGTTAATTTTCCATTTTGCTGAAGATAAAAAATAATTTTTTGATCTATTTTATCAATATTGCTCAAAAAAATCCTATTTTAATATAATATTTTAATAATAAATTTATATTAGCAGATAATATTAATTCAGGAAGTATTTTTATAATATTTAGTGATTCATTCCATTTGAAAGATGCTACAGTAAAAAAATGAATGATGTTGATATTTTAAAAAAAATTGAAAAGAAAGTGTTGTGGCTTGCTTGTTGGATGATTCATAATGCAAATCACATTAGAGAAAATCAAGATGGACTTAAAGTTGGTGGTCATCAAGCTAGTTCTGCTTCAATAGTTTCAATAATGACAGCTTTGTATTTTAGTATTTTAAGACCTGAAGACAGAGTTGCAGTTAAACCTCATGCAAGCCCAGTATTTCATGCTATTCAGTATTTATCTGGATTGCAAACTAAAGAAAAAATTCAAAATTTTAGAGGTTTTGGTGGCGCACAATCATACCCTTCTAGAACAAAAGATATAGACGATGTTGACATTTCAACTGGATCAGTAGGTTTGGGTGTCGCAATGACAAGTTTTATTTCTCTAATTCAGGATTACGTTGCAAGAAAAAAATTTTATAAAAATAAACCTCTAGGGAGAATGATTGCATTAGTTGGTGATGCAGAGCTTGATGAGGGTAATGTTTATGAGTGTCTTCAAGAAGGTTGGAAACATGATTTAAGAAATGTTTGGTGGATAATTGATTATAATCGGCAGTCACTTGATGGTGTTGTTCATGAAGGACTTTCAGAGCGACTAAGCTCAGTTTTTTCAGCATTTGATTGGAACCTTGTGGTATTAAAATATGGAAAATTACAAGAGGAAGCATTTAAAGAGCCTGGTGGAAATAAATTAAAAAAATGGATTGATTATTGTCCTAATCAATTATATTCAGCTTTGATATTTGAAGGTGGTGAAGTCTTTAAAAAAAGAATCTTAGATGATATTGGCGATCAATGTGAGGTTTCAAAATTAATTAACAAAAGATCTGATTCTGATTTTTTAGAATTAATGTCAAATTTAGGTGGTCACTGTATTTCAACGTTATGTGAAGCATTTAACAATATAAAAGATGATAAACCTACTGCATTTATTGCATACACAATTAAAGGGTGGGGCACTCCATTAGCGGGCCATAAAGATAATCATGCTGGTCTTATGACAAAAGCTCAAATGAACGATTTTAAATCTAAATTAGAAATTAATGATGGTGAGGAATGGAATAATTTTTCTGATGAAAAAAGCGAATTAAACATTCATGAATATATCAAAAAACTTCCTTTTCAAAAAGCAGGTCATAGAAAATTTAGTGGAAATAAAGTAGTAATTGATGAACCTGTATTCATAAATGATAATAAAATATCTACTCAAAGTGCGTTTGGAAAAATTATAAACTCTTATGCAAAAAACAATACTGAATTTACCCAAAGAATTTTAACCACATCACCTGATGTATCGGTTTCTACTAATCTTGGATCTTGGATAAATAGAAAAGGATTATTCAGTAGAAAAGATACTTCTGATATATTTAAAGATCGCAAAATACCATCAGCTCAAAAGTGGATTTTTTCTCCAGATGGACAGCATATAGAGCTTGGTATTGCTGAAATGAATTTATTTATAATGCTTGGATCTGCTGGTCTTTCTCATGAATTATTTAATGAAAGATTGTTCCCAATAGGGACTGTATATGACTCATTCATTGCTAGAGGATTAGATGCTTTGAATTATGCATGTTATCAAGATGCAAGATTTATAATTGTAGGAACTCCCTCTGGTGTTTCCCTAGCGCCAGAGGGCGGGGCACATCAATCTATAGGAACCCCATTAACTGGGATTAGTCAGCCAGGCCTTTTAAGTTTTGAGCCAGCGTTTGCAGATGAATTGTCAATAATCTTGAATTATAGCTTTAATTATTTGCAGGATGAAAATGGTGGTTCTGTTTATATAAGGCTAAGTACAAGATCTATAGAACAACCTTATAGAGAATTAACAAACGATTTTAAAGATCAAGTTTTAAAAGGAGGATATTGGTTGAAGGAACCTGGATCAAATCCAGAAATTATACTAGCTTATCAAGGTGTCATTGCCACAGAGATAATAGAAGCAACAACAATTTTAGGAGAAAAATTTAGAGATATTGGAGTTTTAGCTATTACGAGTTCGGATAGAATGTTAGATGATTGGAAAAATAAACAATTATCTTCAAATCAAAATACAATTGAATCTCATGTTGAAATTTTATTAAAAGAAATTCCAAGAGACACTAAAATTTTGACGGTAATTGACGGTCATCAACTAACATTATCTTGGTTAGGCTCTGTACTTGGTCATAAAGTAATACCACTCGGTGTTGATCGTTTTGGACAAACTGGCAACATAAAAGAACTTTTGACAGAGTTTACAATTGACTCTGGTAACATAAGTAAACTAGGCTTTGACTTAGCTTAAGTAATTCTTAATATTAAGATTTATAGGACTTATATATAAAGAAATAAAATGATAAGTAAGCCTGATAATTTAAGAAAGATTTTAAAAGAAAAACCTTTTATTCCAATACCGTCTTGTTTTGATGCTTTATCTGCAAAATTAATACAACAAGCAAATTTTGATGTAACCTTTATGTCAGGTTTTGCTGCGTCTGCCTCTAGGATAGGATCTCCAGATCTTGGGCTTATGACCTTCTCAGAAGTTTTTGACCAAGCAAACAATATTTGTAACGCAATTGACATACCAATGATAGTAGATGGAGACACTGGTTATGGAAATGCCATGAACGTTCGTAGAACATTGAAAGAATGTGCTAAGGCAGGTTGTGCTGGCATATTGATTGAAGATCAACTAGCGCCAAAGCGTTGTGGTCACACTCCAGGAAAGGATGTTGTAAATCGTGAGGAGGCATTTGATAGAATAAGAGCAGCTACTGATATGAGAAATGAAGGTTATGATATTTTAATTATGGCCAGAACAGATGCCAATCACACTCATGGTCTGAGTGAGGCAATATTAAGATCACAAAAATTTTATGAACTTGGGGCAGATATCATGTTTGTTGAGGCTCCAAAAAACAAAGAAGAAATGAGAACAATATGTAAAGAAATTCCTGGTGTTAAAATAGCTAACATTGTTGAGGGAGGTATTACACCAAATTTATCCATGAAAGAATTATCAGAAATTGGTTATAAACTTGCTGTGTACCCACTTACAGTTATGAGTTCAGCAATGAAAGCAATGACAAACTCGTTAAATTTGCTAATGAAAGATGAAGATAGATCTGGGTTATTACTAGATTTTAGTGATTTAAGACAGAAAATTGGATTTGATGATTATTATGAAATATCAAGCAAGTACGAAACTTCAAAAAGAAGTTGATAATTTTTAGATGGGGAGAATTGTTTAATGAAGAGTTATCAGGTTGTTGAGTTTGGTGAACCTTTAGAATTAAGAGAATATGAAAACCCACAACCTAGAGGAGATGAAGTTCTTGTAAAGATTACAGCTTGTGGTGTTTGTCACAGTGATCTTCATTTGGCAGATGGGTATTTTGATTTAGGAGGTGGAAAAAAAATAACATTAGCTGATAGAGGAACAAAATTACCATTTACGCCAGGACATGAGATTACGGGAACTGTAGTAGCTTTAGGTGAGAATGTAAAAGATATTAAAATAGGTGATTCTGGAATAGTATTCCCATGGATAGGTTGTGGAAAATGTGCAGCTTGTTTAGAAAATAATGAAACATTATGCGAGGCTCCTAAATATTTAGGCGCTCGTCTTGATGGAGGTTATTCTGATCACATAATTGTACCTCATAGTAAATATATAGTTTCTTACGGTGATATGGATCCTGCACAAGCAGCACCATACGCATGTTCAGGTCTAACTGCATTTAGTGCTCTAAAAAAAATTCCTACAACTTCAAAAGATGATTGGATTATTATTATTGGTGCAGGTGGCGTTGGTATAAATGGTATTTTATTATCTCCTGCAGTGCACAAAGCAAAAATTTTAGTAATAGATAATGATCCAGAAAAGAGGAAAAAAGCTATTGAAGCTGGTGCAAATGAAGCTTTTCCACCAGATGCAGAGACTGAAATTAGAAATAAAATTGGTATTGGTTCAGCAGCAGCAATAGACTTTGTTGGAAGACCAGAAACCACTGACTTTGGTCTATCATTAGTAAAAAAAGGTGGAATGGTAATTGTGGTAGGTTTGTACGGTGGTTCGCTAAAACTATCATTGCCATTGGTACCAATGAGATCTATGACGCTTAGAGGTTCTTACGTAGGAGAGTTAAGAGAATTAAAAGAACTTGTTAATATCATCAAATCCGGCAAAATAAAATTAATACCTGTAAAAAAACAAGGTTTAGAAACTGCAAATCAAGCAATGTCTGATTTAAGATTGGGCAAAGTTAATGGAAGAATAGTTCTAATTCCAGATTAGAAATATTTAATGATAAAAAAAGGAATGGATTATGAGTGAAAAGAAAAATATTACTGATGACCATCATCATCCACATGATCATGCGCATTCACATTTACCATCAGATCCTGAATTAAGAGTAAAAGCGGTAGAGACTTTGCTTTTAAACAAAGGTTTAATTGATTCTCAAACTTTAGATGAATTGATTGACACTTATGAAAATCGAATAGGCCCTAAAAATGGTGCAAAAGTAGTAGCTAAAGCCTGGGTAGATTCAGAATATAAAAAAAGACTTTTGAATGATGCTACATCTGCAATTAGAGAATTGAGTTACCAAGGAAGACAGGGTGAAAATATGGTTGTTGTTGAAAACACACCTGAAACTCACAATGTAATAGTTTGTACATTATGTAGTTGTTATCCATGGCCAGTCCTTGGCATTCCCCCAACTTGGTATAAAAGTGATGAATATAGATCAAGAACAGTAAGAGAACCTAGAAAAGTTCTTTTAGAATTTGGATTATCTTTAGATCCAAAAGTTCAGATAAAAGTATGGGATTCAACTGCTGAAATAAGATATTTGGTATTACCAATGAGACCACAAGGTACTGAAAATATGGATCAAAGTGAACTTGCAGAATTGGTAACAAGAAATTCAATGATAGGTACTGGATTACCAAAGGAAATAAAATGAGTAGATTGCACGACATGGGTGGTCGTTTTGGTGATGGATCAATTCCTGTTCCAAGAGATAATGATAATGAAATAACTAACTCTGAACCAACTTTCAAGTATGAGTGGCATGCTAAGGCATGGGCAATTACTCTTGCTGCTGGAGCTCTAGGTGAATGGAATCTAGATATTAGTCGTCATTATAGAGAGTGTTTGCCACCAAAAGATTATATAAATTTTTCTTATTACGAAAAATGGTTAGCAGCTCTTACTAACCTTTTAATTGATAAAAAACTTGTTTCGTTAGATGAGTTAAAAGAATATGTTTCTGCAGCAAAAAACGGAACTTTAACAAAGTTTTCTGATAAAGACATCAAACTTGATCACAGAACTTGGTTAGCTAAGGATGTTCAAAAAACACTAGGTTGGGGAGGTCCTTCTATTAGAGACACAAATGTAAATTCTGTTTTTGATATAGGCGATAAGGTTATTACACAAAATTACAGTCCAAATAAAGATGTTAGTGGCGGTCATACACGATTACCAAAATATGCCATGGGAAGAGTTGGAGTAATTCATTCTTATCACAATAACCATGTTTTCCCTGATAAAAATGCTCATGGTTTTGGTGAGAACCCTCTACCATTATATACTGTGGAGTTTAAATCTTCAGAGTTATGGGGAGAATTAGCTGAAAGTCAAAATGACAGTATACTTCTAGACTTGTGGGAACCATACCTAAAACTTTTTCCACATTAATTTTAAAAAGATAAAAATGAAATCTGATTATATTTTACCATTCACGAATGAAACTGAAGATCAAATTGTTTTCCAAAATCCTTGGCATAGTCAATTATTTGCGATTACAATTCAAATGTCAGAAAAAGGAAATTTTAGCTGGAAAGAGTTTGTAGAAATTTTTGGAGAGTCCCTAAAAAAACAAAGATCACTCTCAAAAAACTTAGATGGCAGTAATGATTATTTTTCTTGTTGGTTAAATGCACTTGAAGAAATTCTCATTATAAAGAAGATCAGTAATCAAGATAATTTGGTGTTAATAAAAGAAGAATGGACACAAGCTTATTTGTCTACACCTCATGGTAAACCAGTACATATTAAAAGTAGGAGTGTTTAAATGTCAATTACATGTAAAGCTGCAGTTATTAGAAATAATAAATTATCTGAGCCATATAAGGATTCTAAGCCATTATCTATTGAGGAAATCAAAATATCACCTCCTCTTGAAAATGAAGTTCTTGTGAAGGTTATGGGTGCTGGTCTTTGTCATTCTGATTTGTCAGTTATTAATGGATCCAGAGTAATGCCCTTACCATTAGTTATTGGTCATGAAGGTTCGGGTGAAGTAGTTGAGTTAGGAAGTGCAGTTAAAGATATAAAAGTTGGAGATCACGTTGCTTTTCAATTTTCACCTTCTTGTGGAAGATGTAGAAGATGTCTTGAAGGAAGACCCCAAGTATGTGAACTTGCAGCTGCTACAAAAGGAAAAGGTGATTTAATGTCAGGTGGAAGCAGATTGACCGACATGGAAGGAAACAGGCTTAATCATCATACAGGTATCTCATGCATGTCTCAATATAATGTAGTTGACAGGGGTTCTGTAGTTGTTATTGACAAAGCATTTAATATAGAAGATGCGGCTCTTTTTGGTTGTGCTGTAATGACTGGTGTAGGGGCTGTAATCAATACTGCCAGAATAAGACCAGGAGACTCAGTTGCCATTATTGGATTAGGAGGTGTAGGACTAAATGGCATAATTGGGGCAAAACTAGCGGGAGCTGAAACTATAATTGCAATTGATATTGATCCATCAAAATTTAGTAGAGCAGAAGAACTTGGTGCAACACATTGTTTTGATAGTAAAAACAATAATATTGTTGAAGAAATAAGAGATTTAACAAATGGCGGTGTTGACTATGCTATTGATCTAGCGGGTGTAATACAAGCAATGGATACAGCTTACCAAATTATTAGATATGGAGGATCTGTTGTTACTGCTGGTTTATCGCCCATAAACACTCAGTTTAGTTTTAATCATAGTGATTTAGTTGCACAGGAAAAATCAATATTGGGAAGCTATATGGGTTCATGTGTTCCTGTAAGAGATGTACCTAGATTTTTAAACTTATATAAACAAGGACGTTTACCAGTAGATAAGCTAATAGATGGGAAAATTACATTTGATAACTTGAATGAAGGTTTTGATAAATTGGCAAAGGGTGAAGTTGTTAGACAAATACTAGTGCCTAATGCATAGCTTTTATATCATTTTCCAATTTTTATAAAATATACTCCTAGTATTTTTTAATAAAAAACCGACGGATTTTAAAATAAGTTTTATTATATTGTCTAAATGAGAAGGCCTAATAATATCAATAAAAGCACAAAATCTTAAATCATCTTCTTCGTTAAAGCTTTGATGTATTAGTGTATCATCAAAAATAAATAATGGATCAGACTTCCACTTATGAATTCTACCATCAGCTTCAATAAAAGAACCTTCCTTTTTTACTTTATTAAAATTATACAAAACTCGATAAGTCATTCTTAGAGGACCAAAATGTCTAGACGTAGAGGTCTTCTCTCTAAAAAGTGAGACACCAATAGTTTTTATATATTTGTATTCATTATTAAATTCTTTAATCGAATCATCCAGTTCATATCCATACCATTTATAAAACAACATTGTTCTATTATCATTTGGATTTTTTTTAAATTTCTTTACGATTTCTTTGGAGTTTTTATCAAATAGCGAAATAACATCATTGATTTCATTTTGATGACCTTGGGGCAGATCTTCAATTTTATAAGTATGAAGATTTCTATGGGATAAAAGATCAGATAAAAGATTTAATGGTGATAGTAAAAAAGTTAAAAAACCTTTACCTATGAAATATTCTTTAATTAATTTCAGATCCATGGTTTTGTGTCTAGAGACGTCAACTAATCCACATAAAAACCAGAATGGAAATATTGCCCATATTCCAATATTTATAAAAAGGAAAATTGTACTTAGAATTAAAGGTATAAGTAAAATTAATTTAAATACGATATCCATCACAAACTATAACTAAAATAATATATACATAACTTATAATTTTAAGAAATATCTATCAACTTATATTTAGATTGTTTGAAAAATAAAAATTTAATATTGTAATTATAAAACTATAAGGGGGATTAAAAAATGCCTAGCTTTGATATAGTAAGTAAAATAGATATGCCTTCAGTTCAAAATGGTTTAGATGGTGTTAAAAAAGAAATTAGCACCAGGTACGATTTTAAAGGAAGTATGTGCGAAGTAGAACAACAAGAAGATAAGATTATTATTAGAGCTGATGACGATTTAAAAAGAAAGCAAGTTGAAGATCTTATTATTACTCACCTTACTAGAAAAAAGGTGGATACAGGCGCGTTGGAATTCGAAAAACCAGAAGCTGCATCAGGTAATTCCATCAGACAAATTGTATTAATCAAACAAGGTATTGATAGAGAAGTAGCTCAAAAGATAGTAAAGGCAATTAAATCTTTAAAAAGTAAAGTACAAACATCTATACAAGGAGATGAAGTTAGAGTTTCTGGAAAAAAAAGAGACGATCTTCAAGCGGCAATTAAATTAATAAAAGAATTAAATATTAGGCACCCATTACAGTATGAAAATTTTAGAGACTAGAATTTTATTATTTTTGCTCTTTTATCTCTACTTCCCCATGAAGATGAATTCACTGCAGTGAAAAATTTAAGTAAATGATTATTAAATAAATCTGGTTCTTCTAAATTGATTGTATGCCCTGTTTTTGGAACTATTAACAAACCGGCTGTCTTAATAATTCTTTTCAAATACAAACCTACTTCTAGACACATATCATCCTCATCACCGTTTATAATTAGTGTTGGACAAGTAATACCTCTTATTTTCTCTTCTAAAGAATATAAGTTAGGCCTTTTATTCTGAACTCCCAATAAAGTATTGGCTGAACCGACAGGATCATGTTTTATTAGTTGGTCATTAAATAATTGCCAACCTTTTGGATCTTTATTTTGAAATTGAACTCTGGAAGGACCTAGAGCATATTCTGATCCAAATTTATCCATTCCCTCATTTAAAATAATTTTTGCACTATCCAACGAAATATTAGAAAAGTCTGCTTCTTTATTGAAACTTGTTTTATCAAGAGGTATAGCACCATACCCACAACCAGCTATTACTAGACTTAACACTCTATTTTGAGCATTTATTCCTAAATGAAGCGTTGCAAATCCTCCCATGGATAAACCAACAATATGTGCTTTCTCAATTTTCAGATTATTCATCACGCTTAAAATATCACGCCATGCTCTCTCCTGGCTATAACTGCTTTCGTTTTCTGGAACTTCAGATGGTGGGTAACCTCTAGCGCAAAATGATATGCATTGATAATATCTAGATAAATAATTAATTTGAGGTTCCCAACTTCTATAATCACCAGCAAATTCGTGAACAAAAATTATCGGTTCACCTTTACCAATAGACTCATAAAATAATTTTACATTATCATCAGTTTTTATAAATGACATTTATAATTCCCCATTATAATCTAGTTAGGATATAGTACTCTAAATCAATTCCAAATTTAGTTGGTCTTTTAATATGGATATTTATCACCATTTAAATTCAGATTTTATATCAATTTTAATTACATTAAAATTAGCTATTATTACTTGTTTTTTTCTCGCCTTAATAGGTACTCCTATAGCTTATTTTTTAGCATTTAAGTCAAGAAAGACAAAACCATTAATTGAAACAATTGTGACACTACCACTTGTATTACCACCTACGGTTATTGGCTTTTATCTAATTATATTTTTTAATCCTGAAACAGTATTAGGTAAAATTTTCATACTTCTAACTGGAGAACAATTAATTTTTTCATTCTACGGTTTAGTTCTGGCTTCTATCATTTATTCTATACCTTTTTGGGTTCAACCTCTTCAAGCATCATTTGAAAAAATTGGAAGAGACACTGTTAGAACTTCTCAAAGTTTAGGAGCTAGTTCATTAGAAACTTTTTTACATGTAATAATGCCTTTATGTAAAAAAGGATTTTTTACGTCTTTTATAATATCCTTTGCACACACCTTAGGTGAATTTGGAATCGTTTTAATGGTTGGAGGTGGTATTCATGGTAAAACAAAAGTGATTGCTATCTCGATTTATGATCACGTAGAACAATTATCATTTGGAAAAGCACATATTTTAGCAGGTGGGATGTTGATTTTATCATTTTTTATATTATTAACTCTATTTTATTTTAATAAAAGAACAGTTGTAAGAATTAAATAATGTCAAATTTATCAGTTTTTTTAAAAGGTAAAATTGGGAATTTATTTTTAAATTTTGAGCATCATTTTAAAAACAATGGGATAACTATATTATATGGCCCAAATGGATCAGGAAAATCTACAATAATTTCTGCATTAGGTGGATTTATTAATAGTATAGAAACTAGAATTATTTTTAATGGTAATGAGCTTCATAACTTAGATAAATATCCTCTAAATAATAGGCCATTTGGAATAATGTTTCAAAATCCAATATTATTTGAACACTTAAATGTAGAAGAAAATCTTGATTTTGTTATAAAAAGAAATCAAAAAAAAAACCAAAATAAAAGTTCAATTTCTAAAGAATATCTGATTGAGCACCTTGAATTGAATTCCCTTTTAAAGAGATCACCGGAGAATTTATCTGGAGGTGAGAAATTAAGGGTTGTTTTAGCAAGAACAATTTTAAAACAATCTAAATATTTGCTCTTAGACGAACCTATGTCAGATTTAGATATAAAATATAAAGCTAAACTTTTAGTCTTTCTAAAAAATTTTAATAAAAAATTTAAAATACCAATATTATATATTACTCACTCTATTGAAGAAATATCACAAATTGGAGATCAAATTGTATTAATCAAAGATGGTAAAAAAATTGATAATGGAGCTGTTTCAGATATCCTAAATACAAATTTATTTGGAGATCTGACAGGAAAGTTTGAGTTAAGCTCCGTCTTAGATGGAAAAGTTGTTAGTAATGATCATAATTTGCATATAACAACTCTAGATGTGGATGGACAAAAATTGATTGTTCCTGGTTATCCGGGTAAATTTAACAATGAGGTAAGAGTTAGAATAAGATCTAGAGATATACTACTTTCGTCATCTCGTCTAAAATCAAAAATTACCGAAAATGAATTGGAAGGTTTTATTTCTACTATTGAAGTTGAAAAAAATTCAGCATTTTCTGAGTTGGTAATTTTATTAAAAAATTTAAAAAACAACAAAAATATTCAAAAACTTAGAGCAAGGATAACAACTTATAATTTAAAAAAAATGAAGTTATCAAGAAATGATACAGTCTTCATTTATATAAGCTCAGTATCTATAGATAGACAAGCATATCAATCTAAATAGATTATTTAAACTCTTTCTATTATTATAGCACTTCCTTGACCAACACCAACACACATTGTACATAAAGCATATTTTAATTTTTTTTCAATTAATTCTTGAGTTGCTGTAAGAACTAATCTTGTACCGGACATGCCAAGTGGATGCCCGAGTGCAATTGCTCCACCATTTGGATTAACTCTTTCGTCGTCGTCTTCAATGCCAAGAGATCTTAAACTAGCTAAACCTTGTGCGGCAAATGCCTCATTTATTTCAATAACATCAATATCTTTTATTTTAATCCCAGCTATCTTGAGTGCTTTTAAGGAAGCAGGAACAGGTCCAATCCCCATGAATGCTGGCTCAACCCCAGAACTTGCAGCAGCAACTATTCTTGCTTTGGCAGTTAAATGATTTCGTTTTACCCCTTCTTCACTCGCAATTATCATTGCGGCAGCACCGTCATTTACACCACTGGCATTCCCGGCAGTAACAGTACCGTTATTTCGAAATGGTGTTGGGAGAGAGGAAAGTTTTTCAATTGATGTGCCTCTGGGATGTTCATCCTTATCAAATATTAAGGTTTCTCCCTTTCTTTGAGGAATTTCTACTGGAGTAATCTCTTTGGCTAATCTTCCACTTTGAATTGCAGTAGAGGCCTTTATTTGACTAAAAAAGGCCATTTTATCTTGATCATCCCTGCTAACTTGATATTTTTCTGCGACATTTTCTGCGGTTTCAGGCATTGAATCTATACCGTAAGTAGCCTTCATTTTAGGGTTTACAAATCTCCAACCTATTGTTGTATCATAAATTTCTGCATTCCTAGAAAAAGCCGAACTAGCTTTTGGCATTACAAAAGGGGCTCTGCTCATGCTTTCTGCGCCTCCTGCAATAGTCATATCTGCTTCATTTGATTTTATCATTCTTGACGCGCTTGATATTGCTTCCATTCCTGAAGCACATAACCTGTTTAGTGTTATACCTGGGACGGTATGTGGAAGATCTGCTAAAAGTAAAGCCATTCTTGCTATATTACGATTGTCTTCACCCGCCTGATTAGCATTGCCAAAAAAAACTTCTTCTAAATTTTCCCAGTCAGTTTTTTGTAAGTTTTTTTTCATTGATATAAGAGGCAAAGCTGCAAGATCGTCTGTTCTAATAGAAGATAAACTTCCCCCAAATTTCCCAATTGGTGTTCTTGTTCCTTCACAAATATATGCTTCTGACATAAAACATCTCCTATGCAAATTAATTATTCAAAATTTGTATAAATTGGTAAATCATTTGGTTCCCATTTTTTGAATTTTTTCATTATAGCTGAAAAGTCTTCACTATCAATGATTTGATTAAGCCAATTATTTAAATGTTTAAAATTTAATTTATCAAACCATTTTTGATCAACGTTTCTAAATTGTCTAATAAATGGAAATACAGCATAATCCAAAAAAGTAAGATGTTCGCAATTTAGAGATTTGTTATTTTTGAGGTAAGAATTCAATTTTTCAAGAAAGCATAAATTTTTATCTCTATGAAAATGTGGATCAATTTCAGAAAATCTACTTGGATATTTATACTTATCTAAATTAGTTTTAAATTTAATTTCAAGTTCATCTAATAGGTTTTTAATCTCTCTGTCTTGTAATTTCCCCTTGCCGAGCCATTTATCAGGGTCATTTATATTTAAGGCCCAATTAATTATGTCCAAACTTTCTTCTAAAACTTGACCTGATTTTGTAATTAATACTGGGACAGTTCCTTTGGGAGATGATTTTAAAAATTCAGATGGTTTATCTTGTAATTTAATCTCTCTTACTTCAATTTTTATCTTCGATGACCTGATAGCAAATCTAGCCCTCATTGCATAAGGACATCTCCTAAAAGTATATAAAATAGGATATTCAAAGTTTGCTTCCATTATAAGTAACTTTAAACAACATTTGTATATTATGAAATACTTTTGTTTTTTATAAAAATTTAATAAAAAATTTATTTTTTTGGGTTTGTATCTGCAGAGTTGTACATCTCATTATTATCAATATGACCATGTTTTGTTAGTTGATAAATAGTGTTCCAAAGTGATGGAGGGTAATTTTGTCTAATATTTTTAATCATATGTAAAATATGCTTTTTTTCAAAAATATTTTCTTTTTTTGACTTTCTTACTTTATCAAGTGGAAAGGGAACAATCTGAGCCATCTATATTTCTCCTGTAGTACATTAGGAGTTTGCAAATAGCTTGCCGATTTTAATTTTTAAATAAATAAATTTAATATTTTTTTTAAAATTAATGTATAAAGGTTAAAAGTAAAGGACAAATAATGACAGACTTAAAGTTTCCTCGATCGACTAAAATAGTTGCTACAATTGGTACAGCAACAGATGATCAAAATATTATCAAAAAATTAATAAAAACAGGTGTTAATGTTTTTCGTTTAAATTTTAGTCATGGAAACCAGGGAGACCATTTAAAAAGAATTACATACATTAGGTCAGCAGAAAAAGAAATGAATGCTAATGTTGCAATTCTTGCTGATCTTCAAGGTCCAAAATTTAGAATTGGAGCAGTAAAAAATGAAACAAAAGTGATAAAGGGGAGTAATTACATTTTTGATAAAATTCCAGAAATTGGTAATTTTAAAAGGGTTAATTTACCACACGATGAAATTTTTAAGAGTTTGTCAATAGGTTCGAACATACTTATGGATGATGGAAAGTTACAATTCAGAGTCGTAGATAAATCTAAAGATGAAATAAAAACAGAAGTTGTTGTGGGAGGTCTTGTTAAAAGTAATAAAGGTGTTAACCTTCCTGATGTTGTGTTGAATACAAGCCCATTGACCTCAAAAGATATTGAAGATCTCAAATTTATCTTAAATCAAGAAATTGATTGGATAGCTCTTTCCTTTGTTCAAAAATTAAAAGATGTAGAAGAAGTAAAAAAATATATTGGTGATAAAGCTGGTATAATTGCAAAAATTGAAAAGCCCTCTGCTTTAGAAGAATTAGATGAAATTATACAAGCTTGTGAAGGTATTATGGTCGCAAGAGGTGATTTGGGAGTTGAATTAGCACCTGAAGAAGTGCCAGGGATACAAAAAGAAATTATTCTTAAATGTAGACAAGCAGGTAAGCCAGTTATTGTTGCTACACAAATGCTTGAATCTATGATCGAAACACCATCACCAACACGGGCAGAAGCTTCTGATGTTGCTACTGCTGTTTTTGATGGTGCTGATGCAGTCATGCTTTCTGCAGAAACTGCTGTTGGCTCTTATCCTCTTGAAACAGTAAACATTATGGACAGAATAATAACATCAGCTGAAAATCATATTAAAATACATCCAGGCGATGGCCCTCAAAATTTAAAAAGAGAAAACTTTATTTACAATGCTGTATCACGTTCTGCTGTTAGTTTAGCTGAGTCAGTAAATGCAAAGGCTGTTGTTGCTTTTACAGCATCTGGAAATACTGCTTATAGAATGTCGAGAGAACGCTCAAATCTATTGTTAGTAGTTATGACACCTGAAATTAATGTAAAAAGAAAGCTATCATTATTATGGGGAGCTTGTCCTTTTTTTAGTAAAGTTCAAGGTTATGAAGCAGCAATACAAGAGGCAAGAGAAATTATAAAAATTAAAAACTTTGCTAAAGAAGGTGATACAATAGTCGTGGTTGCAGGTATGCCTTTTGGTATATCTGGTTCAACAAATTCAATTAGAGTGGTTGAGATTTAATTTTACTTTTTACCAAGTCTAACTGATATCATTTTATCCGGATTTCTTGGTGGTTCACCTACTGCTAGGTTTTCAACTGCTTCCATGCCTGAAACCACCTGACCCCATACTGTATACTGACCTGTTAGATGACTACATCCATCAAAACATATGAAAAATTGACTGTCCCCACTATCTGGGTTCATGGATCTTGCCATCCCAACAGTTCCATATTTATATTCGTAATCTGAGAACTCAGCTTTTAAATTCTTTCCAGATCCACCAGTGCCATTACCATCAGGGTCACCTGTTTGAGCCATAAAGCCTTCAATAACTCTATGAAAAATAATACCATCATAAAATCCTTGCTTAACTAATTCTTTAATTCTTTTTACATGATTAGGTGCAATTTTTGGCAAAGTTTCAATAACAACTTTTCCCCTAGATGTCTCAATCGTTATAAATTTACTTGAACTTGCAGTTGCTTTTTTTATTGGTTTTACCATGACTACACACATTATCCCTAAAATAATAATAAATAATTTTTTTAACATAAACCACTCTTATAATTTTTTATATACGTATAAAGTTAGTTAATTTAAAATCAACTATTATTTTAAACAAGTGCATCAATTTGTTCATCGGTAAGATTTCCAGGTACAATAGTAATTGGTACTCTGCATTCAGTGCTACCCTTATTAATTACATAGTTGATCAAAGGGCCAGGATTTCCGTGTTCTGTTGAAACTCCTAAAACTAAGACTCTTATAGCTTTTTCTTTATCGATTAAATTAAAGAGTTCTTCATGAAGAATTCCTTTTCGTACAAATGTTCTAGGTTTGGGTGCCCCCAGATTTTCACAATATTCACTTAATTCAAGAAGTAATTTTTTACTAGCTTGTTCAGCCTCTGCTTCCATAATTTCAGTAACGCCACCCCAAAGCTGTCCTTCAATTGGTTCTATGCATCTAAATAATGCAACCTCTCCATTAGCAGTCGCGGCTCTTCTCGCAGCATAATAAAGAGCTTGATGTAATTCCTTACTATCATCTGCTACAACTAGGAATAGTCTGTTCCTTGGTTTTGAAACTTTTGGCTTATTCCTTAAATTTTTATCAGTCATAAACTCCTCATCAAACTTTTCTAAAAATTAGATTAGATCCCCAACCAACTAAAACTGCCAACAAAACTGCAAAAATACCATATAATGTAGAATAATTTTGAGCTATATCATAAATTTCTGCACTAATACCTGATTTTGAAACATTGATTGAATTAACTTGTTGTGACACAAGTTTACTATTACGATAATGTAAAATCTTAACTTCAAACTGACCAGTAATAACATTTGATGGTAATTTTAGATAAGATCTAAAAAGAGAATCTTTATTTAAAGTTACAGAGTTTTCATTTATGCTCCATAAATTTGATTTCAACATATTTCTAGTAAGTGCTTGTCTCCAGTTTCCTTCTTTTTCAACTTTAATCCCTGGTTGAATCCTAATTTTTAAATTGTTTAAACCAATTTCAGATATCTTTTGAGTTTTTTTATTAAGTATGTCATCAATTCTTCTATTAGATGAAATACTTAAATATTTAGGTGTATTTATATAGTTTACTTTTCTTGTGTTCACCCAGACACCAAGTATTTTTTCTTTTTTTTGAACAGTGACTAATCCTTTAGGTCCTGTGACAATTACAATTATATCATCGCCTTTTTTACCATCATAGGCACCAAATAAAAGTATCTTAGCACCTTGAAAATCTGTTGAAATTTTAACATTTTCCTGTGATAAATCTGCAACTATTTGGTTTTGTGCAAATGTATTAGATGACAGAATAGATACTAAAAAAATGAGATTAATATGAAAAAAAACTTTCATTTAAGATTACCTACTAATTATAACTGAAAAAAGATCAGAAGGAACAGTAACTAAATCAATTAAAAGCTTTAAGCTTACTAAAATAATTATAGAAGATAATATCAACCTTAAATATTCGCCTCTTAAAATATTTGTAAACCTAGAACCTAATTGGACACCTATTACAGAACCCAACAATAATATTGTTGCAAGTACTATATCAACAGTTTGATTTTGAGATGCTTGTAAAATAGTTGTGTTTGCAGCAACAAAAATAATTTGAAATAAAGATGTGCCTACTACTAAAGATGTTGGCATACCTAAAAGATATATCATTGCTGGTACTATAATAAAACCACCACCAATACCCATCAAAGCAGCAAGAATACCAACTATAACCCCGATTAAAATAGGTAATAAAATTGAAATATATAATTTTGATTTCCTGAACCTAATCTTAAAAGGTAAACCGTGAAGCCAATTATGTTGATGAAGCTTACCCCTAGTAATTTTACCTTTTCTTGATCTTAAGATTAATCTAAGTGACTCTGAAAACATCAAGGTTCCAATAAGAGTTAAAAAAATTACGTAGGATGATTTGATAACAAAGTCTAATTGTCCAATTTTACCTAAAAAATTGAATAATATGACACCTATTGAAGAACCTACAACACCTCCAAGCAGTAAAACTGTGCCCATTTTAAAATCAACATTACTTCTTTTCCAATGAGACAAAACACCTGAAACCGAAGGCGCAACCAACTGGTTCGCAACAGAAGCTACTGCCACAGGAGGTGGTATACCTAAAAACATCATTAGTGGTGTTAAAAGAAATCCACCACCTACCCCAACCAGTCCCATTATAAGACCAAGAAAAGCTCCAATACCTAAAATTGCTAGAGAATGTATTGGTTGTTCTGCTATAGGTAAATATATATACATAAAATTTTCAATATTGTTTCTCAAATTATGATAATACATTATTAAAATTTAAAAAATAATTATTTGAACTTAAAATATGATAAAAGTTGTATCCAAAACTGATCTTGTAAAATGTATCAATAAAGTTAGAAATGCAGGTGATAAAGGGCGTTCAAATGATAAATATAAGCAAGCAAGTGTTTTAGTATTATTCATTAATGATGAAATCAAAAAAAACAGTTCAATTTTAATGATTAAGAGAAGAGATAACTTAAGACAACATGCAGGCCAAATAGCTTTCCCAGGAGGAAAAAAAGAAAAGGGTGATTTAAATTTAGAAGAGACAGCTAAAAGGGAAACTGAAGAAGAAATAAATCTCTCTAGAGAGTTTTTTAGTATTGTAGGCAAATTCCCTAAATTTTTTACCGGCACAGGTTACGTTGTAACACCATTTCTTGGAATTATTAAATCTAATTCTAATTGGCAAAAGGTATTAAAACCAAATTTAAACGAAGTAGAACAAATTTTTTTTCCACCAACTGATTATCTGTTATCACCAGAGAATCATTTGAGAGAAAAACCACCTGTCAACTCAAGTATGACCATGACATGGGCAATTGATTATAATGATAAAAATATTTGGGGGTTAACAGCAAGAGTGTTAGTGACTATATCTGCAGGATTAGGTTTGAGGGAGTTTCCACCATGCGACGATATTTAATTATTTTTTTAGCAGTTATATTTTCTATAGGCCTTTTTTTCTTAACAAAATATGTTTTGAATAAACTAACAAAAAATAATCAAATTTTTTATTCAACATTAGTAAGTGTTATTGGGTTTTGTGTCTTTATTTTATTTGCTTTTTTATACTTAGAAGTAGATTCCTACGATCCTAGTTACTCTTATCAACCTCCATTGTTAATTGATGGAAAAGTCAAAGATGGAAACTTTTCAAAGTAAAAAGGTATTAGAATAATTAAAAATGAATTTAAAAAATTATTTGAAATAGATAAAAATATCAAAGTTATTTTCAATCTTGCTGAGAGCGTTGATATTAAAATTTGGATTGTTGGAGGAGCTCTAAGAGATTACCTTATTAACCAAGAAGTAACTGACATTGATTTTGTAATAAATGAAGATGTAAATATATTTAAAGAAAAACTAATTGCAAATAATTTAAAAGTTAATGACATATATATCAAATATAAAACTATCACATTAATTATTCACCAAAAAGAGTATCATATAACAAGCTTTAGGAAGGACTTGGTTTCTTTTGGTAGATCTGCAATTGTAGATAATGTTTATAGTTTAAATGAGGACGTAAAAAGAAGAGATTTTACTATAAATAGCTTATATTTAGACTCAAAAGGAAATTTAATTGATCTCCTTAATGGTAAACATGACATTAATAAAAGAAAGCTTGTCTTTATAGGCAATCCAATAGAAAGAATAGAAGAAGATTATTTAAGAATTATAAGATTTTGCCGTTTCTCAGGAAATTTTAATAATAATATTTCTAAAAATATTAAAAAAGAAATTATAGAAAGAGTACCAATTATCATTAATTTATCAAACAAGAGAATTAGACACGAGATTGACAAAATACTTTCAATCAAGAATTGTCAGAAATGTATGTCAATGATGAAAAAATTATCCATAGATAGATATCTTTTAATTAATAAAAACAATAATCATAAATTTGCTATTCATAATGGGTTTTTACTCAATAATTTTAAAATAATTGACTTTATAAAATCTAATGCAAAAACTCTCATCCAAAATGAAAAATTAGATTTAATTTCAGTAGTAATGATCCATTTGTATGGAGAAAGTAATGTTGAAATGATTGTTAATAGATTTGATTTAAATAAAAGAAAAACCAAATTTTTATATTTTGTTAGACAATTAATAAATTTAAAAATAAATATTAAAAAAATTTTTTTGGGCACAATTGAAGTTCGTGAAAAAAAGATAAAACTTCTTCAATTAATCTGGAAACTTAGGTCTTGTATTAATTTTAAAAAACAAGGATTGTTTAAGAAAGATCAGATTCCATTTAATTGGTATAAATTAGGGTTGTTACATGTTTTATCCTTTGAAAAAATAAAAAACGTTGATTTTTGGGAATTAAATTGGCCTAAATTCCCATTAGTAAGAGAGGATATATTAAAATCAAAAAAAATAACTGCTTATGATGAAGTTGAAAAATTATTTTTCCAAGCCGAGGATTTTTGGGTAAATAACAATTTTAAAAGTTCACCAAAAGAAATTTTACATTTTTTAAAAAATAGATAATAAAATAAAAATATGTCTGCAAAAGTTAAAATGCTTAAAACTTTAAAAGCAAAAGAGTGTTTAGATGATATCAAAACATTAAAAAATAAAAAACAATTTGCAAGTATGTGGTTTAGAGAGCTTCGTGATAAAATATGCAAATCCTTTGAAGAAATTGAAAATAAGAAAATACTAAATAAACAAATTACTTTTAATCAAAAGTCATGGGAGAGAGATGGTGGAGGAGGGGGCACCATATCAATTATGCATGGCGATGTTTTTGAAAAAGTTGGAGTAAATATATCTACTGTGCACGGCAAATTTTCTAAAGAGTTCAGGCAACAAATACCTGGCGCCGAAGAAAATGGTTTGTTTTGGGCATCTGGTATTTCTGTTGTTTCACATATGTGCAACCCACATGTTCCAGCTGCACATATGAACACTAGGATGTTAATTACAGGTAAAGGGAGTAAAAAAAAACTATGGTTTGGTGGAGGGGGTGACCTTACTCCAACTTTTAACGACATAGAGTCATCAAATATATTTCACAAAGATTTAAAAAGTATATGTGATAAATATGATAAGTCATATTATCCTACTTTTAAGCGATGGTGTGATGATTATTTTTATTTACCACATAGAGAAGAACCTCGAGGAGTAGGTGGAATTTTTTTTGATTATTTGTGCAATGAAGACTGGGAAAAAGATTTCTCATTTATTCAAAGCATTGGTTCAACATTCTTATCGTCATATCTGTCTATTATTAAAAGGAGATTGAGTAGAAAATTTAATGATAAAGATAGAGAAACTCAGCTTATTAAAAGAGGTCGATATGTTGAGTTTAATTTACTATATGATAGAGGGACAATTTTTGGATTGAAAACTGGTGGAAACACAGAAGCTGTATTGATGAGTTTGCCTCCGAAAGTAAGTTGGTATTAAATCCAAAAAAATTTTAATTCTTTTTTAGAATCATTATAAAAAACACTGGAATTATTTTTCTACAATGTTATATAAATATTATATTTATAAAGTGAGATAAATGCCTAAAAATTCTAAGTCAAAAAATAATAACGAAGGTAAAAGAGATTTCTTAATAATCTCAACTTATGCTATGGCAGGCATTGGTGCTGCATCTGTTGCTTGGCCTTTAATTGACCAAATGAATCCTGCTGCAGATACTTTAGCCTTAGCATCTACTGAGGTAGATTTGTCTTCTCTAGAAGAAGGTCAAGCCATAACTGTAACTTGGAGAGGCAAGCCTGTTTTTGTACGTCATAGAACACCTGAAGAAATCAAGCTAGCTAAAGAAGTTTCTTTAGATGATATGAGACACCCTGAAACAGACGAGGAAAGAGTGCCTAATGAAAAGTTTATCGTTCTAGTTGGTGTTTGTACACATTTAGGTTGTGTTCCACTTGGTCAAAAATCTGGTGATGTCAAAGGTCAGTACGGTGGATGGTTTTGTCCTTGTCATGGATCTCACTATGATCATTCGGGAAGAATTAGAAAAGGCCCAGCCCCTACAAATTTAGAGGTTCCTTCATATAAGTTTTTGTCAGACAACGTCATTAAAATTGGATAATTCAATATTTTATTTAGGAGTTATAATTGTCAAAGTCTAAGTTTAAAAATCCAGTTGTTAAATGGATAGATCACAGATTACCAGTATTTTCATTTATGGATCATGAGTTAAATCATTATCCAACGCCAAAAAACTTAAATTATTTTTGGAATTTTGGTTCCTTAGCAGGTTTTGCTTTAGTAACAATGATAATTACGGGAATTGTTTTGTCTATGAATTATACAGCTCATGTTGATTACGCTTTTGATTCTGTTGAAAGAATTATGAGAGACGTTAATCATGGATGGCTAATAAGGTATATTCATATGAATGGAGCGAGTTTTTTCTTCATTGTAGTTTACATTCATATTTTTCGAGGTTTGTATTATGGATCATACAAAGCTCCGAGAGAACTTTTATGGATCTTAGGTGTTTTAATACTCTTGCTTATGATGGCTACAGCTTTCATGGGATACGTATTACCATGGGGTCAGATGAGTTTTTGGGGAGCTACAGTGATTACTAATTTATTTTCTGCTATACCATTTGTTGGTGAAAATATTGTTACTTGGTTGTGGGGAGGTTTTTCAGTTGATAATTCTACTTTAAATAGATTCTTTTCTCTTCATTTTGTTTTGCCATTTGTAATAGTAGGGGTTGTAATACTGCATTTAGTTGCATTACATCGTTTTGGTTCTAATAATCCAATTGGTATTGATATAAAAGGTACACAAGACACCGTTCCTTTTAGTCCTTATTACACAATTAAAGATTTGTTTGGTTTAAGTGTGTTTCTATCATTTTTCGCAGCTGCAGTGTTTTTCTTTCCAAATTTTATGGGTCATCCAGATAATTACATTGAAGCAAACCCGATGGTTACACCAGCTCATATCGTTCCTGAATGGTATTTTCTTCCTTTTTATGCAATTCTTAGAGCAATTCCAGACAAGCTTGGTGGTGTGCTTTTCATGTTTGGTGCAATTGCAGTTTTATTTATTTTACCTTGGTTAGATAGATCTTCAGTAAGATCATCTCAGTTCAGACCGATATATAAAATTTTCTTTTGGATACTTTTATTAGATTGCATTTTGTTAGGTTATTTAGGAGCAATGCCAGCCGAAGGTTTATATGTTATATTATCAAGAATAGCTACAGCTTACTATTTCTTCCACTTTTTAATACTGTTTCCTTTGTTACCTTACATAGAAAAAACTAAACCCCTTCCACTCTCAATTTCGGAACCGATATTAGGAGGTGCCGCCACCGCTGCTGCAATGGCGACACGGGAGAAAAAATAGATGATTAAATACTCATCAAAACTTTTTTCTAACGATATTTTAAAATTATTCTTAAGTTTGATAATAATTTGTTTATCTAGTACGTCTTTTGGTGCGAGTGAAAAAATAAATTACCCACAATTAAATTGGTCTTTTTCAGGTATTTTAGGAACTTTTGATCGCGCATCTCAACAAAGAGGTCTACAAGTTTACAAAGAGGTGTGCTCAGGGTGTCATGGAATGAGACTTTTAGCGTATAGAAATTTAAAGTCTATTGGTTACAATGATGACGAAATTAAAGCATTTGCAGCTGAAAATAATGTGAACACTATTAACGATGATGGTGAAGTTGTTGAGAGACCAGCTAGGCCAAGTGACAAATTCGTATCACCTTACCCAAATGATAAAGCTGCGAGAGCTGCAAATGGTGGTGCATATCCACCAGATTTATCGTTAATTGTAAAAGCTAGACCTGATGGCGCGAATTATTTACATGCACTTTTAACAGGTTATGTAGACGCGCCTGCTGAAAAAAAAGTCCCTGATGGTATGTACTATAATAAGTATTATTCTGGAAACTTAATTGGTATGCCACAACCTCTTTATGACGATGGGGTTGAGTATGCCGACGGTACTAAAGCTACACCTGATCAAATGGCAAAAGACGTAACAGCTTTTCTTGCATGGGCTTCTGAGCCTGAAATGGAAGATAGGAAGAGATTGGGAATATCAGTCATGCTATTTTTGCTATTATTGAGTGCTTTATCATATTTTGCCATGAAGCAGATTTGGGCTCCTATAAAAAATCAATAATCTAAGTTAAATTTTCTTCTAAAAATTTTAATGTTCTATTAAGTGCAATTCTTGTACACGTCTTATTATATTGCCTTCTATGGTCACAATTAAAACCATGGTCAGCAGGATAAGTGTATGTATGAACTTCAGGTCTTTTTTTCTTAAAAATTTTTACATATTTCATTGGAATTCCTTTATCAAGTTCACCAAAATGCGTCAAAATATTGCATTTTGGTTTCAAATCTCTAAGTTTTGGAATATCTCCACCATAGTAGCAGACAGAAGCTGAGAGATTGGAAGCCTCACATCCAATTCTCCAAGATAATGATCCACCCCAGCAATATCCTATTATACCTACTTTCCCAGCTGAGGATACTACAGAAATACTAGCCTTTATATCTTTTAGGGCGTTATGATCACATAACGATTTTAACTCTCTTCCTTTAGATACACCTTTTTCGTCATAATTTAAGATTATATTTTTTTCAATTCTGTCAAACAATGAAGGTGCAATACATAAATAACCTTTGCTAGCGTATAAGTCTGTTACTTCTTTAATATGTTTGTTTACACCAAAAATTTCTTGTATAATTACAATTCCTCCTTTTGGTTTTCCCGAAGGTTGAGAAACATAAGCTGAGAATTGATGATTATCTTTTGCTGTAATTTCTATAATCTCATTCATAATTTAGCTCGAATCAAACATTAAATCTAAAATGAAATACATCTCCATCTTTAACTATATAATCTGCACCCTCGACTCTCATACGTCCAGCATCTTTTGCTGCCTGCTCACTTTTGAAATTTAAATAATCATCATAAGATATTGTTTCGGCGCGAATAAATCCTTTTTGAAAATCTGTATGAATTATACCAGCAGCTTCTGGTGCAGTTGAGTTGTTTTTTATTGTCCATGCTCTTGTTTCTTTTGGACCAACTGTAAAAAATGTAATTAGATCAAGCAGGCTAAATCCTGTTCTTATTAATCTGTTCAGTCCAGACTCTTCCAAATTTAAATCTTTGAGAAATTCTTTCTTTTCAGGTTCTTCTAAAATTGCGATTTCAGATTCTATAGAACCTGAAATTATTATGGCATCACAGTTTTCAGTTTTAGCTTTGTCAAATATATTCTTAGTAAAGTTATTTCCATTGGAGGCATCATCTTCACCAACGTTGCATGCGTAAAGAACTGGCTTTGATGTGAGTAGATTAAAAGTTTTTAGTTTTGTCTTTTCTTCATCAGTTAAATTTGCTAAACGAAGTTGAACACCATCAGATAAAAATTCAGTTAATTTTCTCATTAGTACTAAATCATTTTTAGCGTCTATATCATTGGATTTTGCTTTTTTTGACAAGTTTTGAGTTTGTCTTTCTAAACTTTCTAAATCAGCTAACATCAATTCAGTGTCTATGGTTTCAGTGTCTCTTAGAGGGTTTATAGTATTATCTACATGTGTTATGTCGGTATTTTCAAAGCATCTAACCACATGTATAATTGCATCAACCTCTCTTATATGAGATAAAAATTTATTCCCTAATCCTTCCCCTTTACTAGCACCACTTACAAGTCCAGCAATATCTACAAATTGCATCTGTGCAGGAATAGTTTTTTGAGATTTAGCTAAATTAGAGAGTAAATTTAATCTTTTATCAGGAACAGATACAATGCCAGAATTAGGCTCTATTGTACAAAAAGGATAATTTGCAGCTTCTGCTGATGAGGTTTCTGTAAGAGCATTAAATAAGGTAGATTTCCCTACATTTGGTAATCCTACAATTCCACATTTAAAACCCATTTATGCACCTACACATTTTTACCACAAAAACCATTTTGACTATTAATTAAAGATATAATCATTTCAGAAACGTAATTAATTGTGTTATCTAGCCATTTATCTTTTTCACTAGATGTGAAGTCAGAAAGCACCCAATTTGATATGTTTTCATCAATATCTTCTTCATATATTTGTGATGGTCGAGATACTCCAACCCTAACTCTATTGTAGTTTTTACCAATCATTTTATCTATACTTTTCAGGCCATTGTGTCCATTATGACCGCCACCATTTTTTACTTTAACACGCCCTTGATCCAGATCTATTTCATCATGTATTACATAGATGTTATTTATATCAATATTGTAAAAGCTTTTAATTTCTTTTAGAGCTATACCTGAATTATTCATGAATGTAATTGGTTTAAGTAAAATCAGTATATTTTTATTTAACTCAGATTTAGAAAATTCAGACTTAAATTTTTTTGAGAATTCAGGAAAATCATATACTTCTCTGATATTGTCAATAATTTTATAACCAATATTATGCCTATTATTTCTGTAAGATTTTCCAGGATTACCTAAGCCAACTATTAAAAACATCTCAAAAGTTAAAACTCAATTTTTTTAAAAATGTTTTCAACTATCATTTTTATCTTCATCTGTATCTTCAGAAGATTCATCGGTTGTTTCAGTTTCTTCTTCTTCAGAATCGCCTAAACCACCTCTTGGTGCAGCAATAGTAGCAACAGTAAAATCTCTATCTGTTATAGTTGGTGTGCAACCATCAGGAAGTTCAATTGCACTAATATGAATAGTATGTCCAACATTAAGACCTTCTAAATCCACTGTTATTTTTTCAGGAATAGAAATAGCAGGACAATTCAACTCTACTTGGGGTCTTACAACGTTCAGTACACCACCTAATTTTAATCCAGTACATTTTTCTTCATTCAAAAATTCAACATTAATACCAACAGCAACTGTGGCATTTTTTGTAACTCTTAGAAAGTCAACATGCTCAGCCTCTTCTGAAACTGGGTGTTGTTGAATATCACGAGGCAATACGAAATGTGTCTCATTATTAACTTCAATATTCATTAATTGACTAAATATACCAGGTTTATGCATTAGTTGACGCCATTTATTGGCATCTAATGTAATAGGGATTGGTGATTGTTTATTTCCATAAATAACTGCAGGAACTAAACCTGCGCGCCTTGCTGCTCTGGCAGACCCCTTACCAACCTGACTACGAGCTTCAGCTTTAATATCAATAGTTTGCATTAATTTTCTCCTTAAAAGTCTCTTATGCCTCCAGGGGTGCAAAAGAATAAAGCATACATAACCCTTAAATTAAAAAAATTAAAGTAAATAATGTAAAATCTATTCAAAAAGACTGGAAACGGATTGTTCCATATGAACTCTACGAATTGCTTCACCAATAATAGGAGCAATAGATATCTGCCTTATATTGTTAGACATATTTACGGCTTCTGTCGCTTTAATTGAATTTGTAGTTACTAGAGAACTCAATGGGGAATTAGTTATGTTCCTTACTGCAGAACCAGAGAGTACACCATGAGTAACATATGCATCTACACTTGTTGCACCAACATCCATTAGTGCTTGTGCGGCATTACATATTGTTCCTCCTGAGTCGATGATGTCGTCAACTATTATACAGTGATGATTAGAGACGTCACCAATAATATTCATAACCTCTGATGATCCAGGTTTTTCTCTTCTTTTATCAATTATGGCTAAATTTGCATTAATTCGTCTAGCAATAGCCCTTGCTCTAATAACACCACCTACATCTGGTGAAACTATAACAACTGGTTTGTTCTTATATTTTTCTTCTATATCTTTTACAAATACTGGAGCTGCAAATAAATTATCAGTAGGTATATCAAAAAAACCCTGTATTTGTCCTGCATGAAGATCCATTGTAAGAATTCTATCAGCACCTGCTTTAGTTATTAAATTTGCAACTAATTTTGCAGAAATAGGAGTTCTGGGACCAGATTTCCTGTCTTGTCTAGCATACCCATAATAAGGAATTACTGCGGTAATTCTTCTTGCACTTGCTCTTCTTAGAGCATCTAATGATACTAGTAACTCCATTAAATTATCATTTGCGGGGTAAGAAGTAGATTGAATAACAAACATGTCTTCACCTCTGACATTTTCTTGAACTTCAACAAATACTTCCATATCAGAAAACCGTTTTACGTCTGCTTTAACAAGTCTAGAATTAAGTGTTTTAGAAATACTTTCTGCTAAATTAATGTTTGAGTTGCAAGACAGTATTTTCATAAAATATTTCCCAAGATAATATTAGCTATTTAATAGCAGTCTACTTAAACTTATAGCAAGAAAAAATTATCTTTATTTATATAAATATTAAGACGCATAAACCTAAAAACATTACAATCGAAAAAATTATTAAATGTGGCATTTAATTAACCAATCAACCCTATTACTGATATGTGTCTTCCAGTTTTACCTTGTTTAGGAAAATTCTTTTGACTGGATTTTCTATGACTAAAAAACAAATTAGATTTTTCGTAAGTATTGATATGAATATCACCAAAATTATTAATTCGAGAAAATTTTAAACTTTCTTTTATTAGTAAAGGCAGATCAAATTGGTATTTATCTTGTTTTAATTGAAACAATATAGAATGGTTATTTTTGTAAAACTCAGTTTCTTTTACTATTAGCGCTACATCTTCTTTAATTTCGTAAGATTCTTTATGTATAGTAGGACCTATGATGGAAATAATGTTATTTCTATTTGCTCCTAAATTTTCCATACTAGTAATCGTGGTTTCTATAATTCCATTTATCGCTCCTCTCCAGCCTGCATGACAGGCGCCGATTACTTTTGAGATTTTATCATAAAATAAAATTGGCGCACAATCAGCACCTAAGATTGATAAGCCAATACCTTTTAATTTTGTTACTAATCCGTCTGCTTTAATATCATCGATTTGATCATCTTTACTATTTACGACCAAAACTTTAGCTGAATGTATTTGATTTAATTTTATTAATTTATCTAATTTTAATTCATTACAAACTAATATTAAATTATTCTTAACATCATTCTCATTATCTTCAACATTAAAACTACAATTAAGTGAATTGTATGGTGATTTTGAGTAACCACCTTTTCTAGTAAAAAATCCATGGGTAAT
>CACMTN010000014.1 GCA_902616615.1 uncultured SAR116 cluster alpha proteobacterium | reverse complement strand
ACCCCCAACCTTTTGATTCGAAGTCAAATACTCTATCCAGTTGAGCTAAGAGCGCATACGATAAATAATAATCCTATATCAAATTTCAGATAAAAAAAATTAATCTTTTGAAATAGGAGGCATTACTCCATCTGGTATTGGACAAATATATGGATTTTTTAAAATATGTTTATCAAATTCCTTTTTAGCCTCATCAATCTTTTCTGGGTATTTAATGAGAATGGATGCAGTAGATGCCATAATTTTTGCTGCATGAATCATACCTTTATGGGCAGCTGCAGATTTTCCTTGGGCTACAGTTTGCCATGTATGAAATGGAGTTCCTACAGCACAGGTTGCTACACGAGCCTGGACTGTTGGAACCACCCAGCTAATGTCACCAACATCAGTTGAACCGATACCACCATTATTCAAGCTATCTAGGGGTGCAACAAAATCACATAAGGGTAAGTCTAAAGGCGCCTTTATACCAATTCTTTGAAAACTGTCTAAAATCTCAGTTTCTGTAAAAGTTGAACGAATTTTATTAGCAAACTCAATGTCATTTTTATCAAATTTAACAGGTCCTAACTTATCCCACTCAGTTTGCATTATTTTCTCTAGTGGCTCATTTCCTAATAAATTAGAAACTCCACTATAAACTTTTTTTTCTACTGTTGTTTCGGTCATTAAAGCAGCGCCATCAGCAATTTTATAGACTCTATCAACTAATGAGCGAAGTTCCATCAAATTTGAAGCTCTAACTAAATGTCGTACAGTTGCTTTAGCATGAACTACGTTTGCTGCATTACCACCGGTATCCATATACGCATAATGTACCCTGGCTGAGTCAGGCATATGTTCTCTCATGTAATTCACGCCAACATTCATTAGTTCAATAGCATCTAAAGCACTTCTCCCCAAATGTGGTGCGGTGGCTGCATGGGCTGCTTTACCAAAAAATGTAAAATCAATCCTTGAATTAGCAAGAGAAATTGGCTTATTAACCGAATTATAAGTAGCTGGATGCCAAGATATGGCAACATCAACATTTTTAAACAAACCATCTCTAGCCATATATGTTTTTGCAGCACCCCCCTCTTCTGCAGGACATCCATAATATCTTACTCTAGCTTTAATTTTATTTTGTAATAGCCAGTCTTTGACAGCAGTAGCAGCAAGAAGCGAAGCGGCGCCAAGCAAATTATGACCACATCCGTGACCATTTATAGTATTTTCTATAGGTTTGTTCTTGGCAATTCCAGATTCCTGGCTTAAGCCAGGCAAAGCGTCAAATTCGCCTAATATTGCTATGACAGGACCATCTTCTCCATATTCACCCATTACTGCTGTTGGCATATTACATATATTTTCTGTTACTTTAAATCCTTCCTTTTTTAACATATTAGTATGCTCTGATACTGACTTGAATTCTTGATATAATATTTCGGGAGTATCAAAAATTCGATCTGAAAAATTTATAAATTCTTCTTTTTTATTTTCAACTAATTCCCAAACAAGTTCTTCATTCTTCATTTTATACTCATAATTTATAAAGTTTAATAAATTAATTAATCAAATTTTCGATAGAAGGGCTAGCTTTTAATAAATCTTTTGTATATTTTTCCTTTGGAGAATTAAATACATCATTAACTAAACCTTGCTCAATAATTTTTCCTGATTTCATAACAATAACCCTATCAGCTAAGTCTTTAACTACTGGTAAATCGTGTGCAATAAAAATATATGACAACGAAAATTTATTTCTCAAATTTAATAATAATTTTATAATTTGTGCCTGGATTGAAACATCAAGGGCAGACACTGCCTCGTCACAGATAATAATTTCTGGATTAAGTGCTAAAGCTCTTGCAATAGCAATTCTTTGCCTTTGCCCTCCGGAAAATTGGTGAGGAAACTTGATGGCGTCATCAGGATGCAAGCCTACACTTATCAAAAGATCTGATACTTTACTTTTATATAATTTTTTATCTAAAAAGTCTGAGTGAATTACCCACGGCTCAGATATAATTTCATATATGTTCATTGTGGGATTTAAAGATGCGTATGGATCTTGAAATACTACTTGAACCTTCCTTCTAAAATTTAATAAATCTTTTTTATTAAAATTTAAAATGTTTTTTCCATGGTATAGAATTTTTCCATTTGAGGGACTTGACAATCTTAATATTAAATTAGAAACAGTAGTTTTACCCGAACCTGATTCACCAACAATTCCCAAAACTTCATTAGGATACAAATTAAAACTTACATCATCGCAAGCAATAGTATCATAAAATTTGGAAATATTTTTTATCTGTAGGATTGGTTTAAATATTTTTTTTGACGTTTTCTTTTTATTTTTTGTTATTTTTCCAGGAATAGAATCCATTAACTGCTTTGTATAAGTATGATTAGGATTAATAAAAACATCCCTAGTAATCCCTTTTTCAACTATTTTGCCTTCATTAAGGACTATCAACTTGTCCGAGATTTCTGCTGCAACAGCTAAATCATGAGTAATCAAAATTAGACCCATATTTCTTTCGTCCCTGAGTTCACCTAATAATTCTAAAATTTTTGCTTGAATTGTAACATCTAACGCAGTAGTTGGTTCATCTGCTATGATTATGTCTGGTTCTAAGGCCAGAGCCATTGCAATCATAACTCTTTGTCTTTGCCCTCCAGAAAATTGATGAGGAAAATCTTTAGCTCTTTTTGACGGATTTGGGATACTAACTCTTTCTAATAATTTTACAGCTCTGTTCCAACTCTCTTTTTTTGAGAGATTTTTATGAACCTCGAAACATTCAGCTATTTGTGAGCCTACTGAAAAAACAGGGTTAAGGTGAGATAAAGTATCTTGAAAAATAATAGCTACTTTACTTCCCATTAACTTTCTTCTGTCAGAATCTGAAAGTTTTAATATATCAAGATCATTTAATAAAACTTCGCCACTTTTTATCCTTCCTGGTGGACAAGTTAGAATACCCATAATTACAGAAGCAGTAACGCTTTTACCTGATCCACTCTCTCCAATAATTGCTAATGTTTCTCCTTTTTTTAAATCAAAATTAACTGCTCTTACTGCATCAAAAGAGCCTTCAGCAGTATCAAATGAGACTGAAAGGTTATTTACTTTTAATAATGATTTATTTGCATCACTCACTTTTGTCACCAATGTTTTCTAAACGCCATCTTTGTCTAGGATCTAAAACAATTCTTAACCAAGAAGATAATAAATTTAAGGATAAAGCTACTAACATAATAATTAGACCTGGAAAAAACGCTAACCACCATGCAATTTGTAAATAGTTCCTTCCTTGAGCCACCATTAATCCCCAAGTAACTTCCGGTGGCTGTATCCCAACACCAAGAAAGCTCAGCGCAGATTCACCCAGCATTACAAAAGCAAAATCTAATGTTGCTATTGTAATAAGTGTTGGAATTGTTAATGGAGCAATATGTTTAAAAATTATCCTAAGGTTTGAAGCACCCATAGATATCGCAGCTGAAACGAACAACCTTTCTCTTATTTCAAGAACCTCTGCTCTTGCAGTTCTCATGTATATAGGCATCCTTGTAAAGGCTAATACAATAACTAAATTTAGCAAGCCAGGATCAAACATATATAAAACAATTACAGCTAATAATAGTGAAGGAAAACTCATAATTATATCAGCCGCTCTCATTATTAAATTTCCAACTCTACCACCATAATATCCAGAAATTAGTCCTAACATTCCACCTAAAGTCATTGACAAAATAACCGCAGTACCAGCTATAAACATTGTGTTTTGTGTTGCCAGTATAAGTCTTGCTATCATACTTCTACCAAGTGCATCAGCTCCAAAAAAATACATAAAGTGATGATCAAAAGAAAACGGTTCTAAGTTTCTTAATCTTAGATTCATTTTTGTATAAGATTCGCTTATTAGAGAGGGTCCAAAAAAAGCTAAAAGGACCATTAATGTTAAAAAAATAATAGATATTAAGGCTAACTTATCATTCATAAACATAGAAAATATTTTTTTAAATTTATTAATGAAATTATTTTTTTCTAAAATTAGTTGCATATTATTTATGCCTTATTCTTGGATCTAGAACTGCATATGCAATATCAATTATAATATTTATAAAAAGTATAACTATAGCTGTTACTAAAATTGATGCTTGTACAACAGCAAAGTCTCTTTGCATTATTGAATCTATCATTAATTTACCTATTCCTGGCCATCCAAATATGGTTTCTACAATTACTGCACCATTAGCAATAGCTGCAGCTTGATCACCAGCAACTGTAATTACAGGAAGCAAGCCATTTCTAAGAGCGTGTTTGAAAATTACTATATTTTCTTTTACACCTTTTGCTCTAGCTGTTTTAACAAAATCTGAACTTAAGGCAGTAATCATTGATCCCCTTACAACTTGCACCAGAAGTCCTAGTGGTCTAATAACCAAAATACCAATAGGCATTATCCAATATGGAACTCCCCCAATACCAGATGTGGGCAACCATCCTAGAGAAACTGAAAATATTAGTATAGCTGTAATTGCAACCCAAAAATCTGGTGCACTTGCAGCAGTTAACGAGACAACTCTTGAAATTCTATCAAAAATCCCATTTGGACTATATGCAGCCAGTGATCCAATAATAATGGCGCCTAAAAGAGCTATTGACATTGCTACAGCAGCTAAAGACAAAGTAACTGGAATAGCCTCTAAAACTATGTCAATAGCAGGTCTTTCTTTCCTTAGAGAATAGCCTAGATTACCATCAGTTAAGTCTCCTAAAAATTTTCCAAATTGAAGATAAATAGGATCATTAAATCCATGTTTTTCAGAAAATTCTTTTCTAACCTCTAGTGGAGCATCTATAGGTAGATACAAGTGCCCTGGATCTCCAGTTAAACGAGCCAGAAAAAAAACCATCACAAAAAGTCCAGTAATAGCTAAAATACTAGAAAAAATTCTTTTAGATAGATATTGTTTCATATATTTACTTTAATTTAAAAGTAAAGTTTCCAACTAGAAATATTTCTAGTTGGAAACAGTTTTATTTCATTAATTAAATTTTACCTGTGAAATTTGAATTTCACTATTGGTAGAAATTGTAGGCGTAAATTTAATTCTAGGGTTTACACGAGAAAATCCTACCATGTGAAACATTTGAACATCAGGTATAATTTCTTCGTGTAATTTCTTTTGTGCTTTTCGCCAAGTGTCTCTTCTCATGGTTCCAGTAGCAGCTGTTGCCTCTGTGATCCAAGCGTCTACTTGTTTATCGCAAGTTGTAGATTGAGCACCTTTACATGCATATTTATTAAACATTGAAAAAACTGCGTCACCATTATTGTTATCATGTTGACTTTGTTGCAAAGCTGGACCTCTATCTTCAGCATAAGGTCTACTTAAAAAATTAAGCCATCCTGCAGTTTCCATCATTTTAATTTTAATGTTGAAACCAACTTCAGTTAACATAGCATGCATTGCTTCCATTGCTTCTGTGGAGTTTGGATAGATACCTAACCTTCCAATCAAAACAATTTCTTTATCTACTGGCACCCCATCCGCCTTAGCAGCTTTGACAAGTCTTTTTGCTTCGGCGGGATCATATGGCCATGGCTTAAGATTTGGGTTGTGACCGTTGATACTTGGAACTACAATTTGTGTCATTTTGACAACACCTTTAGGGAAAATTGTTCCCATTAATCCATCTAAGTCAATAGCTAAATTCATAGCTTTTCTGACCCTAATATCGTTTAAAGGGGCTCTTGTCATATCAATCCTAAGTCTAGAAGTTTCTGAGTTAAAATAACTGAAATCCATTTTTGGATCATTAGCATCTTGGACTCCAATGCTAGCAGCTATGTCAGCTTCACCAGTTTTAACCATAGCGGCTCTGACTGCAGACTCATTTCTCCAAACATATGTCGCATTCTCAACTTCTGGTTTGTCTCCCCAATATCCATCAAATCTCTTTAGTGTAACAGATTGACCAGGGGTCCATGTGTTAAATAAATATGGACCAGTTCCTTTAGGATCACGAACACCTTTTGCCTCTTGAGTGTTTGGGCTAACAACAGTCATCGTACCCATCAAAGCAGGCATAATAGGTTGAGGTGATTCAGTTTTAACTGAAATGGTATGACTTCCTATTGCAGAAGCTTTTAATTTGATGTTTCCAAAAAACTTCGTTCTAATTTCACAGTCATACTTAGGATTTAATGCTCGGTTAATTGACTTTACAACAGCCTTTGCATTTAAATCTTCGCCATCATGAAACTTAATACCTTTCCTAATATTAAACTCCCAGGTAAGATTATCAGTCTGCTTCCAAGATGTTGCAAGCCTAGGTGTTACAGATCCATCAGCAGGATTGATTTCCGTCAATGTTTCAGTAACATTTTGCTTAACTATTTTCCCAACAACAGATCTTGTAGCTTCACAAGGATCTACAATGTCAGGTTCTTCAGCTATAACAATAGTTATGTCTTTGCCAGCAGAGTAAGCTGGAGAAAACAAACTTCCAAATGCCATAATTGTAACTGTAGAAATTACAAATGATATATTTTTTAATTTCATAATTTATTTTCCTCCTTTGATAGTTAATAAGTTTGATAAATGTAGTTTAACCTCCTTTCAAATTATTTTACTTTAATAATAATACTAATTTAATTTAAGACTCTTTCAAGCTTTTGAAGAGTTTTTAAATACTTTGGCTTTGGCTCATCTCCATATGTGTAGGGCCAATTTGTATATGAAACTTCTCCAACATAAATACTTCCTTTACTATCTAGTGATATTCCATGAGGTGCCTGAAATTGGCCTAATTCAAAGCCAGCGCCATTTTCACCACCCAAACGTGAAATTAAGTTACCATTATTATCAAGAATACTTAACCTTGGGCCTAAATTTTTATATTTTCTATTTACTAATAGTCCTGGTCCCAACTCTCCAACAATACAAATTGGGCATTTACCTCTGGGCATAAATAAACCACAAGGTCGGTGAAGATTATTCCACTGTGTCTCGTATTTACCCTCTGTATTAAAAACTTGTACTCTGTGATTTTCTCTGTCTGCTACATATATCCAGCCATCATCATCAGCCACAATATTATGGACAAGATTAAATTGGCCAGGACCCGTGCCAGACTCACCAAATGTTTTGATAAGTTTTCCATCAGGAGAATACTTGTGAACACAAGCATTTCCATAACCATCAGATACAAAAATGTTATTATCTGGACATAATGCAGTATGGGTGCACCTATGAAATGGCAAATTAGACATAAATTCTGACGGTTTACCGGGAACTCCAATTTTAAATATTAATTTTCCATCAGGTGCTATTTTTTTAACTGTATGATCTCCATCGTCAGTACAGTATATATAATCATCAGGACCAATATGAATACCATGTGGTCTTGAAAATAGGTTTTCACCCCAAGATCTAAGATAATTACCATCTATGTCAAAAATAATCATAGGGTGTTTGCCTCGATTAAAAACATGAATTTCGTCTTTACTGTTAACTGCAACTCCAGCTACATCCATAAACAACCAATTTTCAGGAAGTTTAGCCCAGTTTTCAACAACCCTATATTTAAACTCTCCTTGACCAAGTAACACTGACAAAACAATACCTCCCAGTAAAATTATTATGTTTAAGACATAATTTGTCTATAAATTAATATGAAGTATTGAAAAAAAATAATATTAATAGAATAATTAATTCACATTAAATAAAGTTTATAAAAAAATGAAATCTATATTAATTACTGGCGCCGCGTCTGGAATTGGAGCTGCAACTGTAAAAAAACTAGCTTCAAAAAGAGTTTGTTTTACTTTGACTACCAAGTCAAACTTAGAAGGTTTGATTTCTGTTATACAATTTGCAGAAAATAAAGGTGCAAAAGTTAAATATATTTGTGGTGACTTATCTCAAAAAAAATTTTTAAAAGAATTAGTTAATTTAGCAAGAAGTAGTACTGGTAGTATTGACCAATTTATTTCGATTGCAGGATATGCTGACAAAAAAGAATTTGGGAAATTTAATTACGATGATCTTAATAGATCAGTTCAAACTATGACGCTGTCATTTTCAGAGATCGTAAACCTATGTATTGAAGACCTTAAAAAATCAAATTGTGGAAGAATTGTTGTTATTAGTTCATTTGTAAATAAGAGTATAGGATTAAACAATAAAATTTTTCCAATTACTGCAGCTGCAAAAGGTGCTTTAGAGGCTCTTACACAAACTCTTTCTTTTCAATTAGCAAGAGATAATGTTACTGTAAATGCAATTTCTCCAGGTTATACCAAGAAAGATGGTAATCACTCAGCTCTATCACAAAGTGAATGGGATAAGATTATAAATAAAATACCTCTATCTAGACTTGCAATGCCTGAGGATATTGCAAATTTAGTAAATTTTTTACTATCAAATGAAGCGTCTTATATTACTGGACAAATAATTAATGTTGATGGTGGTTTGTCACTTTTATAAAATTACAATATAAACCTATCTGGTAAAAATAGATCAATATTAATAGAAGTTTTCTTATTTTCAATCATATCAGCTATAACAACCCCAGAACCAGCTGACGTAGATAATCCAATGTGATTATGTCCAAAATTGAACCATAAGTTTTTATGTTTAGGTGCTTTTCCAATCATAGGCAAACTATCTGCAATAGTTGGTCTCGAACCAAGCCAAGGAGTTTTTGTTAATTTATTTTTAAGGGGTAGAATTGTTTTTAATTTCTGGACTATATCATTAATTTGTTCTTCATTAATAGCTGCTTCTCTGAAAGTTAATTCAACACCTGATGTAACTCTAATTTCATTTTTGTTACAGCTATAAACAAAACCACCATCAACGTCATGAATTGCTGGACCTAAATCAATATCCTTCTTAGTACTAAAATGATGATGGTAACCCCGTTCCCATGCAAGTGGTATTTTATAGCCTAAGTTAGATAAAAAATCTTTGGACCAAGGACCTGCGCAAATTACAACTTCATCAAAGATTTTTTTATTTTCATTTAATAAAACGGTCCAATGCCCATTAATGAATTTTATGTCCTCACAAATTTCTTTATAAAAACTACCTCCAGATTTTATGAAATATTTAAAATAATTTTTTGATAATTCTATTGGCGACTTAACTCTCAGTGAGTTCTTAAAAAGAATACCTTTATAATACTCAATTTGCAAATCAGGAAATTGTTTTTTTATTTGTTTTGTATTTAAAATAGTATATTTAGCCTTGTTTTTATCTAAAACATCTAACTCATAAGTATAATTTTCATAACTTAATTGAGTTTTAAAAACCTTCAACCATCCAGGTGCTTCAATATTATTGTTAGAGTTAGTCTTTTTAATAAGTTTTTTGTGTGTTTTTAAAGATAAAACTTGTAATTCTCTTAAAACTTTTGCGGCAATTTCCATATGTTTTTTTTTACTAAACATTAAAAAATTAATTACCCAAGATAATCTCGAAAATACAAATAATTTTGAATATCTAAATGATGTGTTTCTTTTAAAGATTAAACTAAACAAAGATCTAAGTAATTGAGGATTATTGATTATCATTAGAGAAGAATCTGTTAATACACCTGCGTTTCCATATGACGTTTGTGAACCAGGCTCATTTGGATCGATCAATGTTACAGAAAATCCTCGGTTAATTAATTCAACAGCCGTACAAATTCCAACTATACCTGATCCAATAATTACTATTTTTTTCATTTGTTCAACAAATCTTGTTGGGTTAAAATATTCTGACAAATATAATAATTTATAATTAAATCATTACTTTCTTTAAGAGAACACTTATTTTTAAAACTTCTAATAGCTGTTTCTAAAGAGTGATAATTCAAACCTTCAATAATAACTGCTTGAGATATTATTTGATCATTTAACCCTTGCGATGATCTATATTTTTTTTCTTTAGTATTTATCTGCCCATAACTGCTGTCTCCTAGGATAACATGCATACCTGTTACACCACTTAATTTAAGCATTTTGGGGACAAAGGATTTTAAATTTTCTACATTTTGATTATTTGGAATATTTTCATTTAAAAATCTTATGGTTGAAAGATAACCGCCTACTCCAATTGATTTACTGGATATAACGCTACAAATCGTTCTAGACGGGCATAAGTAATTAGATAAGATTTCTTTTGTCCATTCAGTTGGATTATTTAACCTCTCTAGATATTTTTTGGACGTAAAAACTTCTTTTCGTTCAGCCTCATACATCATAAAATATTTGTGATTTAAATGTGTGCCAGAAATCCCAACAGCTCTCAAACCTCTTAAAAATCCAGGCAAAGATATCCGCTCTGGCATATGTTCTTTTGAATGCCACTCATTATATTCAATTTCTTTTTCTTCAACAATTCCACCCCAATTTACCAGAACGGCACTACCTAAAAGACTCATGAACTTAATTACCAATATGTTTAATTGAAAACATAGTAGATTATTAACTTTATTTAATATCAACAATTATTTAATTTAAATATATTTATATCTAAAAAATTAACATGTTTACTCTAATTTATTTTAATTTAAGATAAATTAAATGAAGAAAAAATCGCATATGTGTGAGGTAACTAAGTGAGAATAATTGGAGTAATAATCATTATTGGAATGGTTTTTGGGGCTGTATCAACAATAGATTATAAAAAGTTTATTGATTTACCTTCATTTTTACTAGTTGTGGGAGGATCACTAGGTTACGTTTTGGCAAAAGGTAAATCCAGCAATTTTATAAAAAACTTTGGAGATGGTTCAGTTTATATGGGTTGGATTGGCTTAATGATTGGGATTGTAATTATAGGTAATCATCACGCAAACACAGAAAATATATGGCCAGCTTTTTCAGTTGCATTTCTACCTATATTATATGGTTATTTTATAAAATTAATCACAACGGGTCTTGAAAAAATTAATACCGAATAATTAAATCAATTAAAATTTTTCATTTTTTTAAATTTTGGATAAAGAAATTTTTTTGCAAAAATCAACATCATTAATACCGTGCATAATCTAAATAAATGGTGTGTCAAAACATAAGCTGGTTCAATATTTAAAAAAGCTGCCAACAATCCCATTTCATTAACTCCACCAGGTGCAAAGGCCAATAAAATTGCTTCTACATTTATTGATATTAATAATCCTAATATAAATAAAAAAGGAACTATGCATACTGTTAGACACAAAACTACAATGATCGCATCAATTAAATAATTACCAGCTACTTTCCAAGTAACTCCATTCATGTTGCATCCAAAAAAAGTTCCAATAAATAATTGAGAAATTATTAAAAAAGAAATGTTTGCCTCTAATTTAAAATATCCAAATACATGTAAGATTGCACTTATTATCAGAGGACCAAAAAGAGAGTGTCCAGGAAAATTTAGTTTTTTACCAATATATTGACCTAATGGAATTAAAACAATAAATGCAATTACATGTAAAAAACTACCCTCCAAATTAGGCCAAGTAGATTCTCTTTCGTAAGAGCCTGGAAAAAATATGAGTAATAAATTAGGAATAAACATGACTGTTAAAAAAATTCTGGTCATATGAGTTAATGAAACTCTTTTGGCATCAGCTTTACATTCTTCAGCGCCCAATGTCATTTCTAATAAGCCTCCAGCTGAGCCTATAAAAAAAGCTTCAGGTTTATTTATTTTTCTTGTTTTAAGTAGAATAAAATATGAAAATAAGTGTGCTATAGGCACGTATAACACCAAAAAAATAAGAGAGATAATCCATATATAAACATCATCCAAAATGCTTGGTTGGAAATAACTTCCAAGCCAAACACCAGTAAGACCTACAAAAGGTGCACGAAAATTTCTGCTTAAATCAACATTTACTCCTGACAAAGCAAAAATAGCTACACTAAATGCTGGACCAAGCATCCACGGTAATGGTAAAAGTAAGAAATTAAATATTATACCGCCTAATAGGCCAATTAAAATTGTTTTAATAAAGGTTTTAATATTTTTTTTAGCAATATTTTTGACCAATCCCATCCTAGTCTTTTCCTTTCTGGCTAAAATTAATTTTTTAATAATAACTCAGCAGAACTTTTTAAATTTCTTTTTCTGCATTAGAAATACCTTTAAGAATTAAATGTGAATAATTTTCTAAGAAACTTGCATATTCTGTAATTTCAATTCCATTTGTATGCCTTTTAATCAATATTACTTGCAAGATTGCTTCAAGTTCTCGAATGACTTTACTTACACTTTGCAGTAAAACATTCAAACTTTCAGTTGCTTTGACAAAACTATTGTATTGAAGAACAGAAAGAAAAAATTGTATTTGTCTAATTTTAATCATAATAAGTAATAAATAATGATATATATATAAAAAAAATTAAACAAATTAATTATATGCATAACTAAAAGTTATGAAAAAATAAAAAAGTTGTATTGGCTAAAATCTTAAAATTTGTTCATAATTTTAAATAAATATAAATATTATAAATCACATGAAGAAAAGTTTACCTAATATAATTTGGTATTGTACTGACCAACAAAGATTTGACACAATAAATGGTCTTGGCAATCAATATATAAATACTCCTAATATAAATAAATTCATGAAAAATGGATATACATTCAAAAATGCGTATGTACAAAGTCCTATCTGCACTCCAAGCAGAGCATCATTTTTGACAGGAAGATACCCTGCTTCAACTCATGCACACAGAAATGGTGCGGAACATTTTCCTGATCATGAAGTGCTAGTTACCAAAATACTTAAGGATGCAGGATATGACTGCGGGCTAATTGGTAAGCTTCATCTATCAAGTGCTGAAGGAGGAGTTGAAAAAAGAACAGATGATGGATACAATACATTTTATTATAGTCACGATTCAACTCCGAAATTAAATCCAGAGACTGATGATTATAAGAGATGGATTGTAGAAGAAAAAAAACAGAATCTAAAAAAACTTTTTGAACCCGTAAATAATTTTTGCTGTGACGGCGTCCCTGAGGAATTTCACCAAACTACATGGTGCACTGAAATGGCAATAAAATTTATTAATAAAAAAAGAAAAGGTCCATGGATGTTATCTATTAACCCGTTTGATCCCCATCCTCCTTTTGATCCTCCAAAAGAATATAGAAAGAAGTATAATCCAGACGACCTTCCTGGACCTTTGTTTAAATTAAATGATATTGAAAGACAAAAAAAATTTAAAGAAGTTTGTCAGCAAGCAGTTAACGCTGTAAATCCTGGCGGAGAAAATCCTCCACCTCCGCCAGAGGGTGGGTATAAAAACCCAGGCAATTGGCCTCCTGAATCATTTAATGGCAAAATTGTTAAGGCACATTATTATGCCATGATTGAACTTTTAGATAAACATTTTGGGATACTTATCAATCATTTAGAAGAAATAGGCCAACTTCAAAACACTCTAATTATTTTTCATAGTGATCATGGTGAAATGTTGGGTGATCATGGACTAATTTATAAAGGAAGTCGTTTTTTTGAAGGATTAGTTCATGTACCATTAATGTTTTCGTGGCCTAGAAAGATAAAGTCAGACATAGTTAGTTCAGCATTAGTTGAATTGGTTGATTTAGCCCCAACTATCTTGGATGCTGCAGGCATAAATATACCTTACTATATGCAGGGAAAGTCCCTTTTTGAAAAAATGTGTTCAGGTAATGACGTTAACTTTCACAAGCATGTTGTAGTTTCAGAATTTAATGACTCATTAGGATCTCCAAGAATTGTTAGAGATACACACGCTACTATGACCTTTGATGGAAGATATAAAACAATAATTTATCATGGACTTGGATTTGGTGAAATTTATGACATAGAAAACGATCCAGGAGAATTCGAAGATCTTTGGGAAAAAGGAATAGATGATAAGTTAAAATTAAAATTAATGCACTCACATATTGATGCAATAATGAATACCAGTTCAGCTGGAATACAACGAAAAGGTAGATTTTAAGAAAAAGAAGTTATCAAAAACTTGACTAAAAGCTTATTTCATTTTTGTGTTTTTTAATATAATATCAGCCCCCTTTTCACCTATTACAATTGAAGGTGCATTAGTATTAGAAGATGGCATACAAGGCATTATAGAGCTGTCTACCACCCTTAAATTTTCTATCCCAAACACTTTTAAATTGTAATCAACAACATCATTTGGGCCTTTCCCCATTCTACAAGTGCTAACAGAATGCCATGAAGTTTGTCCTGTTTCACGTGCAAAATTAAGTAAACTTTCATCATCTTCTATATTTTTTCCCGGACGAACTTCCCTAACAATATATGGAGAAATAGACTTCTGGGTTGCAATTTTTCTTACTAACCTTAGTCCTTTAATCGTTAAATTTTTATCTTCTGGTGTAGATAAATAATTTGCTTTAATAATAGGATTGTCCCTAAAATTATTACTTCTTAAATGAGTTGTTCCCCTTGAGGATGGATATAAAGGAAAAACTCCTAAACTAAATCCTGAAAAAGAATCCATTCCATGATTTTTCTTTCTTGAATATCTATTATTTCCAGAAATAAGCATTATTTGCACTTTTAAATCTGGGTATATTTTGGAATTTTCACTCCTCATTAACGCATGAACAGTTGCTGATGCAATAGACATTAGGCCATCTCGCCTAACGATATATCTTAATGCTTCCAAAGCTCCTCTAAATTTATTGTTTAATATGTCATTTACGGTAACTTTTAAATTAGTTTCATAAGTAAGTCTTGTTTGCAAATGGTCAGTTAGGTTCTCTCCTACACCTTTAATATCAGAAAGAACTTCTATTCCATGAGACTTCAATAAAGGTCCTTGCCCAATACCTGAAAGTTCTAATATTTTCGGTGAATTTATTGAACCTGCTGATAATATCACTTCACCTCTTATTCGAATTTCTTTTGAAAAATTATCTCTATTATATATAACTCCTACTGCTTTTTTTCCTTCAAAAATAATTTTTTCAACTTCGGCATTTGTTATAATTTTTAAGTTTTTATTTTTTTTTGCAATTTTTAGATAAGTTGAGGATGTAGAGCATCTTAGTCCATTTTTTGTAGAATATTGAAGCCAGCCAACACCATCAAAATTTATATTGTAATCTTTATTAGGTTTTGCTCCCACATCAACACAAGCTTGAAAAAAAGCATCTGAAAGCTTGTCACGATAACTTCCACTAGATATTTTGATGGGGCCACCTTTCCCCCTATCTGGGTGATTACTTTCACGTCTATCTTCTAACTTACGAAAGTAAGGTAGTAACTCATTATAACCCCACCCTGGATTATTTCCATCTCTCCATTCATCATATCTATGTGGAGCGCCTTTCACATATAACATTCCATTTATTGAGCTAGACCCCCCCAAGACTTTTCCTCTGGGCCATAAAATATTTCTTCTGTTTAATTCTTTTTCAGGCTCAGTTTGAAAATTCCAAATAAATCTATGGTTTGTAAGAGTTTTTCCTACTCCAATAGGAATATGAAGCCAAGGATAATTATCATTACCACCTGCTTCTATTAATAAAACTTTATATTTTTTATTTTCTGAAAGTCTTGTAGCCAGAACTGCTCCTGCTGAACCTGCACCAACAATAACAAAATCAAAAACGTCCATTAGACTACCAAAATTTAATTTAAAAAGTAATTAATAACTCTAATATATCTTAAATATAAAAATATCTAATTAATAATTTTTTATTATATAAAGCTAAATAATAATTTATAATATATTTGATTTTATTTAAAATTTTTATGTGTCTAGAATGGAATACATTAAACTTGGTAAAACTGGTCTTAAAGTAAGTGTTGCTTGCCTTGGGTGTGGAGGATCAAGCACAATTGGCAAGTCAACTGGTAAATCTGAAAATCAATCAATTAATCTTATAAAAACTGCCTTGGATTTAGGTGTAAATTTTTTTGATACTGCAAATGTCTATGGAACAGAAGGAATTCTAGGAAAAGCAATTAAAAATGTTAATCGAGATCAAGTTGTTATTTCAACCAAACATCAAGTTTCAACCAAAGATAAAAAATATTCACATATAGACATTATTTCAGGAATAGAAAACTCATTAAAAGAACTAAAGACGGATTACATTGATATTTTTCATTTGCATGGAGTTGCACCCAAAGATTTTGATCATGCAATTACATTAGTGTCAGAATTACTAAAAGAAAAAGAAAAGGGTAAAATCCGCTTTCTAGGAATAACTGAATCTTCTCCAATAGACCCAGATCAAATAACAATTTCGAAGGCCATAAACACAAACTACTTTGACGTGATAATGCTTGCATTTTCAATGATGAACCAAAATGCAAAAACAGAAATATTACCAAAAACAATGTCTAAAAATATTGCTACTATGTCTATGTTTGTTGTTAGAAGCCTATTTTCAGTAAATGGCAGATTACAGGAAGACATTCATAAACTTGTAAAAGACAAACAACTTCCTGAATGGTTTTTAGATGAAAAAGAGCCCCTAGAATATATTTTAAAAGATAGTGGAGCCAATAACATTATCGATGCTTGCTATAGATATGTAAGACATCAACAAGGAATTGACACAGTCCTTTTTGGGACAGGAAATATTAACCATTTAAAGAAAAATATTAAATCAATTTTAAATTTAAAATTATCTGATGAATGTATTAGCAAAATTAATCAATATTTTAGTCATTTAAAAGGAGTAGGATTAGATTTTCCTGAAAAAAATAAATAATAATTGTTTTTATTTTAATGTGGTATGTTGAAATTAAATATTATTAACATTTTCAAATTAGAAATGAGTATTTAAAATGACTTTAAAAGTTTATGGAAGAAAATCATCATGTAATGTTCAAAAGGTAATATGGCTATGTTCAGAAATAAGTATTGATTTTGAAACATTAGATTATGGTGGTAGATATGGTGGCACTAAGGAACAATCTTTCAAGAATTTAAATCCCAATAGCACAGTTCCATTAATAGATGATGATGGATTTTTTTTATATGAATCTAACGCTATTATTAAATATTTATCGAATAAATATAATCATTTAAATTTAGAAAATCATAAAATAATCGCTTTAAGAGATCAATGGATGGATTGGGCTGGTTTTACATTAGCAGCTCCCTGCGCAATAATTACATTAAACCTAATTCTTCTACCACCTGATAAAAGAGACCCTAATAAAGTTTTAAAAGCTAAAGATCAGGTATTAACATTATTAAAAATTTTAGATAATCAATTAATTAATAATAAATTCATTTTAGGTGACGAATTTAGCCTTGCTGACATTCCAGCAGGTTGTTGGTATAATAGATGTCTTAAATTTGATTTTGATTTTTCACAATTCAAAGGAATTTCTAATTGGGGAGCTCGTTTGTCTGAAAAAAAATCATATCAAAATGCTGTTTTATCAGCTCCTATGCCTCCTGACTAAATATTATGTGTTTTTAATCAGAAGGGAAATTCCAATTATTATTAATATGTAAAGTATTGTTTTTTTAAAATTTTCATTAGAAATCATACCTCTAATGCTTGTTCCTATTTTTAGACCTAAAATTGCTGGTAAAACTAAAAAGGCACTCCAAATTAAGTCGTTAAGTGTACCTAAACCATTAAAAATCCATATAGGGTAAATAATTATAGAGCCCATGAAATACAAAGTAGCCATGGTTCTGATTAAAGTTTCTTTTTCTAGGTTAACAGATACTAGGTAAGCCAAAATATAAGGTGAATACATTGTAGATAAACCTCCAATTATTCCAGAAAAAAAACCTATCGGTATAGTTAGTTTCTTTTCAAGATTTGGGTTGATATATTTTATATTAATCCCAAATAAATTTATAATGGCTGCAAAAATAATTGAGATAGCAATTATTTGAGAAATTGTAGACAAATTAATTTCTAAAATTAAATTGCACCCTATTATAATTCCTATAATTAATGCAATAAACATAGGGAAAAATCTAAAAGATCCAATTCCTTTAGGAATATTCATTTGAATAATATTTGTAATCAATACTGGAACACATAAAAGTATAATTGCCGTAGTAGGCGGCAGAAAAAATGCTATAATTGGAACAGAAAACATTGACATACCAATTCCAACAGTACCTTTAATTATTCCTCCTAAGAATACTGATGCAAAAATTATTACAGTTATATTAAATTCAAAAATATTGAAAAAAAAATTCATTAATTTTGGACTTATTAAAGAAAGTTAAAATATTTTTTTTGAATGACATGATCAAAAAATTATATTTGTTACGATAATTTTTCATTTAGAAAACTATTTTAATCTAGTGCCATTTATAGTTATGCGATGCATTAGTCTCCTTTGACCATGATAATCATTGACAGCTAAATGCCATGTGGATCTATTATCCCAAAATGCTATAGAACCCTCTTCCCATTTAAATCTACATGTAAATTCTGGTTTGGTTGCATGAGAGTATAAATAGTTTAATAGTGGTTTCGACTCTTCATCACTCCATCCATCAAATCCAAGTGTGAATGTAGGATTGACAAATAGAGCCTTTTTCCCTGTTTGTGGATGTGTAATAACCACAGGGTGGATCGCATCTTGTTTAGCTTTATCAGAGTTAATTATTCTACCGACTGTATCATCGTTTCTTTCAGCACGAGATGTTCCAAAAACATGCCGACTAGAGTGTCTCCCATACATATTTTTTAAAGTGTCTTTGAGACCATCTGATAAAGTTTCATAGGCGGCATACATGCTAGAAAATAAAGTGTCCCCGCCTTTTTTTGGAACTTGATGGGCAAATAGAATAGATCCCATAGCTGGTTCTAAATCATATGTATGATCTGTATGCCAAGCACCACCAATATTCTTTTTTTGATCAGGTTCTTTTGAAACCAATGCAATTTTAGGATAGCCTTCTAAATTTGTAAAAAAACGATTTATATTTATTTCACCCCACAATTCTGCAAAAATTATTTCTTCTTCAGGTGAGAGATTTTGGTTTCTAAAGAAAATAACTCCATATTTACCAAATACTATTTTAATTTCATTAAATTGTTCTTTAGAAATTTTCTTTAAATTAACACCATCAATTTCCGCTCCAATATTACCTGAGAGAGGTTTAACATTTATTGTTGAATAATTTGTCATATTAAAAACTGATTATTTAATAAAAAGATTAATTCAAGATTATCGTGTTAAGTTTATTTTTTTCAATATATTCCCAATCATATTTAACTCCCAAACCTGGTTGATCAGAAACCTTAACATTTCCATTTTCATCAATGCAATCAAGTTGATCTGAATATTGTTCATTATAAATAGGAAGCGACCAAGGGTTTTTACATTTTGGATGTACTAAATTTACTTCATAAAAATTTGAATTTCTACTTGCTGCCATTAATTGCCTCATTGCAGGTCCGCAGGCATGAATTTCACAATCAATACCTAAACCTTCAGAAGATGCCACCAGTTTATGACAACCTGTAATACCTCCATCATAATCTGGATCTGCTCTAGAAAAAAAAGAGGCACCATTAGTAAGCATATCTACTGAAGTCTCTAAATTTCTAACATGTTCACCAACTAGTATAGGAGTGTCTAAGTTTTGGGATAGTACTTGATTACCATTTATAGAAACGCCTCCGTCTTTATAAGGATCTTCCAACCAGTAAAAATTATATTCATCACATACTTTTCCAACTTCAAGAGCATCAGCTAATGTATTAAAATGGCACCCAGCGTCATACATAATTTTCATTTTATCGCCAACACGTTTACCTACAGCTTTTAACATTTCTATTTCTTCTTTTACATCACCTTTGTTCCATCCATGCATTTTATAACCTTTATAACCTAGTTCTAAGCATTCTTCTGCAAAATCAGCGTAAGCTTCAGGACTAGATAAACCATTTTTTTCCCTGTCTCCATGCATAGTACTAGCATATGACGGAAGTAATTTACGATAACCTCCTAAAAGATCCGATATTGAACAATCGTGTTTTTTACCAGCCAAATCCCATAAAGCAATATCTATAGGTCCAATTCCTACTTCTCCAATATGTTTGCACAACCCCCTAAGTTGTCGATAGATTTCTTCTCTATGGAGTGGGTTTTTACCAATAATATGATATGAAAGAGCCTCTGAGGCAGCCATAATTACCTTAGCTCTACTTCTTGGAGGAATATATTCTCCTACATGGCCATCTGTATCAAAAATTCTTATTCCAAATCTAATATGCTTTTTTTTACAGTTTGGAGAATAAAAAATACCAATACCGCTTTTATTTTCCTCAATATCAATTAGTTCAATTTCAAAAGATGTTAATTCAATTTTATTAATTTTTGATTTTGACACTATCACCCTCCTTTTTTACAAATTATGTTTTAGGTGGAGGTGTAGCAGCATTTGCACCTAACTTTTTGGCTTCTTCTATTCCACCATAACGCTCAATCATGTCGTCCTGATCCTTAAATGCCAACTCATTAATTTCTTTTGGGTTGCAAATATTATGTAAATCTTTTTCCAACTCAACCAAAATATTCAAATATTTTGGGTCTTTTGATAAGTCATTAATTTCTTCTGGATCATTTTCAAGATCAAACAGTTCTGGTTCAAAACCCTCATAGTAAATATATTTCCAATTACTTTTTCGTATCATATAGGCGCCTGAAACTGAAGATGATGCATGATATTCACTAAATATAATCCTAGTTTCGTCTGGTGAATTGTTAGCAATATTATATAAAGATTCACCAGGCCCATTATTAGGGCTTTTTGCACCAAAATGATCAACTATTGTCTCAGTTAAATCTAACAAAGAAACTGGTGTATAACATTTAGCAGGTTTAATTTTAGGGCTAGATACTATTAGTGGTATAGCAGCTGACTCTTCATACATATTGGATTTTCCCCATAACCCCCTTGCGCCTACATTATCTCCATGATCACTAGTATAAATAATTGTTGTATTATCTAAAAATCCACATTCTGAAACTTTATCTATTATTTTTCCAATATTATAATCGAGAAAAGAACATAAACCGTAATATGAAGCTATTGCAGCCCATCTTTCTTCTTCATTTTTGAAGTCATTTTCGTCATTCCTAAGCTCTTTTTGTTTTTTTATCCAAGGATGTTGTATATACCCATCTCTAGGGTTTAATTTAGTTTCAGGTAAAATTTCGTGAGGATACATGTCATAAAACTCTTGAGGGACCACAAGTGGAAAATGAGGTGCTACTAGCCCAATATATAAACACCAAGCTTTTTTATTATTATCTTTTGATTTATTCTCTAACCACTCAATTGTCTGACTTACAACTGCTTCGTCATAGTCAGTGTAATTACTAGTTCCTGGACCAATATATTCACCTAACATTCTTTGGTCTCGTGTTTTTCGTTCATGTTCTCGTCTAATTGATCCCCAAACCATTCCGACACCTTTATAAACCATCATAGGAATATGTTTTTGATCAAAACCATCATCGTCATCTTGAGCTCTGTAATGAAGTTTTCCTATTGATTCAACTGAAACTTGCACTTTTTGTAACATATGGCCCCAACTAGGTAATTGTCCATAATATGGCATTGCATTATCCCATAATCTATTTTTATGAACTGGTAGCCCTGTTGCAAATGATGCCCTGGCAGGAACGCATATTGGACATGGTGTGTAGGCATTAGTAAAATTAATTCCTGTAGAAGCTAATTTATCAAGATTAGGAGTTTTAACGAAAGGATGATTAACTGAGCCAAGTGCTTTAGCTTGATGTTCATCTGACATAATTATAATCAAGTTTTCGTTTTTATTTTTCATTCATCTTCTCCTGAAATGATACTCTAAAAAATAAAAGAGAGACATTATATCTCTCTTTTATTTAGATTTTGATTAGATTTATTTACTCATAAATTTACCTTTAATATCAGTGTAAACACCTTGTTCTAAATTTAATAAATCTAAAAATTGTGATGATGTATAATATTTTGGAGCAAAACCAAAATTATTACCAAACTTTTTAAATTCTTCACTGTTGGTTGCTACTTCTATAAATTTTTCTAGTTTTGCAATAACATCTTTTGGTGTTCCTTTTGGAGCCCAAACACCTCTTGTAACACCGACATCAGCAGGTATTCCCATATCTCTTAGTGTTTTTGTTTTTTGAATTGGTGGGTAAGTTATTTTTGCTAAAGATCCTCCTGTACCAATTACATTTAATAATCCTGCTTTTACCTCATTAAGTAAAACAGGAGAATGTATTATACAAATGTCTACTTCGTTGGCGATAGTAGCTTTCTTTAACATTGCACCACCATCAAAGGCAACAATTCTGAACCCAGCATTTTTATAACCATTAACGGCATTAGCCAAAACATCATGGGCACCAAACTTTCCACCAATTCCTGCAATTAATTTACCAGGATTAGCTTTTGATTTTTCTATTACCTCTTCTAAAGTTTTGTAACCTCTATCTTTGTGAGCTAAGACATAAGTTGGAGTAGTATATATACCTCCAACTGGTGTAAGGCTACCTATAGACTTGAAAGGCATTTTTCTAAAAGTTGAAAGTCCTATTATATCGGTTGACCCAGTTAAAATAAGGTTATAACCGTCTGGCTTAGCTTTCATAACTTGAATTATACCCTTAGATCCTGCACCTCCATTAACATTAGTAATGACAACATCTACACCTGCTGCCTTACTAAAAGCACCTACAAATCCCCTGGCAATAGAATCAGTTCCACCACCTGCTTTATAAGGCACTATTATTCTTATTGGTTTTTCAGGGTATGCAGCTAAAGCTAAGTTACCCAGAAAAGTAAAAAAACAAAATATTCCTAAAATTAATATTCTCATGTTGTCCTCCTTTTAGTTATTGTTTTGAAATTTTCTGTCTTATTAAACCTTGTCTAATTTCATTAAAAACAAGGAATACTATTATTCCAATCATAATTAATCTTGGCCAAGTATCTACAAACGTAAACCAATTTGCATCTGCGAGTTGTAAAGCTGCCCTTGTGTTATACTCTATAATAGGACCTAGAATAACTCCAAGCACGATTGTAACAACTGGGAAACCTCTTTCTTCCATGAAAAACCCAAACACACCAAGAAAAATAGCAACATATACTGGAAAGAATTCATTGTAACTTGCGTAGGCTCCCATCGTGGCAAATATCATTACAAATGGAAATAAAATAGATCTATGTTGCCTTAATACGTAAACAAAAAATCTTATTGCACCTAGAGCTATCACAAACATAAATACACCAGCTAACAGCAAGCCTGCCAACATACCATAAACAACTTCAGCACCAGTTTTCATAAGGGTGACACCAGGTTGAAGACCATGTAAATAAAGGGCTCCAATCATGATTGCTGTTGATGCATCTCCTGGGATACCAAGAGTTAACATAGGGACCATAGTACCTCCAGTTGTCCCATTGTTAGCAGTTTCTGGTGCTACAACTCCATCAGGTTCACCTTTACCAAAATTATCTGGATTCTTGGAATTATTTTTTACTACACCATATGAAAGCCAAGTTGCACCGTCCGCTCCCACTCCTGGAACAGCGCCAATAATAGCTCCAAAAAAACCTCCGACGCTCCAAGCTCGCCATCTTTTTAAAAAATCTAATGTAGAGGGTAATTCAATTTTAAATTTTGTTGCAACAAGTTGAGACGAAGATTTCATAAGAGATAAATCTGAAATTACTACTGCAAATCCAAATAATCCAACTAAAGCTGCTGCAAAAGGAACGCCAGATAGCAGATCAATAGATCCAAAAGTAAATCTCTCAATTGCATCAGTTCTATCCATTCCCACTGAACCTATTAACAAACCTATACTTACACCAATAAAGCCTTTTAACATTGATCCACGAGTGAATGCAGAAACCATTACTAAACCCATAATAGCTATAAGTGCTATGTCAGCATTTGAAGATTTAAGAGCTATACTTGAAATAAAAGGAATGCAAGTTACCGCTATTATCCAACTTGTAGCCCCTCCAAAAAAAGAAGAGTAAGTTGCATAACCTAATGCGAGTGCTGATTGTCCTTTTTCAGCCATAGGAAAACCATCTAGTGCTGTACATGCACCAGCTGGTGTACCAGGAGTTCTTAATAAAATAGCTGAGAACGATCCTCCTAATTTGGTACCAACATAAACACCTATCATAGTTAAAAGTGCTGGAAGCGGATCTAATGAATATGTAACAGGTAATAATATTATTATAGCCATGGGTGAGCTAAGACCTGGCAAAGCACCAACAAGCAGACCTAGAAAGGTTCCTAAAAATAATAATAATAAGTTAAATGGTTCGAAACAATTCGCAAACCCACCTATTAAACCTTCTAACACATCATCTCCTATAAAGGTAATTTAAGAAAATAGACAAACAACCCATAACTGAACCCTCCTCCCAATAGAGACAAGATTATCATAAAGATGTAATCTCTTCGGTCATATAAATAAAATCCGAGAAAAAGGAAAATACTTGTCAATAACATAAAATTTATTTCGCCTAAAATTATTGCAAACAATATAAGCAAAATAACAGTGCCTAATCTTTTGAAGTATAGAGATCTATTATCCTTAATTGCTTGTGACATCTGATTATAAAAATCAAAATGGTCACTCGACGATAAATATTTTCTTATTGAAATAACTAAGTAAATCAGCCCTAAAACAGTTAGAAATGATGCCACCCCTAGTGGATAGGTAGCAAAATTCATCCCATCAGAGCCTATGTCCAGAGGTGCATCTGCAGGATTATATGTAAAAAAACATCCAACACTTATGACAAGTACCATTAATGCGATTAATATATCTTTAAAGTAGTCAGATTTTTTTTCTTTTTTTTCTATATCATTTGCTAGCATTTAATCAAACTCAGCTTTTTGTCCAGGAGCAGGAGAATAACCAAAATCTCCTCTTTCTTTGATAGCATCTACGCCACCATGTTTTAAAATTTTTTCATTTTGTTCTCTTTTTGCTCTTTTATTTACTTCTTCTGGGTCACATATATTTAATAAATCACCATGAAAGCTTTCAAGAATTTTTTTGAAATTATTGTCCCTAGCTAGGTCATTTTCTTCATAAGGATCTTCCTCTAAGTTAAATAGTTGAGGATTATAACCTTCAGCAAAATAGACATACTTATATTTACCTTTTCTTAACATAAACGCTCCAACAGGAGAGGCTGCTGCGTGATATTCTGAAAGTACTATTCTTTCATAATCTTCATTTTCATTAGCTATTTTGATGAGTGATTTACCTGGTAAATCATTATCTTTTGAGTTTTGTTCTAATTTTAGACTATCTACAACAGTTGGAAAAATATCAACTAAACTAACTGGGGTTTTAATTCTTTTAGATTTTGAGATGTCTGGACCTTTTATAATCATAGGGATGCCAGCAGATTCCTCAAACATAGTACTTTTTCCCCACATACCTCTCATTCCTAGAGCATCACCGTGATCAGAAGTATAAATTATATTAGTATTTCCTGAGAAGGCTGATTTATTTAGAGTTTCTAGTACTTTACCTATATTATGATCAAGAAAAGAACATAAACCAAAATATGCAGACGTCGCTTTGCGTACCTTATCTTCATCAAAGTAGTCATCATAGTTCATACACTTCCTCATTGCTAAATAGTATGGATGCTGACTTCTTTGATTTTCTTCATACAACAATGGCCAGGGAACTTCGCTTTCAGGATACATATTATAAAACTCTTCGGGTGCAATTAATGGAAAGTGAGGACAAACAAAAGATACAAAGAGAACCCAAGGCTTATCATCAACATTTCTATTAGAGATCCAGTCACTAGCATCTTCTGCTATTTTTTTATCATAATTTGAATATGTAGTTTCTCCACTGCCTACATCTTTCGCCATATTTGCAGCACCTTTGCGAACAGGAAGTTCTTGCCGTATCAATCCCAAAAGATCACCTACTCCTCCTACAACATTCAATGGATTTATTTGCTCAGAAAAACCAGTTGGTGCCTGGTTATCTAAAAAATGAAGTTTTCCAATTGACACTGCGTCACAATCACCTTCAACTGCACGATGTCCCCAACTTGGTATTTTACCATCATATGGATCAGCATTATCCCAATATCCAATTTCAGCATTATACCTTCCAGTTGCTAAAATTGCTCTTGATGGAACACAAATTGGTGAATTACAATATGCATTTTCGAATAAAACACCTTCTGAAGCTAATTTATCTAGATTTGGTGTTCTGACATGGCTATGACCAACTGCGCCAAGCATTCTCTTATTATGCTCGTCAGAAAGTAAAATAAGTAAATTTTTACTTTCCATTAATCCCTCCAACTTTACCAATTTATCATAGACAACAAGTATAATAAAATATAATTTATAATTTTTATATACTGATAAAAATAATTTATGACATGAACCTAATAGAATTTAAAACATTTCTAACCGTAATTGAAGAAAAAGGAATAACTGCTGCAGCTGAAAAATTAAACATAACGCAACCAGCAGTATCTAAACGTCTTGAAAATTTAAAAAATGCTTTTGGAATTGATACTTTATTTACAAGAGTTTCAGGCGGCTTGACGGTTAGTAAAAATGCCCAAATTTTAATTCCGTATGCGAAAAATATCATTGCACTTACAGAAAATGCAAGAAATGAAGTTAATAACTTCAAACAAGGAACAAAAGGAAAAATTTTTATAGGGGCTGGAGCAAGTTGGACCTTGAGTTGTCTTCCAAAAGCAATATCTAAAACATTAGAAAGTTTTCCAGATTTAGTAGTTGACTTAAATGTAGACCTTCCAGATCTTCAAGTTAAAAAATTACAAGATAATAAAATAGATATCTTGTTTGCCAGGAAACCGCAAAATGAAGAATTCTTTTATTTTGAACCCTTAAAAGTAGATAAGTTTATAGTTATGGCTTCAAGAAAGCATCCTTTAGCTAATAAAAAAATTTCTTTAAAAGAGCTTACTAATTATAAATGGGCAATCTCAACTACAGCAAAACAAACTCAAGAATTATTTTTTAACTTTTTTTCATCTAAAGATTTACCAAGTCCAACAATTTCATTTTCCACTAATTCATTAAATGTTGCATTAAATTCTCTATTAAATTCCACATTAATTTTATTCACAACACATAATACTCTGGAAATATTTCAATCAGAAAAATTTTGCAAAATAGAATTAAGTGATTTTAATGTATCAAGAGAGACAGGCCTTATTATTCGTCAAGGCTATACAAGTAATTTTTTGAATATTCTCATCAAAAACTTAAAAAAGATGATGAAAGAAGAGAATTAGACTTTTTTAATATATATAGGACTTGACCAAGCTTGATGACCATCCTCTTGTATTACTTTTATATAAAATCTATGATCATTAGATTTATTTAAATTTATATTAAATTCTTTTTCAAAGCTAGTTTGTCTAAGTTTTTTGGGTAATTTTTGAACATGCATTCTGATATCCATACCACCAAATTTGTATACTCGAGGTTTATAATCAATTGAACTTATATTTATATTTATATTTTTGAAATTGTTTTCAATTGTTAGATTATTTTTAAATGTGTCTTTGGCGATCCAAAAATCTATTCCTGAGTTTCCTCCAGTTGTAACTGTTTTCCACTCCAAGGTATTAGGGTTTAATTTTTTTGGTTGTCGATTTGGATTCCAAAAATTAAAGCACTTATATTTAATGATTTTTGCAGTTTTAAATGATGCTTTACAATCCCAATTTACTAGTCTACCTCGACCTCTATAATATTGACCTGCACATGTAATTCTAATTCTATTACTAAATTCATTTCGTTCAAATGCATATATAGTCTTTAAAAGTTTAAGACCATCATACAACTCTATTTTTTCTAAAGGTGATGTGCCCTCAACTTTTACATTTAATTTGAGTTCGTTGGAAGCTGTAAGAATATCATCTCCCATCAAACATGAATCGATGGATACTCTCTTTTTACTGATAGGACTTATTAAATGAGTTTTGTTTGAAAAATCACCTTTAACATCCAAAAAAATTCTTGCTCCAGTTGTGGCATAATGATGCCTTGCTCTAAATTCTTCAAATAGACTATCTCTGTCTAAAAACGGTAATAAATGACATGTTAGACCACCATAAGACCCAAACAGACTATCTCCAGGGTAACTTGCGCCAGGCCTTCCTTTATGACCATCACTTGCTGCCACTATACCAACTTTATAATTTAATTTAAATGCATCTTTTATTAGCCAATCAAAAGTTCCCCACGCAGAGTGCACTTCAACTGAAGGTTCTAAGTTTGCGTCATGAGCATAACCTATGTCAGCATAACGTCCTCCAACATGGGCAACAACCAACGCATCTTCATTTTTTAATTTTTTTATTAATTCTTTAGAAGTATGAGCATCATTTCCTTTTTTACTCTCTTCATACAACAGCGCCCTACTTGAACGGAAGATTGGACGTCCTTCGTTTTTATACCAAACATTGTGATCACCACCTACTGATGTATTACCAGACCACTCATAACCAGGAACAGATATAAATTCTCCATTTTTATTATAAGTCTTAGTTATTTTGTTTAATTCTTTCCAAAATTTATCAGTTATTTGAAAATCATTACCTTGGTGACCACATATATCTAAGAATGATTTATTTTTTGCAAAATTAAAATATTCTTCAGCAGTATTTGTTCCGATTGTTTCTCTACTCTGACCATGCATGTCGCTCCAGAAATGAGCAAATGTAGAATTTTTGATTATAATAGGGTTACTTATAGTCAAAATATTATTATCTACATCTTTTAATTCAATTTTATAAACACCCTCTTTATGAATATTTAAATCATGTATAATTACAGAAAATTGACCTTTCTTAAAAGTTATTTTTTTTGGTAATCCAATAATCTTTTCTTTAGAGTGAAGAAAAAATACCATTCGTACTTTATTGGATGGATTGCCCCACTTATCCTCACATTTAATTGAAATTCTAAACTTTTCTTTTGGTCTTCTAAGAGAAGGAGCAACCAATTTCCAGTTTTTACCAATAGTAGGTACAATTGAAATTTCTGGGTGCCTTCCATCAGGCAAAGGTATGAAATCTTGAGTAGCAAAAGGATCTACTAGGATTTTAAAATCAAACTTTTTTTCGCAAAATGTTTGCAATCTCACCCCTGGAGATCCAAATCTTCTGTCACCAATTCTAATAATAATTTTGTCGTTTTCTTTTAAAAATTTTTTACAAATGATATATAAATTTTTTTGTAATGGCCTTATACTTCGCCTAATTTCAATTTTGAGTTCAATTGGTATTTTTTTTGAACTTTCAACAGTAACGTAACCTTCAGCTCCAGGATCATGCTGTTGTAGTTTACTACCATCAAAATGAGGACGCAAACCAACCATAAATCCTCCTTGGTCATCAATTCCAAATTTACCAGCTTTGTAAATTAGTTTAAATGACTGCATTGAACCAACCTCAAAACTACCTTTAGGAATAATCTCAGCACTTCCCATTAAATGTTGCTCGTAATTATGGTAGGGCATAAATTAATTCTCCAAGGGTTTATCTTTTGTTTTTATACGAAAAAATAAAACTAATAATCCAACAACAAAAAAAGCAATCGCAATTGGTCTGTTTAAAAAAATACCAATACCTTGTTCAGATAAAAGTAGAGATTGTCTAAAAGCTTCTTCAGCATTTCTTGCCAAAACAAACGCTATTAACAAAGCAGGCAGGCTATATCCAGTCAATCTTAGCAAATAACCAATCACTCCAAACAAAATTGCAAGTCCTACATCAAATAAGCTTTGCCTAGCTGAATAAGCTGCTATAAACCCAGTAATCAAAACAAAGGGATAAATCATATTTGGAGAGAGAACAGCGATAATTCTTCCAAGTAAAGGTCCAAAAAAGTATCCAATTATACCATAAGTTACAATTCCCAATAAACCGCAAGCAAATAAACCATAAACAAGTTCTTTACTAGTAGCAAAGATTGTAGGCCCTACTTGAATTCCATGTATCAAGAATACTCCAATTAATATAGCGGCTATTGTACTGCCTGGAATACCTAGAGTTAGAAGCGGTATCATTGTTGGTCCAGAAACAGCATTATTAGCTGACTCAGGAGCAGCAACTCCTTCAACAATTCCAGTTCCCCACAATTTTTTATTTTTGGACCTTCGCTTTTCTTCCCCATACGCAACAAAACATGCAACAGCTGATCCCAACCCTGGCATCATTCCAATAAAGGCTCCAATAGCTGATGATCGAACCATAATCATGAAACATTTTCTTATTTCACCAAAAGATAATGAATTATCAGATTTAATATTTAATTGAACTGAAACTTCTTCTATTTTACTAGTTAGAACTTTATTAAATTGAAATAAAATTTCTGAAAAAACAAATAGCCCTATTAATAAAGGAACAAGATTTAATCCATTTTCAAGTTCATAAATGTAAAATGTATATCTCGATTCACCCGTAATTGGATCCATTCCTATAAGTGACAATAAAGCTCCTAATAAAGTAGAGACTATTCCCTTAATAATGGATTTTCCTATAACACTTCCAATTATGACAAATGCTGCAAAATAAACTGCAAAATATTCTGGAGGACCAAAAGACAGTGTCCAAGCAGCTATGTAAGCTACACCAAATATTAAAATAAATTCACCTATAAAATCTCCAAATACGGATGCAACTGTAGCAATTTTTAGAGCTTTTCCTGACTGACCTTTTTGTGTCATTGGGTATCCATCTTGCATTGTAGCAGCTGCTGCCGCAGTACCTGGTGTATTAAACAATATAGCAGATATAGATCCTCCATATCTTCCTGATTTGCCAATTACATACAAAAAACCAAGTGCAGATAGTGGGTCCAAGTAAAATGTAGCAGGTACAATCATTGCAATAGCCGCAGCAGCTGATAGACCTGGAATAGCTCCAACTACCATACCTACAACAGCACCTAAAAAAACAAATATCAATGCAGAAATATTAGAAAATAAATAATCAAATCCATTTAAAATTTCCATCAGAAGCTCACTATATTAAAAATTTCATAATAAGGATCAGGATTATGTAAACCTAAAATTTTAATAAAAAAAATATAATAAATAAGAGCTCCACTAATAGAAATAACTAAATTTTTTTTTAAATTTTTGTTTTCAAATATGTAGAGTATTAATGGTATTATTAGTAATGTACTTGTTAAATATCCTATAAAATTAGTCAAAAACAAGTATAAAAAGGCAATTAATATCAATAGGACTTTTTTCAAAATTAAAGTCAAATCAATATTTTCTAATTTCTCATTACTATTTTTATTAGAAAAACTACTAATTATTAATAAAATTGAAAGGCATATTATTCCAGTATTTAAGAAAGTTGGAGCTGTTTTTGGACCTACAACTCCTTCCCCTGTTGTGACATCAGAAAATTCTGTTGATCTAATATCAAACAATAAAAACAAACTAATCATGAGTAAAGCTAACCCAGAAGAAAAGTTAAAATTTTTAAATTTATTTAAATTGAACATTTTAAAAAAAAGGCCATTTGTAAATGGCCTTTTTCAATCTACTTATTGAAAACTCTTTTAGCAACAGGTGTCACTTGAGCTCCTAGATCGTTTAATAGCTTCACAGACTCTTCTGGAGAAGCATAAATAGCTGATAAACCAAGTTTTTTAATTAATTTTTTAAAACCTTTACTCTCAGCAACTTTTTTAATTGCGACAATTAATTTTTGAGCTGCATCTTCTGGAATATCTTTTTTTGCCCAAACCATCATTGGATTTGCAATTCCCATTGGAGGCAAACCAGCTTCCTCAACAGTTGGAACATCTGGATAATTTGGGTCTCTAGTATTCCCTAAAGCACCTAAAGGTCTCATTTTTGTATCAAAGCCAGCTAATAATTGTATTCCAACAAAACCGTAATCAACTTGTTTACTAATAATCGATAGTCTTGCTTTTGCACCACCTTTATGAGGTATTGTTTGAGCTTTAATTCCATTAGCTTGTAAAAAAGCATGTCCACCTAAAGTATGTAAACTTGCATTTCCAGTATTTGCCCACCTTGCAACTTTATCTGGGTTTGCTTTATAATAATTTACAAAATCTTTGGCAGTTTTAAAGGGTGAATCCATAGGAACCATTAATGAAGTATTTAGAACTCCTACTGTCCCAAGAGGTCTAAAAACCTCTAAAGGCTTAACTTTAGCTTTATCGCCATCTAAAACATCTTTAATGAAAAAAGGTCCAGGAGCCATAACATACAACCTATATCCGTCAGATTTTGCATCCGCAACAGCTTTAGCTGCAATAAAACCACTGGCACCAGGTTTATTAGTAATCATAAATGGCATTCCTAAATGCTCATGAATAAAGCTAGCTAACGTTCTAGCATAAGAATCCGTTCCACCCCCGGCTGCATAACCAACCATTACATTAATTGGTTTCGTTGGATAATCTGAAGAAAAAGCACCAGAAGAAAATAGAATTGAACTTATAATTACAAAAATTAACTTAAATTTACTTTTAAAAAACACCATAATAAAATCCCCTAAATATGATATTAACATGTTAATTGAAATTATAACATATTAGAAATTTATAATTTTTATGTATCCATAAATAATTTTTATGAAACTTCCACATAACCTTCTGACGGATTTATAATTACTTTATCGCCAGTTTTTAATAAAGATGTTATGTCCCCATCTATAAATCTATCACACATAGTTAAATTTGCTAGAGCTGCTCCTTGAGCTAATATGGTATTAGCCTTATTAAAAAGAATTGCTTTTGGAACCATATCCCTAACCTTCATTTCATATAACATCCATGCAGATGCCACACCTCCCTTAGATTCATTTAAAACTAAAATCTTATTTTTATACGATTTGCCAAATAATTTATGTTGTGGCCTAGAAAACACACCTTTAACCCTATCCAAATCATAACGAGCAGAAAAATTATCTTTGGCACATAGGACAATCCCTTCTGTCTTATCACCAATCCCTGGATGACATTTTAATATTTTATTCATACCATTTCCCCTTTAACTGCTGCTAGTATGCAATTTTCCATACTTGCTAAGGCAGGTGTGTATCCGTAGCCACCTAATATGTTAACAATTTTTGTTGAGTTGCTTAATAATCTTTTCCAACCGTTTGCTTCTCCAATTTCACGTGCATACTGTTGGTAGAAACAAGTACCCTGTAAAACTTTTGCACCAGAATTTTCGATCTTTTCAATAAATCCCATTCTTATTGAGTCTGCATATACTTGTGGTGATGTACAAACTATAACTGGCACCTTAAAGCTTTTATTATGACTTAAATTTGCAACTTTTTGCATTTCAACTATTGATAATTGAGGTGCAGCAAAAACAACCACATCAATTTTATCACCTTTATTACCAAATGAAGATTTTAAGGATTCAAAATCAGATGAATTTATGTCAATTAAATCAAGATTAGCAAATTGTTCAATTTTAAGATTCTTTGCCTCGGGCGTAATTTTATGAAGATGGAATAAAGGTGTAGACCCATAACTTGCCATAGCTGCACCCATATGTTTCATTTCGTCAGAATTAGGAATTACTTCTAAAGCCTCTATTAAAGGTACTTCCCAATAAGACCCTAAAGTTTTTCCAATAATAGCTCCTAAAATTCCCCAATCTGTCAAATCTTTTGGTTGATATTTGACGCAAAATCTTTTAGTTGGTAACCTATTCTCATCAAGGTGTAGGCCATACTGAGGTGTTCTTCCAGTTAAACCCGCTGCTAAAGCTGATGGACCTCCCTCAAAATTAGATCTTGCTCCGCATACACTATTGGAATAAATAACAACTCCAGTATCACCATATGCAACATGATCTCCATAAACAGGCGGCATGATAGTCTGATAATTAACGCAGGTATCAGTCATCATAATACCCATTGATGTACAAGCTTTTATAGTTCTTCGATCTATTTCTGCCATTTCTTCAGTTTGACCAAGTGGTTTATAATAATTTAAATCCACTCCTCTAGGGTCGGTTATAGTAGGGATAGATACTTTAGCACCCTTATTAACTAAATCCTCTAAAAAAATAACTCCTGCTTGACCTATTGATTCAGGATCTACCATCATATGTGCTTGACTTACATTTACAAATTTACTTGCTGAAAAAAACTTTCCAACTTTAATTTGATGTTCTAGTGCCCATTTCTTTGCCTGACCAAAATCACCATTAAGCATTGATTTTTCTTCATCATTCAAATACATCAATTATCCCCTTTAAAAAAATATGTATTTACAAAAAAAATATAAAATATAACTTTATTTTATAAATTTATAATTTACCAAAATTTTTTATATGACAAACAAAATTATTAAATCCAACTTATTTGAAGCCTATGTCACTAAAAAAACCAAATGGATATTTGTAAAATTAGAAAATGATATTGGTGTTTTTGGATGGGGAGAAGCAACACTCCAAGGGAAAGAAAAGGAAATTTTTAGCAATAGTCAAACAATTTTTGAATTAATATTGAATAAAAACTATATATCACCTCAAGATATAAAAAAACAAATACCTTTTAATAATATAGTAGAAGCTGCAATAAGTTCTGCGATTATGCAATGCTTATGGGATATTGAAGGTAAGTTGAAAAAAAAATCAATTAGTTCAATGTTTGGTAAAAATCATGAAAAAATAAGCACATATGCGAATTTTAATCGATCAACAGTCGATAGAACGCCTATCGGAATTGCAAATAAACTCCAGGAAGTAGTGAAAGATGGTTTTACAAAAATTAAGTTCGCACCTTTTGATGAGGTTTCAGTAGGATTGACGTCTAAAGAAATACGAGAAGCAATGAAACCTGGATTAGAAAGGATAAACATAATCAAGCAAACTGTGGGTCCTAAGGTTGATGTAATGATTGATTGTCATTGGAGATTTAATTTTGAAACAACTATAGATCTAATCAAAGAGGTTGAGGGTTTAAATTTATATTGGTTGGAGTGCCCTATACCAGAAACAATTGAAAGTATAGGAGAATTAAAAAAAATAAGATCAATATCAAATTCAAAGGGTATGTTTTTAGCTGGTTTGGAAAAAAAAATTCTTACTGCAGGTTTTGAAAGATATGTCAAATCTGGTGTGTACGACGTTATGATGCCTGACATTAAATACGCAGGCGGGCCAGATGAGCTTATAGCCTTAGATAAATTTTTTAATGACCATAATGTAAAATTTTCACCTCATAATCCAACTGGGCCAGTAGCTCACGCTCACACTCTTCAAATCTGTGCAGCTGCAAATGAACCACCTTTGATGGAATATCAATATAAAGAAACTGAATATTTTAAATCATTGTTAAAAAATCCAAATCCTGAAATTATAAATGGTAAATCAAGACTTCCAGCAGATGGTTTTGGGGTGGGCGTAACAATAAATGAATTAGAAATCAAGAAATTTAATTAATCACACCTTCTTTTTTAAGTACCCCTAATAGATCTTTGTTTATTCCAATGTTTTGCAAAACATCCTCAGTATCTTCTCCTAAAGTTGGAGGTGGATTTTTGGGCGAAACCTCACTTTCATCAACTTTAAAACCAATACTTGGAACCAAAAAATCTTTGTTGATACTTTTAATATTTATTTTATTCCACAATTTTCTTTCTTTGAACTGCTTTTCTGCAACTGCCTCTGGCAATGACCTAATTTTTCCAGCAGGCACATTAAAATTATTTAAAAGTATTTCTAAATCTTCTGCTGTTTTTGTAATAAATATATTCTGAAATTCCTCTCTAAGCTCACTTTGTTTTGATTTTCTTATTTTTTCTGATTTCCACTTTTCAGTATCAAATGACCCAATTGTGTTTAGTGCCTTACATAAAGATAAAAATTGAATATTATTGTTGGCAGCAAGTAAAATAGGGGATGTTAGAGTATTATACATTCCAGATGCAGGTGAACCACTTTGTGCTTCATTTCCCATTGGGGTAGGTATCCATCCAGAATTCAAATGTTCAGTAACCATATTTGCCATTAACAAAAATGAGGTATCAAGCATGGATACATCAAGTCTAATAGATTTTTGTTTTTGTTTAACCTCATGAATTGCAGACACGATAGCAAATGCAGCATTCATTCCCGTTGAATAATCTATAAAGGGGGAACCCACTTTAGTTGGGCCAGTTTGTTTAGTTCCAGTAGTAGTCATAATTCCACTCATCCCTTGAACCACGTGATCATAAGCCCCCCTATTCTTGAGAGGTCCATCCTGACCGAATGCAGAAATTGAACAATAAATAATTTTATTATTAATATTTGAAACGTCTTTCCAACCAAGCCCTAATTTTTCAGCTTTTCCAGGTCTCATGTTTTCAACAAAAATATCAACCCTTTTAATCAACTCTAATGCAATTTCTTTTCCTTTTTCTGACTTAAGGTTTATTTGGATAGACTTTTTATCTGAATTTTGAATTAGATATGAAGTCCCCATATATAAGCTATTAAGAGATTGATCTTTTCCACCAACTCTTGTCCAATCACCTTGCTCAAGATTCTCTATTTTTATTACCTCAGCACCCAGCAAAGCTAATTGGTAAGTGCAATAAGGACCTGCTAAAACTCCAGTCAAATCCAAAACTTTTATACCCTTGAGTGGTTTAAACATATAAAACTCCTAAATTTAAATCTTATTCTACACTAAAGTGATAGGCTAAAAATATTATAATTATAGTTAATGTTTTAATTTAATTAATTAAACCTCTTCTTTTGAATGTTGGCTCCCATTCTCTAGTTCTCTTATAGACTTCTGGAAGGGGTCTTTCATAAGACATAGATAACCATAATCTAATCATGCATCTTCTTTTATTAGGATCGGGATAATCTTCATAAGTTTCCCTTGAGTGAAACGTAGTTGCATTACTAGCTATTTCTAGATCTCCAGGACTTAGCTTCATGCTTAAACAAAACTTATTGTCATTACATAATTTATCTAACAGATCAAGAGCTTCAAATTGTAATTTTGTTAACTTTGGAACTTCTTCAAAACGTTGAGCTGACCTAATATATCTTCTTTTATATAAAGCTGTTATGAGATTATCATGCTTTACAAATATTGGAATTTTTTGAATTTTGTCGTCGTTTGGATTTTGAGTTCTAGAGTCAAAATGAAATTGTTGTTGAAGAACTCTGGCAAGATCGGGTCTATTTTGTTCAATTTCTCTAAATATTGCTACTGATGATACTAACTTAGATAATCCTCCTGTTTTAGCATTTCTTATGCATAACAAAGCAAAAATATCTGCTCCATCAGTATGAAATTGAAGTTCCTCATTTGTTTGAAAACCTCTTATATGATCAGTATTGGCAAAACTTGCCCCAGTATCAGTGACTACATGAAGTAATGATCCTGCTTTATCTTGTTTTTCAGGATATCCCAAATATTGTCCTAATCCCCAGAGCATTACCTTTGTTTCTTCATCATTAAATTCTGTGATAGGAAGTCCTTTAATAACAACAAATCCAAAACCAAACTGAATTTGTTTTTTTATAAGATTAATTTTATTAACAAAATTATTTAATGGAAAGTCTGAATCTTTAATATCATACAGAGATTTATTAGATTTAATTGCAAATTTAGTAGCTTTAAAAAGTTCTTGTTTATCTAAATGATCTAAATTTATTAACCAGTTTTTATCAATTTGAAGCTCTTTTGTCGTCCATTCACCATTGATTTTACTAGTTTTCATAATTACAAGAATTTCCTCTTTAATTACAATTTATGCCATTCCAACAGGTTCATCAAAATTTGATAATTCTTTTCCTGGTCTTTCTTCAATCATATCCATCAACTCTTTTTTAAGATTACTCGAATTATCATCATCAAATAGATTTGTCATCTCATTAGGGTCAATATCAAGATTATACATTTCACCAGCACCAGTATTTTTTTCAATTGTAAGTTTTGCATTTTTTGTTCTTACGGTACGTAGTTCTAATTCAACGCCACACCTACTAGCATTAACTTTCCACTCACTATGTGCAACATCTCTTGATTCATTGTTTCTTATGACTGGTATCAAGCTTTTACTTTGAGCTACATGAGGCAATTCTGCTCCAGCAATATCGCAAATTGTTGCTGCAATATCCATTGTAGAAACAGGATCTTTTATGACTTTATTCTTAGGTATATTTGGACCATTTACAATCAATCCAACCCTTAATAGACCTTCATATGGAGTTGGTCCCTTTAAATATAAGCCATGATCTCCTAAAAGATCTCCATGATCAGTTGAATAAATAATAATAGTATTTTTATCCATGCCTAATCTTTTTAGTTCTAAAATTATTCTGCCTACATTATGGTCTATTAATGAAATCATTCCAAAATAATTTGCAGTCATCTCCCTTAATTGTTTTTCTGTTTGATCTACTGAACGAGAAAGCTTAGCTCTAAAAAATTTAAGTTGGGGATCAGCAAGATTTGGTTCACTTTCCAAAGATGCTTTATGCCACCAAGGCCTATTATCTAAGTCTTTTTGACCCTCAGCAGGTAAATCAACATCATCTAGATTATACATTGTACTCCAAGGAGTAGGACAATCAAAAGGATGATGAGGATCAGGAAATGATACCCAAGAACAAAAAGGTTCATTTTTATTTTGATTATTTAAAAAAGAGATCGCCCTATCCCCACACCATGTACTTGAATGCAATGCTACAGGTAAAGATGAATGCCAAGTTTGAGCGGCACCATAACCTGGTTTAGCTGGTTTATGCCAAATATCAAAAATCTCTGGTCCACCAGCTTCTTCAAATACAAAACGTTCAAAATGTTGACCTTCTGGTGGAAGTGTAGGTCCTTTTTCTTTGTACCAATGACCTAAAGTCATGAGTTCAACATGCTTAAAGCCCATGTAAGGACCATACCATTCTGAACCAAATTTTGTTGA
>CACMTN010000013.1 GCA_902616615.1 uncultured SAR116 cluster alpha proteobacterium | reverse complement strand
TTACTCAATGAGGCAACTGATACCAAAGGCTCCCTATCTGCTGAAGGTTTACAAAGACCTGATATGGCTGATAGAGCCCAAGTAGAATCAGACGCATCTATTCAGTTACGAACTAGAGATAGAGAAAGAAAACTTATTAGCAAAATCGACGCTGCATTAAGAAGAATAGATTTAAAAACATATGGATATTGTGAAGAAACAGGTGAGCCGATTGGATTAGGTCGTTTGAAAGCAAGACCAATTGCATCACTAAGTGTTGATGCACAGGAACGACATGAAAAAATGGAAAAAATTCATAAAGACGAATAATTTCTAATAAGTTTTAATTCTAACAACATAAGAACAAAAAGCGAACATATGTTGACAAAAGAACAAAAGGTGAATATTTTATACAATATTTATTAGTTGAAAGAATTGTAATCGTATGTCAGTAAGGAGAAAGAGAATGAGTGCTGAGGTTATTAAAATGTCAAATCAAGATAAAGATAGAAACATAGCTTTAGAGTCTGCAATAGGACAGATAGAAAAAGCTTTTGGTAAAGGTTCTGTTATGAAGTTAGGCACATCTGGAGAAAATTTAGATGTGCAAGCTATATCTACCGGTTCACTAGGTCTAGATATAGCTCTTGGTATAGGTGGTTTGCCTAAAGGAAGAATTGTAGAAATTTATGGACCTGAAAGTTCAGGTAAAACAACGCTAGCACTGCATGTTGTAGCAGAAGCGCAAAAAACAGGAGGAACTTGTGCATTTGTTGATGCAGAACATGCTCTTGATCCAGTATATGCAAAAAAATTAGGAGTAAATATTGATGATTTATTAATTTCTCAACCTGATGCAGGAGAACAGGCATTGGAAATCGCTGATACATTAGTTAGATCAGGGGCTATATCCGTTTTAGTAGTTGATTCTGTAGCAGCATTAGTTCCAAGAGCTGAACTAGAAGGGGACATGGGTGATAGTCATATGGGTTTACAAGCTAGATTGATGAGTCAAGCTTTAAGAAAGTTAACTTCATCAATTTCTAAGTCCAATTGTTTAGTAATATTTATTAATCAGATTAGACAAAAAATAGGAATTATGTTTGGTAACCCAGAAACAACTTCAGGTGGAAATGCTCTTAAGTTTTATGCATCTGTTAGATTGGATATAAGAAGAATTGGAGCAATTAAAGACAAAGATGATATAATAGGGAATCAAACTAGAGTTAAAGTTGTAAAAAATAAGGTTGCGCCTCCATTTAGAACAGTTGAGTTTGATATTATGTATGGTGAAGGCATTTCTAAAAATGGTGAGATAGTCGATCTAGGAGTATCTGCAGATATAATTGAGAAATCTGGGTCATGGTTTTCATATAATGATCAAAGGATAGGTCAGGGCAGAGAAAATGTTAAAAACTTTCTTAACGAAAATTCTGAGATCGCTACAGAAATAGAGGATAAAATTAAAGGAAATACAGTTCTAGTCGAAGAAATTCTAATGAATCCAGACCAACAAATTCCTGAAGAAGAAAAATAATTTTATTGTAGTTTTGTATTTTGTTAAATTGATGTTATCAAGAGGTGTAGATAATAAGCTAGTTTAACACATGAATAAAACTAAAAATTCAGTAAATGCAATTCGTTCTAAGTTCATAAATTATTTTAATAAAAATGATCATGAGGTTATAACTTCCAGTAATCTTGTGCCGAACAATGATCCAACTCTACTTTTTACAAATGCTGGTATGGTTCAGTTTAAAAATGTTTTTACTGGGTTAGAAATAAGAGATTACAAAAGAGCTGTTAGTTCACAAAAGTGTTTACGTGCTGGTGGAAAGCATAATGATCTTGAAAATGTAGGCAGAACGGCTAGACATCATACATTTTTTGAAATGTTAGGTAATTTTTCATTTGGAGATTATTTCAAAGAGAAAGCAATATTTCAAGCTTGGGAATTATTAACAAAAGAGTATGAAATACCAAAAGAAAAATTGCTAGTTACAATTTTTCATGATGATACAGAGGCTGAAAATTTATGGAAAAAAATTTCTGGATTAAGTGATAAAAAAATAATCAAAATTAGTACCAGTGATAATTTTTGGAGTATGGGCGACACAGGTCCTTGTGGTCCATGTTCAGAAATATTTTACGATCATGGTCCTTTAATTGAAGGAGGACCTCCTGGCTCTAAAAATGAAGATGGTGATAGATTTATTGAAATATGGAATTTAGTGTTTATGCAATTTGAACAAATTTCAAAAAATGAAAGAGTTAATTTACCTAAGCCAAGTATTGATACAGGAATGGGTTTGGAAAGAATATCAGCCGTTCTACAAAACACTCATAATAATTATGAGACAGACATGATGAAAGATCTAGTTGAGGCTTCTTCATTAGTTACAGGTGTAGAAAAAACAAAAGAAAATATTGTATCTCATAGAGTTGTAGCGGATCATTTAAGATCAATTTCTTTTTTAATTGCTGAAGGAGTTGTACCTAGCAATGAAGGCCGAGGATACGTTTTAAGAAGAATAATGAGAAGAGCAATGCGCCACACGCATCTTTTAGGCGCAAGTAATCCAGTGATATTCAAGTTAGTTCAATCTTTAATTGAACAAATGGGTGATGCTTTTCCAGAATTAATTACTCAACAATTAACTATAGAAAACACAATAAAGGATGAAGAAATTAAATTTAAAGATACCCTTGATAGGGGTATGAGTTTGTTAATGAATGAAATAGATGTGAAAGTTTCTCCAGGTGTACTTTCTGGTCAAAAAGCTTTTGAATTATATGATACCTACGGCTTTCCATTAGATTTGACAGAAGATGTATTAAGATCATATGGCTGGAAAGTTGATCACCAGGGTTTTCAAAAATGTATGAATGAACAAAAAATCAAAGCAAGAAAGGCTTGGTCAGGCTCAGGTGATGATGCTTATAATCAAGATATTTTAAAATTATTATTAGATTTACCTCCTACTAACTTTAGAGGATATGATGAAAATACTTTTGAAACTATAATTAATTTAATTATAAAAAATAATAAAATTGTAGATAATGTTTCAGCTAATGAACAAGTTGATATTATATGCAATGAGACAATTTTTTATGCTGAATCTGGTGGTCAGATATCTGATAAAGGAGTTATAATAGGAAAAAATTTTAAGGCTAATATTTTAAATTCAAAAAAAATAACTGTTGGAAACGGTAAAATTATTTTTGTTTCAACAATAGAAATTCTATCAGGAAAAATCACAGTTGGTGATATAATTAACCAAGTAATAGATTTAGATTTTAGAAAACAAATATGTTCACATCATTCAGCAACTCATCTTCTTCATGAAGCATTGAGACAAAAATTAGGTTTGCATGTCGCGCAGAAAGGTTCATTGGTTACTAATGAAAAACTAAGATTTGACTTTAGTCATCAAAAACCAATTTCTTCAGAATTAATTAAAGAAATTGAAGATGAAGTAAATTATAGAATATTTTGTAACGATAAAGTTAGCACTAAAGTTATGTCTCCCGATAAGGCTATTGAAAAAGGAGCTATAGCTCTATTTGGTGAAAAATATGGAGATGAAGTCAGAGTAGTATCAATTGGAAAAAGTATAGATAATGATAGAGAGGCTTGGTCAGTTGAATTATGTGGAGGCACACATGTAAAAAACACATCTGAAATTTCAACCTTTAAAATATTATCAGAGACTGGTGTTTCATCTGGAGTTCGTAGAATTGAAGCCTTAACAAATGTGGCTGCAATAAACTATTATAACAACGAGATAGACAAAATTAGATATATTTCTTCTTCTCTAAAAACAAATAGTACTCAAATCACAAAAAAAATTGAGCAATTAGTCTCAGAAAATCAAAAAATAAATAAGGAATTAAAGCTTCTTAAAAATAAATCACATCTTAATTATGATAATAATTCAACTAAAGAAACACTAAATGGAATAGTATTTGAGTATAAAATATATGATGATTTAGTAGTTAAAGAGTTAAAGCCTAACGCAGAAAATTTTATCAAAAATAACAATTCAAATATTGTTTGTTTAATTAGTAAAATTGATAATAAAGCTTCTATAGTCGTTGCTGTAGATAAATCACTTACTTCTAAATTTAGTGCAGTAGAAATGGTAAATGAAGTTTCAGCAATTTTAGGAGGTAAGGGAGGTGGTGGAAGACCGGATATGGCTCAATCTGGAGGATCAGATCCAAAAAATAGTCTACAAGCTATTAATAAGATAAAAGATTATATTAAAGTTAAAATTTAGAGAATATATTGTTAGAAAATTTAAACGAAGAAATAATTTCTTTTAAAGAAACTGCAATTATGCAAATTGCAAATTTTGGAAGAAAATACCAATTAGAGAGTAGAAATTATATCTATCCTGCTTGGTTTGGAGAAGGCGATACATCCACAAGTAATTTAATTAATAACAAAACTATTGAAGCTTTAAATCAAGGAAAAACATTTTATACATATCAAAACGGTGTACCTCAATTACGATCAGAAATCTCAAAATATATGAATGAAGTTTTTAATATCAATACGAAGCCTGAACATCATAGTGTTGTCACAGGTGGAATGATGGGGCTAAGGTTAATTTGTGATTTAATTATCAGTGATGGTGATGAAGTTGTGATGGTTGGTCCTGTATGGCCTAACATAAGGTCGTCAGTTTTGTTAAGAAAAGGTAATATAAAAGAAGTTTCATTAAGATTAAAAGATAGTCAATGGATATTAGATTTTGAAAAACTATTGAGTACAATTACGCAAAAAACAAAAATGGTTTTTGTAAATAGTCCTGGAAATCCAACAGGATGGGTGATGTCAAAAATACAGCAAGAAATCCTATTTAATCATGTGCGAGAAATGGGATGCTGGTTAATTTCTGATGAAGTTTATCATCAAATAATGTTTAATGATGATGTATCACCAAGTTTTCTTCAATTATCTAAGCCAACTGATAAATTAATAGTCATCAACTCAGCTTCAAAGAGCTTCAATATGACAGGATGGAGAATAGGTTGGATAACACATCCTGAAGAGTTAGGGTCTCATATAGCTAAATTAGTCCAAATAACAACAACGGGTGTGCCAGAGTTTCTTCAAAATGGTCTAATATCAGCATTGCAAAACTACAAGCTTCTTACAAAAGAAGTACGTCTAAATTTAAAAAAATCTAGAGATATAATGTTTCAAAGATTAGTTGAGTGGAAGCGAGTTGAGTGCAGTATTCCAGAAGCTGCATTTTATGCTTTTTTTAAAGTAAAGGATATAAAAGATTCTTTAGAATTTGCAAAAAAATTAATTATTGATACTAATGTTGGGGTAGCACCAGGCATTGCGTTTGGAGAGTCAGGTGAAGGTCATTTAAGAATATGTTTTGCAGCCAAACAAAGTTTCATAAAAGAAATTATGGATAGATTAGAGCCAGCCTTGAATTAAAATCACCAAGGCTTTATGGCATTTTTAAGTGATTTATAACCTTCGATAAATCCAGGTCTGTTACTACCGTATATTCCATCAAATATATTTAAAACATTATCCAACCAATCTCTAAGTTCAATGTTATTGGGATTAGCATCTAAGTATGCGTCTCTAATTAAAACAAAATGAATTCTTGGGTCGTAAGGTTTTTTTGTTCCACCCATAGTTTCATCACCATCAAGAAGTCTTAAAAGCATAGCGTCAGCTGATCCTAGTGTTTGTTCATGAATAGGTGGTCCAGACATTCTATGCATTACTGAAGTCATATCTCTTCCGTTACCAGTTGTGTAGCCCATAGACTTCCATGCTGTATCTATATTAATATCACTCTTAACATGATTAAGAATTTTTGTACCAAAATCTCTTAATGGGTCAGATATATCAGCAAGTAAATCAGTTAATCTATCACCATCTAAATCAGTTGCTAATACTATACATTCTTGTTTGTTTATTATATCCCATACTAATAAACCATAATTTGTATCAGAAATGTGTTGTTCAATTCTTCCAGACCAATTTTCCATACCATCTTTAAAGTCTTTAGGTAATAGAGAAATTATCTTGTCAATGTTTGTTTTATGTTCTTCGTAAGCATTCACAGCCCATTTTCGACCAACAGTGAATTTTGTTCCTTTAAGAAGCCAAATTAATATGCCTGCATTAATTCCATCTTCCATCGCCTGTGTTGGTTTAAAAGCAACTCTACCTAACTTACCTGTATCATTAATCATCTTTAAAAATAGACGACAAGCATAAGCCATCTGAATTCCAGGAGTATTCATTTCAGTATGTACAATACCAGTATTTTCATTAACACTAAATTTAGATTTATCTTGTGAATAGGGTAAACATGGCATACATCTTACAACTGTGATTGGACCGTATGGACGAACGTTACAAAATACACCTGCTTGTGTTCTTAAAGGTGCATTTCCAGACTTACCCATTACAACAACTTTATTTCCAGACCCATTATTAACATATGCATCACCAGCAGTTGACCATTTTATTGATGTGTTTTGCATATTACCAAACCAGCTTAAAGCTTCAAGTTTTGTGTCATGTCGCATTTGTGACCACATTGGAACTGCATAAAAAGGAAGATTTAAGATATCAGCGGCTGCGATAGTTCCTAATAATGCGTAAGCGTCTGTTAATGAATGGCATACTGGATTTATAATCCCGTCATGTTTTCCGCCTTTCCAAACAATTGCATTTGGATACCCATTTGGCCTTACCTCGGTCTTTTGGTAAAGTTCCCCAAGAACAGTTTCTAAGTCACCACCTTCAGATTCAGTAACAGCTATTTTCATCAAATCTAACATTTCAAGCCCTTAATTTTTTAAAAAAAATTTTAATTCATATGTATATCATTCATACATAAATTAATAAATTTTTTAAATATCTTTTAGAAAAATTTTTAAAGAATCTATGTTTCCCAATTCCTCAAAATAATTTAAATTATGTTCTCCCATATATTCTTCTTTAATAAGATGATTAATCAAAGAAATAAGAGGATCCCAAAAATTATTGAAATTAATAATACCAATTTTTTTATTAACAATTTGAAGTAATTGGCACCAAGTTAAAACCTCGAAACATTCATCAAGTGTTCCTACACCGCCTGGTAAGATCAAGAAAGCATCAGATTTTTCATACATCATTTGTTTTCTTTGGTGCATATTCTCTGTAATTATTAAGTGAGTATTATATTTATTTGAATGTTTTGTCTCTTGTATATCTTTTTTAATTAAAAAATTAGGTATTATACCTGTTGTTTTAGAGCCATACTTAATTGCTGTTTCTGATACTGATCCCATTATACCATTTTCACCACCACCAAAAACAATGTCAAAATTATTCTCTGCGATAATTTGACCAACAATTTTAGCAGATTTTATGTTCTCACTATTTTTGCCTGATTTAGAACCGCCAAATACACATATCTTTTTTCTCAAAACTACCTCGTAAAAATAACAAACTTAAAAAATTTATATATTATTCTAATTATTTATTTTAAAATAAAACATCTGTTTTTAACAAGGTTTTCTATGAAGTCATCAAAAGCAATATATTTTTTACTTACTGGTGCAATAATAGCAGCTTTAGCTCTGTTTGTAGTTTTTTATGAAACTGAAACTGTTGATGAAAAAGAAGTAGTTGTACCTTTGGTAAATAAAGTAGTTGATGCTAAGACAATTGAAGTTAAACCAACAAGAGAAGAAACTGCTGAAACAATTAAATTAGAAGTTGTTAGGGTAAGACCAGACGGGAGCCTTGTTATTGCAGGAAAAGGTTTGCCCAATTCAAAAATAGAAATAATTTCTAATTCAGAAGTGATTGCCTCAACTACCAGTGACAAAATTGGAGATTTTGTCACTGTTCCAAAAAAACAACTAAAAAGTGGAGAATATTTTTTATCTTTTAGACAAACGACAGAAGATAATAAAGTAGTTATTGCAAAGAAATCAGTTGTTATTAATGTAACTGGCAATCAAGACGATATTCCAATCGTTGCAATTGTTGACAGCCAAGGGAAATTAGGGGCTAAGGTAATTCAAGCTCCTGGTTTAGAAAAAAAAGAGGAGAATAATAAAGACGATGAAAAATCAAACACAAAATTAACACAAAAACCCTCAATTAAAATTTTAGCTATCACACATGACTCAAAAGTAGGACAACTTGTTTTGTCTGGGATAGCTTACAATGGTGTCCAAGTAAATGCCGGTTTCACTGGTAAGGAAACTTCCTCAACTAAAATAATAAATGGTGAATGGATATTGTCTATTCCTGGTAAATTAATTGCAGGGAAACAAAAGGTATTTGCTGTTTTATTAGGTAAAAGTGGTAAAGTATTAAGTGAAAATTCTTTTATAATTAGTGGTAAAAGTATTGAAAATGCAAATGGAAAAACATTAATAATTGTTCAAAAAGGTGATGCTCTTTGGAACATAGCTTATCAAAGGTTAGGATTAGGAAATCGGTATATTGATATTGTTGAGCTAAATAAAGATAAAATTAAAAATCCAGACCTAATTTACCCAAAACAGCTTTTTATTATACCAAATAAAATTAATTAAAATTATTTTTAATGATTGACGCAAAATTAAATATAATTCTAAGGCCTATTTTAGGTGTATTTGTAAAAAAACTATCAAAATTTAATATCAATCCAAACGCAATATCTTTTATAGGTTTTGTATTTGGACTTTGTTGTTTCTACTCAATTACAAACTCAATGTTTATTTATGCATTTATTTTCTTGTGTCTAAACAGACTATGCGATGGATTAGATGGAGCGATGGCAAGGTTGGTTGGAGAAACAGATCTTGGTGCATTTTATGATATTGTACTAGACTTTTTGTTTTATTCGTTGTTTCCTTTATCTTTTATAATTTTAGATATAGATAACGCTTATTCAATTTGTTTTTTATTGTTCAGTTTTGTTGCAACTCAAACAAGTTTTCTTGCTTCAGCATGGATTATTGAAAAAAATAAATTATCAATCCCTGATGGTCAAAAAAAATCTTTTTTTTATGCTGGAGGAATTACTGAGGGTTTTGAGACAATTATTTGTTTTACAATGATGATTTTTTTAAATGAGTTAATAAACTATATAGCATATATTTTTGGTATATTATGTTGGATTACTTTTATAACTAGAGTTTTATTCATAAGAAAATTACTTAAAACATAAAATACAAATTTATTTTTATCTTAAAATAGAATAAATGTAATAAATAAAGATATAACTATTCAAACATTGTGGCATTAATTACATGACTTTAAATAAAAAACAATTAACAGATGAACAATATAGAATTACCCAACAGCATGGTACAGAACCAGCTTATTCTGGAGTTTATTGGGATAATAAAGATACTGGTATTTATAATTGCATATGTTGTGATACTGCTCTTTTTTCTAGTGAAACTAAATATGATTCAGGTTCAGGTTGGCCTTCTTTTTATGAACCAGTTTCAGATAAAGTAATTGGTAAATCAGTTGATAATTCTTTTTTCATGCAACGAACAGAAGTTCATTGTGCAAAATGCAATGCTCATTTAGGTCATGTTTTCCCTGATGGACCAAGACCGACAGGATTACGATATTGTATTAATTCTGCTTCTCTAAATTTTCAAAAAGTTGATAATAATTAACTTATGTTAGGTACTACAAAAATTTATGGATGTCTTGCTGATCCAATTGATCATGTTAGAGCTCCAACTATTTTCACCTCTATTTTCAAAGAAAAAAATATTAATGCAGTTATGGTCCCAATTCATGTAGAGAAAGATAATTTAAAAAATATAATAACTTCATTAAAAAAAATTAAAAATTTTCAAGGAATGACAGTTACAATTCCTCATAAAACAACTATTGCCAACTTATGTGACTATCTTGAACAAGATGCTGAATTAACTAAGTCTGTAAATTGGATCAAATTCGACAAAGACAGAAAATTGATTGGAAACAATTTTGATGGACAAGGTTTTGTTACAGGATTTTTATCAAAAAATTATCTTATTAAAAATAAAAAAATTTGTATTTTTGGTGCTGGTGGCGCAGCTGTTTCTATTGCCTGTTCATTAGCAAAACAAAAAATTCAATCTTTAAAAATAATAAATCGTAATATTAATAAAGCACATGAATTGATGAAGAAAATAAAAGTTATTGATAAGGATATGTTCGTAAAAGTAATTGAATACAAAGATAACTACTTATTAAACGATGACGACATAATAATTAATACTACTAGTTTAGGATTACATAAAGATGATAAACAACCTTTTGATGTGAATAAAACATCATCAAAAGCAGTCATTGCCGATATTATTATGCAACCTTTAAATACAGAGTTATTAAAACAAGCAAAAAATTTAGGTCGGTCTGTTCATTATGGAAAATATATGATAGATAGTCAGATTGATTTAGCTGGCAACTTTTTAGAGCTTTGGTAGTAAAGGAGAAATGATGGAAAGCAACTTTGTTTGGGATGAAGATAAATTAAATAAATTAAGAAAACTTTGGGATGATGGTTTGCCAATTACAAAAATTGGAAATGAAATTGGTGTATCTAGAAATGCAATTGCTGGTAAAGCTCATAGAATGGGTTTACCTAAAAGAAATTCACCTATTTCTAAATCTGGAGATCCTAGAAAAAATCAGGTAAATAATACTCAAGAGAATAGTAGGCAACTACCTTTGAAAATTATGTTAAGAGATGTTGAATGGTCTAGAAATCGGTGTTGTTGGCCGATTGGTGATCCAAAACTACCTGGTTTTTCTTTTTGTGGCACTCATATTATTCCAGGCAGGCCTTATTGTGAAGAACATTCAAACCTCGCATATACTAATGCTCGAGAAAGCTAAAAAAATGCATTATGGAAAATGTTATTAAAAAAAGATCTGATTATAAACCGTTATTTTGGCTGGCCAAGGATACGTACTTAGAATTTTTAATATTTGATAAATATACTATTGTTAAATCTAAAATAATTTTTAAAAAAAATAATTTTCAAAACATAATTGATTATAATTTACAAAGTAATCTGGAATTAAATGGTGTTGATTTAGTTACTAAAAAATTTGAACTAATCCTTGACGATAATCCTCCTGAAAATATAAAAATTGAAAGTTTAAAAAAACAAAATGAAGCCGTTATAATACCGGTGCCTTCAAATACATCTTTTGTTAAAATATTTACTGAAGTTAAAATATATCCTTCAGCTAACAATTCCTTAGAAGGATTATATCAAAGCAATAATATGTTATGCACTCAATGTGAAGCAGAAGGTTTCAGAAAAATTACCTGGTTTCCAGATCGACCTGATTGTTTGAGTTTTTTTACAGTTAGAATAGAGACGACGGATAAATTTAAAACAATACTTAGTAATGGTAATTTAATTGAAGAAGGTGTTATTAAAAATAAAAATGGAAAATATAATAGGGTGTTTAAAGTTTGGCACGATCCATTTCCAAAGCCTTCTTATTTGTTTGCATTAATTGTTGGCAATTTAGAATCCAATTCTTCTAAATATTTAACATCATCAAAAAAAGAAATTAAAATCAATATTTTTAGTGAAATAGGAAATAAAAATTTTACTAATTACGCAATGAATAGTCTGAAAAAAGCGATGAGATGGGATGAAGAAAAATATGGATTAGAATACGATTTAGATACTTTTATGATAGTAGCTGTTAGTCATTTTAATATGGGTGCTATGGAAAACAAAGGTTTAAATATATTTAACTCAAAGTTTGTTCTAGCAGATAATAAAACAGCTACTGATAGAGATTTACAAAATATAGAAAGCATTGTTGCTCATGAGTATTTTCATAATTGGACTGGGAATAGGGTAACTTGTAGAGATTGGTTTCAATTGACTCTAAAAGAAGGCTTAACTGTTTTTAGAGATCAAGAATTTTCGGGTGATATGAACAATAGAGGTGTTAAAAGAATAGAAGATGTGTCATTACTTAGATCAATTCAGTTTGCAGAAGATGCTGGGTCTAATAGTCATCCTATAAGGCCTGATGAATATAAGGAAATTAACAATTTTTATACTCCAACAATCTATGAAAAAGGGGCTGAGGTTATTAGAATGATTTATAATTATCTCGGTAACACTTTGTATAAAAAAGGAATGGATTTATATTTTAATAGATATGACGGAAAGGCAGTTACGTGCGAGGATTTCATAAAAGCATTAGCTGATGGAAGTAAATTAGATTTAAGTATGTTTGAAAAATGGTATTCCCAATCCGGCACTCCTAATTTAAAAATTACAAGAAAAGAAAATGACTTAGGATTAGAACTTAATTTTTCTCAAAAAATTAATAAAAAAATTAGTAATTTACCTATTCCAATAAAAATTGCTTTTTTAAATAAAAAGGGATCTCTCGTTAAATTTGGTATCAACAAGTCAAAATTAAAATATGAACACGTCTATTTACTATCTAAAAGCAAAGATAAAGTCACTGTAATCTGTAATGAAAAAGAAATTACTCCTTCAATATTACGAGAATTCTCTGCTCCAGTACTTTTAAAAACAGATATAAAAATTATTGAGTATGTTCACATACTTAAATTTGACAATGATTCATTTAACAAATGGGATGCAGCTCAAAATTTATATCTAAACTTTTTTTTAAAAAAATTGAATTTAAATATTTTAATAAAAACATTAAAAGAATTAATTTTAGAAAAAAAAGTAAACTATTCATTAATGGCGTTGCTTCTAGAATTACCATCTCGAAACACATTTGAAAATTTATCAAATGATGTAGATCCAATTTCAATATTCAAAAGAAAAAAGGATTTTATGAAAAAAATTGCCTTTGGTTTACAAGAAGTTTTTGAGATTAATGCTTTAAAACTATATAAAAGCAAAATCCAAGATGATAAAAGCTTTGGAGAAAGACTGTTATTAGAAAAAATATTGAAATATTTAATTCTAATTGAGAGCTCAATAGGAATACAGATCGCAAAAAAAATAACAGCAAGTAAAAATATGACACTTTCAATTATAGGATTGAAATCATTATGTTTGGCCAATAATCAGTTAGCATTAAATCATTTAAATGATTTTTACAAAAAATGGAAAAATAATCACTTAGTTATTGAAAAATGGTTTGAAATGATGTCGACTCTAAATATTGGATCACAGGGTTTAAATCTAATTAAACATTTATTAAAACATAAAGATTTTGATTATAAAAATCCAAATATACTTAGAGCAGTTTTAAGTACTTTTCAAAGAGAAAATGTATTATTGTTTCATGCAAATGATTCTTCTGGATATAAATTTGTTTCTGAACAGGTTTCAATTATTGATAAAAGCAATCCCCAAGCTGCAGCTAGACTAATTCTACCTCTGACAAGATTTAAAAGTTACTCTTGTGAGAGGAAAAATAAAATTAAAGATGTATTAAAAAATATAAATAAACCATTTATCTCTAATGATTTGTCTGAAATAATTGAAAAAGCATTAATTTAGTTATTTTATTTTTAAAAAGTCTGGAATTTTACCACTTTCCTTAAAATTTAAATAATTTTCCTCAGGCAAGAGAATTGGTTTAGGTTTTTTTTTATTTTTTTGTTTAATTAGATTAGAGTTTTGATTTTTGGAATTTAGAGAAAGAATTATTTTTTCGAGGGTTGTTTTATTTACTTTTTTCTTTATAAATTTTTCTATTAATGTAATCGTTTTATTGTCATTATCATCGAAAAGTGTATATGCTTTACCTTGTTTTCCTGCTCTTCCAGTTCGCCCGATACGATGAACATAATCTTCCGGATTGTTGGGGACGTCATAGTTAAAGACATGGCTTAATCCATCTATATCAATACCTCTTGCAGCCACATCAGAGGCGATAAGTATTTTAGCTGATTTGTCTTTAAACATTTCAAGAGACTTAATTCTTAAATTTTGTTGCATATCTCCATGAAGAGAAACTGTTTTATAATTATATTTTTTTAAGAATTTACTAACTTTTTCAATATCAGCTTTCCTATTACAAAAAATCACAGCACTTCTTATAAGATCAATACATAGTAATTTTTTTAGATCATTCATTTTAACATTACAACTTGTTTTAATAAAAGTACTATCTATGTTTTTTGATGTTGAAGAATATGGGTTTATAGAGATTTCCTTAGGATTAATTAATAAATCCTTACCTATATTCCTTATTTCATTTGAGAGAGTCGCAGAGAAAAATAATGTTTGTCTTATTTTAGGTAGTAGTTTGTTAATTTTAATTACATCAGGAATGAAACCCATATCTAACATTCTATCTGCTTCATCAATGACAAGTAATTTCACATCTTTTATTATAACTTTACCTCGTTCTATATGGTCTAAAAGTCTACCAGGTGTTGCAATTAATACATCTACACCTTTTTCTAATTTATTTTTTTGTTCTGCAAATGATATTCCTCCAATCAACAATACCATTTGAAGTTTTAGATATTTATTTATTTTATTAAACTCTTCAGACACTTGCATCGCTAATTCCCTAGTTGGAGCTAGAACTAGAGAACGTGGCATTCTAGATTTAGATTTTCCAGAATTTAAAATCTCAATCAAGGGCATAATAAATGATCCAGTTTTACCTGTACCTGTTTGTGCGCAGCCCAAAATATCCCTTCCCATCAAAATGTTTGGTATAGCTTTTTTTTGAATTTCAGTTGGTTCTTTATATCCAATGTTATTAATAGATAACAAAATTTCTTTACACAAACCTAGATCTTTGAATTTCACAATTATGACCTCATATAAATTTTATGTTTTTAATGTTATTAAAAAAGTACGAATAATCTATTGAATTCTGAAATTTAAATATCAAACTCACTTATACTACTAGCATTTTCTTGAATATACTTAAATCTAAGCTCTGGTTTTTTTCCCATAAGAATATTTACTAAATTGTCAACTTCTCTTCTTTTGTCAGCCTCATTAATATCTCTTTCAGGAATGGTAACCTTAAGCAATTTTCTTGTTTTTGGCGACATAGTTGTCTCTTTTAACTGGGCTGGTGGCATCTCACCTAACCCTTTAAAACGACTAATTAATCCTTTACCATTGAATTTCTCTTTTATAATTTTATTTTTATTTTCTTCGGTTTGAGCATAAAAGTATTGGTCATTAAAAGTAATTCTATACAAAGGTGGTTGAGCTATATATAAATGTCCTTTTTCAATGATTTCTGGATAATTGTTGTAAAAAAAGGTTAATAGTAAAGCTGCAATGTGAGCTCCATCAACATCTGCATCCGTCATAATTATTATTTTGTTATATCTAAGGTTATCAATACTCTTAGATTTACTATGATCTAGTCCTATAGCTTGTTTTAAGTCATTAATTTCTTGATTTTGTGACATTTTTTCGCTTGTAGCACTAGCTACATTTAATATTTTACCCTTTAGAGGTAATACAGCTTGGGTTGTTCTTTCTCTGGCTTGTTTTGCAGATCCTCCTGCGCTATCACCCTCAACTATGAACAATTCAGACTCTTCAAAACTATCATTTGAACAATCAGCTAACTTTCCAGGTAAACGTACTTTTTTTGAAATAGTTTTACGTGAAATCTCTTTTTCTTTCTTTTTTCTTTTTCTTTCTTCGTAATTATTTATAGTTCTATTTAATAAATCTTGACCTACTTCTTTGAAGTTTGATAACCAAGTCTCAAATCTATCTTTGATAGCTGTTTCTACAATTTTTGTGGTAAAAGTATTAACCAGTTTTTCTTTTGTTTGGCCTTGGAATTGTGGTTCTTTAATAAAAACTGATAAAATTGATCCTGTGGAAACCATTAAATCGTCATATAAAATTTCATTAGCTTTTTTAAAACCTCTTAACTCTGCAAAATTTTTTATACCTTTTGTCATCGCTAACCTTAAACCAGTTTCATGTGTTCCTCCAAGTGGGGTATGAACAGTGTTGCAAAAAGTTTCAATAAAACCAGTTTCATGATCAGCTAACCAACTTACAACCCATTCAACTGTTTCATTATCAATTTTAACATTTCCATGAAATAAAGAAGAGGTAAAAAATGGAATTGAAGAAGTTTTTTGTTTCATATAATCTAAAATTCCATTGATATAGCAAAATTTTTTAGAAGATGGTATTGTATTATTTTTTTTTAAAAGTGACTCATCACATTTCCAATTGATTTGCACTCCTTTGAAAAGATAAGCTTTATTTTCTAACATATTAAAGATTTTAATTGGATTAAATAAATTATTTTCACCAAATATTTCACTATCAGGTTTGAAAGTAATTGATGTTCCATTATTTTTCTTTATTTTATCTTTTTTTGTAAGTGGTGTAGTTGGTAATCCTCGAGAGAATTTTTGAACATATAAGTATCCATCACGTATAACTTCTACTTTCATGAATGAAGAAAGAGCATTAACAACGGAAGCACCAACGCCATGTAATCCTCCTGATGTTGTATAATTTTTATTTGTAAATTTCCCACCAGAATGAAGTGTCGTCATTATAATTTCTAAAGCTGATTTGTTTTTATATTTAGGATGATTATCTACAGGTATACCTCTACCATTATCTGAAACAATTATTGTATTATCACTTATTAGATTTACATCTATCGTAGTAGCGTGTTTAGCAACCACCTCATCCATTGAATTATCAATTATTTCAGTTGCAAGATGATGTAAGGCATTATTGTCAGTGCCACCAATATACATACCTGGTCTATGACGAACAGGCTCTAATCCCTCTAAAATTTCAATTTCAGAAGCATTATAATTATCCAATAAATTTTTTTTCATATAAGTTAATTTACTTTATTTTGTGTATAAAAAAATAATTATAACAATATTTAGCAATATTTTGATAATTTTCAAATAAAAAAACCCAACTCGAAGTTGGGTTTTTTTACAGATTTGATGGGAATTAGCTAGAATAGTACATTTTAAATTCAACTGGATGTGGAGAATGTTCAAATTGAACAACTTCTTCCATTTTTAGATCAATATATGCTTCAATTTGATCTTCAGTAAAAACATTACCTTTAGTTAAGAAAGACATATCACCAGACAATGCATCTAGTGCCTCTCTAAGTGATCCGCAAACTGTGGGGATATTAGCAAGTTCGCTTGCAGGCAATTCATATAAATCTTGGTCCATAGCATCACCAGGATCAATTTTATTTTGTATACCGTCTAAGCCTGCCATTAACATAGCTGAAAATGCTAAATAGGGATTAGCGGTTGCATCAGGAAATCTTACTTCAACTCTTTTACCATTAGGACTATCAGTAAAAGGAATTCTACATGAAGCAGATCTGTTTCTGGCAGAATATGCTAATATCACAGGTGCTTCAAAACCAGGAATTAGTCTTTTGTATGAATTAGTCGAAGGATTAGTAAATGCATTCAATGCTTTTGCATGTTTTATAATACCACCAATATAATAAAGACATGTTTCAGAAAGTTGGGCATATTTATCACCGGCGAACAAGGGTTTTCCAGATTTCCAAATTGATTGGTGGGTATGCATACCGGTTCCATTGTCTCCAGCAACAGGTTTTGGCATAAATGTGGCTGTTTGACCAAATGAATGAGCTACGTTTTGAACGGCATACTTGTATAACTGAACATTGTCGGCTGTATCAATTAAAGTTCCAAACTTCATCCCTAGTTCATGTTGTGAAGGAGCGACTTCGTGATGATGTTTTTCCATATCCACACCCATATCAACTAGTGATAAAACCATCTCACTTCTTAAGTCCTGAGCAGAGTCAACTGGAGGAACTGGGAAATATCCTCCTTTGACACCAGGTCTATGACCCATATTTCCTTCTTCAAAGTCACTACCTGAATTGTATGGGCCTTCTGTAGAGTTAATTTTGTAAAAAGATGAATTCATTTCATCTTCAAATTTAACGTCATCAAAAACAAAGAATTCAGGTTCTGGTCCAAAGTAAGCAGTGTCACCAACTCCGATCGAATTCATATATTCTAAAGCTTGTTTAGCTGTAGATCTTGGATCTCTTTCGTAAGGTTTACCTGAAATTGGATCAAGTACATCACAAAATATAGAAAGCGTAGGTTGAGAAAAAAATGGATCAACAATTGATCTGTTGCAATCAGGCATTAATTTCATATCAGATTCATTAATGGCTTTCCATCCAGCAATAGAAGATCCATCAAACATAAAGCCATCAGAAAGAGATTTTTCATCAATTGTGCTAACATGTTGAGATAAGTGTTGCATCTTACCTCTTGGATCGGTAAATCGTAAATCTACGAATTGTATTTCCTTTTCCTTTATTGTCTCCATGATTTTTTTTGCATCTGACATGTTGTTACTCCATTAAATAATTTTAAATTGCTTCATTGCCTTTTTCACCAGTTCTAATCCGGATGGCTTTTTCAATTGATGATACAAAAATTTTACCATCGCCAATTCTACCAGTTTTTGCTGATTCTTCTATGCATTCTAATGCAGTTTCAAGAAGATCATCTTCTACAACTATCTCAATTTTGACTTTTGGTAGGAAATCTACAACATACTCTGCACCTCGATAAAGCTCAGTATGCCCCTTCTGCCTACCAAAGCCTTTTGCTTCATAAACTGTTAGACCTTGAATACCTATTAAAGAGAGGGCGTTTTTAACTTCATCTAATTTAAAAGGTTTTATAATTGCTTCAATTTTTTTCATTTATATCATCCCTATGCTGATACATATATATTATTAAATAATTAACAAATAATTTTTATAATATATCTGAGAATAAAATAAATTGATTAAAAATTAAGCATAATTTTTAATTAAAAAATTCTTTTATTCTTGAAAGTGCTTCTTCAATTGCAGTGTCTGAATTGGCACAAGATAGCCTTAAATAACCTTCACCAAATTTTCCAAATGACGTACCTGCCACAGTAGCTACTCCCAAATTATCTAACAATAAGTTTTGAATTTCTGAAGAGTTGTAACCAGTTTTCATTATGTTTGGAAAACAATAAAATGCTCCATTTGGTTTTTGACATGAAAACCCTTTAATTTCATTTAATTTTTTATACATCAGATTAGCACGTCTTTTAAAATGATTATTCATTTCTAAAACACATTTTTGAGAGCCATTTAATGCTTCCAACGCTGCATATTGCGCACTAGCATTAACACATGAATGAATATTTACAGCAAGTTTCTCAGCTTTTTCATATAATTTGTTTGGAAAAATGCCATAACCTAAGCGCCATCCAGTCATAGCATATGTTTTAGACCATCCATTTAGAATTATCAGTCTTTCTCTAATTTCTGGATACATTAACATAGAAGTAAAATTATTTTCACCAAAACAAAACTGATCATAAATTTCATCACTCATTAAAACTACATCTGGAAATTTTTCTAGACCTTTTACTAGCTTTTCAAGTTCGCTTTTTGGAACAACTCCCCCAGTTGGATTTGCAGGACTATTAATAATTATTAAACTAGTATTTTTGCTTATCTTACTAAGTATATCTTCAGTTGAAAATGAAAAGCCTTTATCTTCACTTAATTGATAGGGAACAGATTTTGCACCTGAATAATTTATTGCAGACTCATAAATCGGAAAACCTGGATTAGGGTATAAAATTTCTTTGCCATTTTCTCCCATTAACATAGCTGAAAAAAATATTATTACTTTACCTCCTGGAACAATTAAAATATTTTCTGGTGAGATGTATTGATTATGTCTTCTTTCAATATCATTTGAGACGGCTTCTCTAAGATTAGGTATACCTGTTGATTGTGTATAACCGTGATGTCCTTCTTTAAGAGCTTTAATACCAGCATCAACAATATTTTCAGGTGTTTTAAAGTCTGGTTGACCAATTCCTAGATTAATTATATCTCGACCTTCAGATGCCAGCTTATTTGCTTTAGCTAATACACTGAAAGCTGTTTCAGTTCCAAGATTATTATTTCTAGATGCTAAATCATAATTTGTTTTCATTTAATAAACCTTGATTAATTTTAATTTATTAAATACTTATACTTAACTTAATCTAAAATAAACATTTTATTAATTCAATTAATTAAAGTATTTATGGTTAAAGCAAATATGGCGGGTGTAGCTCAGTTGGTTAGAGCGCGGGTTTGTGGTACCTGAGGTCGCCGGTTCGAAGCCGGTCACTCGCCCCATTCTAATTTTAGTTATTCTAACTTGACCTTTGGCCTTTCCTAAGTTAGCTATTTGGTAATTGTTTTAAACAATTATGAGCGGGCGTGGCGGAACTGGTAGACGCGCAAGATTTAGGTTCTTGTATCGAAAGGTGTGGGGGTTCAAGTCCCTTCGCCCGCACCATAAAATTTTTAAAGACTTTAGTTTTAAGAGGTATAATCAAAATGGCTGTTAAGCAAACTTTATCAGAAGGTCTAAAACGAGAATTTGAAGTTATAATAACTAAAAAAGAAATTGAAAAATCAGTTGATCAAAAGCTAGAGAGTATTGCTAAAGAGGCTAATCTTCCAGGTTTTAGACCTGGAAAAGTTCCTGTTTCAGTTGTTAAAAACAGATTTGGAAAACAAATTCTTGGTGAAGTTGTAAGAGAATCAGTTGATACTGCTACTAAAGATACAATGGAAAAAAATAAATTAACACCATCCTCTCAACCCAAAATAGAAATAGTATCATTTGAAGATGGTAAAGATTTAAAGGCAAAGCTTTTGGTTGAAATAATGCCTGATTTTGAAATACCAGACTTATCATCTTTAAATATTACCAGACCAGTGGTTAAAGTTAGTGAAAAAGATGTTAATGATGCGGTTGAAAAAATTGCTAAGGAAAATGTCGGTACAAGAGAAATAAAAAAAGATAGGCCTGCAAAAAAAGGTGATACTCTTGTAATTGATTTTATTGGTAAAGTTGATGGAGAACCATTTGAAGGTGGGGAAGCTAAAGGTCACAATTTAAAACTAGGCTCAAATACTTTTATACCTGGGTTTGAAGATGCATTAATTGGATCTGAAAAAGGAAAAACTTCAAAAGTTGAAGTTACTTTCCCAAAAGATTATCAGGCTAAGACTTTGGCAGGCAAAGATGCCATTTTTGAAACAAAAGTTATTGAAATTAAAGAAGATGACAAAGTTAAAGTAAATGATGAATTTGCAAAAACATTAGGTATGAATAATTTAGAGGCATTAAAAAAAGCTGTTTCAGAGCAAATCACAAAGCAGCATCAGCAACAAAGTCGAGATAAGGCAAAAAGACAGATATTAGACAAATTAGCTGATCTAGTATCTTTTGACCTACCAGAAACTTTAGAAAAAGAAGAGTATAATAATATTTGTAAGGCTATGAATCCCAATTCAAAACCAGATTCAGATAAAAGTGAAAAAACAGATCTGGACCCAGATAAAGGAATGTCAAAAGAAGAAAAATTAGATGCAATTGAAATAGCAAAAAGAAGGGTTAGGTTAGGTTTGTTACTCTCAGAAATAGGTAGAAAGAATAATATTAAAGTAGAAGAAGAAGATACAAGAAATGCCATGATGAGAGAAATTCAAAAATATCCAGGGCAAGAAAAGCAAATAATGGATTATTTTAAGCAAAATCCTGAAGCTCAACAACAACTTTCAGGTCCAATATTCGAAGATAAAATCATAGACTTTGTTTTAGAGTTAGCGAATGTTAATGAAAAAACAGTGTCAGTTGAAGAACTTTATAAACAAGATGAAATAGATTTAAAAAAAGAGGCAGCGAAAGCAAAAAAATCCAATAAAGTTGTTCAGAAAAATAAACCAAAAAAAATAACAAAAAATGTATCAAAGAAATCGTAATCTAAAGAAAATAAGTTTTAATTGAGGAGTCCAAAATATGATCGATAAAAATTATAATTCAATTTGTTCGGTTAATGAAATTGGTGCACTTGTTCCAATGGTAGTAGAGCAAACAAGCCGAGGTGAAAGGTCATATGATATTTATTCAAGGCTATTAAAGGAAAGGATCATTTTTCTTGTTGGTCCAGTTGATGATAATTTAGCTTCTTTAGTCTGTGCTCAACTACTATTTTTAGAAGCAGAAAATCCCAAAAAAGACATATCTATGTATATAAATTCTCCAGGTGGAGTTGTTACTTCAGGACTATCAATATATGATACAATGGAATATATAAGGCCAGATGTTTCAACAGTATGTATAGGTCAGGCAGCTAGTATGGGATCGTTACTATTAACCGCCGGTGCAAAAAACAAAAGGTATTGCTTACCAAATGCAAGAATTATGACACATCAACCATCTGGAGGTTTTCAAGGCCAAGCAACTGATATTGAAATTCATGCTAAAGAAATAATTAACTTGAGAACTAGATTAAATGGCATATACGTTAAACATTCTGGCAAGAAAATTGCAGAAATTGAAGCACTAATGGATAGAGATACTTTTCTTTCTCCTGAAGATGCGCTTAAAATTGGTTTAATAGATGAAGTGGTTGAAAAAAGACCGAGTGTTAAATAAATCTAATTATTATATTTATATTGCTTTTTAAAATAAACTTATAGAATATTATAAAATATTACAATATCTAGGGGTGTTATCATGGATGAACAAAATAGCGAAGGAAAAAACAAAACAACTTTGTACTGTTCATTTTGTGGTAAAAGTCAACATGAGGTAAAAAAGCTAATTGCAGGACCTACAGTTTTTATATGTGATGAATGCGTTGAACTGTGTATGGATATAATTAAGGAGGAACACCAATCTTCTATTTCTAAAAGCAAAGAAGGTATTCCTTCACCCGCAGAAATATGCAAAATTCTCGACGACTATGTAATTGGTCAAACAAAAGCAAAGAGAGTTCTTTCGGTAGCTGTTCATAATCATTACAAAAGATTAGCTAATACAACAGATATGAATGATATAGAAATCTCAAAATCTAATATTCTTTTAGTAGGTCCTACTGGTTGTGGTAAAACTTTACTTGCACAAACTTTGGCAAAAATATTAGACGTACCATTTACTATGGCAGACGCAACAACTCTTACTGAAGCTGGCTACGTTGGTGAGGATGTTGAAAACATTATATTAAAATTATTGCAAGCTTCTGACTATAATGTTGAAAGAGCTCAAAAGGGAATAGTCTATATAGATGAGGTTGATAAAATTTCTAGAAAGTCAGAAAATCCCTCTATTACAAGAGACGTAAGTGGAGAGGGTGTTCAGCAAGCTTTACTTAAAATTATGGAAGGTACCATTGCAGCAGTTCCACCCCAAGGCGGTAGAAAGCATCCACAACAAGAATTTCTTCAGGTTGATACTACAAACATACTTTTTATTTGTGGTGGAGCTTTTGCAGGTTTAGACAAATTAATTGCAAATAGAAACAAAGGCTCTTCAATAGGATTTGGTGCAGAAATAATTAATTCCCAAGATACAACTTCGTCTGAAATACTTAAAGATGTTGAACCTGGTGATTTAGTTAAATATGGACTTATACCTGAATTTATTGGAAGACTGCCTGTCCTTGCTTCACTTGAAGATCTTGATGAGGAAGCCTTAGTTGAAATTTTAACGCAACCAAAAAATGCTCTTCTAAAACAATATCAAAAATTATTTGAAATGGAAAATACCAAACTAGAATTTAGGGCAAATGCTTTAAAAGCTATTGCGCAAAAAGCTATAAGCTTAAAGACTGGAGCGAGAGGTTTACGTTCTATAATTGAAAATATACTTATGGATACGATGTTTGAGTTGCCTTCTGAGCCTGACATTAATGAAGTTGTTATCAATGAAGAGGTTGTAAAAAAAGGTACAAAGCCAATCCTGGTTCATGAGAAAAAAACAAAAGAAATAAAAAATTCCGTTTAATTTATTTTGAACTTGAAGTTTAAAAAAAAATAATCATTTATATAAATAAGACTAGCACCTGATTTAAATTTCCGAAGGAGATAATTTTGACTAGCACTATATATCCAATTTTACCTCTTAGAGATATTGTTATTTTCCCTAACATGATAGCTCCTTTATTTGTTGGAAGATTAAAATCTATAAAAGCTCTTGAGATAGTAATGGAAGAAAATAAAGAAATAATTTTACTAACTCAAAAAAAATCTTCAATTGAAGATCCTAAAGACAAAGACCTTTTCAAAATGGGGACTTTAGGAACAATACTACAAATGCTTAAGTTACCTGATGGTACAGTCAAAGTTCTAGTTGAAGGGAAATTTAGGTGTCAAATAGAAGAAATCATATCTTCAGACGACTTTTTGAGTGCTAAATTAACTGTTTTGAAAACAGACATTTCATTGAAAAAAAATTACGATTATATTATTACCAATTTGAAAAATTCTTTTGAGAGGTTTGCGAAACTTAATAGTAAAATTCATTCTGATATTTTAGCTACAATTTCAGATATAGATGACCCTAGTGTTTTATCTGATACAATAGTTAATCATTTGGTGTTTTCTATCGAAGAAAAGCAAAATTTTCTTGAAATGACAAACCCAGCTGAAAGAGTTAAAATCCTTACTTCTAAAATCGAAAAAGAAATTGATATACTTAGCTCAGAGAGAAAAATTAGAAGTAATGTTAAGAAACAGATGGAAAAAACACAAAGGGATTACTATCTAAATGAGCAACTTAAAGCTATACAAAAAGAGCTTGGTACATCTGAAGATGGCAAAAATGAATTTGACGAATTTGAAGATAAAATTAATAAGGCAAAATTGAGTAAAGAAGCTAAAGAGAAAGCTTTATCTGAATTAAAAAAATTAAGAAATATGAGCCCAATGAGTGCTGAGGCAACTGTTGTAAGGTCTTATATCGATTGGTTAGTGTCAATTCCATGGAAGAAAACTAATAAAATTAAGTCAGATATTTCTAATGCAAGAAAAATATTGGACAATGATCATTATGGTCTTGAAAAAGTTAAAGATAGAATAATAGAGTTTCTTGCTGTTCAAAAAAGAACAAAAGAAGTTAAAGGTCCTATATTATGTTTAGTCGGTCCACCGGGCGTTGGTAAAACCTCTTTAGGTCAATCTATAGCTGAAGCTACTGGAAGGCAATACATAAGAATGGCATTGGGAGGTGTTCGAGATGAAGCAGAAATTAGAGGTCATCGAAGAACTTATATTGGCTCTTTACCAGGTAAAATTATTCATGGTATGAAAAAATCATCATCTATTAATCCTTTATTTCTTTTAGATGAAATTGATAAATTAGGTAACGATTACAGAGGTGATCCTTCTTCCGCTTTACTGGAAGTCCTTGATCCGGAACAAAACAAAACTTTCCAAGATCATTATCTTGAAGTTGACTATGATCTTTCAAAGGTTTTTTTTGTAACAACTTCAAATACCCTAAATATGCCTCAAGCTTTGTTAGACAGGATGGAAGTTATAAGATTATCAGGATATACAGAAGACGAGAAACTAGAAATAGCTAAAAAACATTTACTTAAAAAGCAAATGAAAAACTGCAAGCTTAAAAAAACTGAATTTTCAATAAATGAAGAAGCTTTGAAAACTATAATTCAGTCATACACAAGAGAAGCTGGTGTGAGAAATTTAGAGAGACAATTAGCTAAATTAACCAGAAAAGTCGTAACATTAATTGAAAAAAATGAAACAAAATCAGTTTCTGTGACAAAAAATAATTTACCTGATTTACTTGGTGTTCCAGTTTATCAAAGACTTGATATAGAAAAAGAAGATTTAGTTGGAATTACTACAGGATTGGCATGGACAGAAGTTGGAGGTGAGTTATTGTCAATAGAAGCAGTAAAGGTAAAAGGTAAAGGTAAGGTAACTGCTACAGGAAAACTTGGTGATGTCATGAAAGAGTCAGTACAGGCGGCTGAATTTTTTATAAGATCAAAAGCATTTTCTTTTGGTTTAGATCCTTTTGATATTGAAAAACTTGACGTACATGTTCATGTTCCTGAAGGAGCAACTCCTAAGGATGGTCCGTCTGCTGGTGTTGCAATGGTTACAAGTATAGTTTCAGCATTGACAGAAATAAAAGTCAAAAAGTGTGTTGCTATGACTGGAGAAATTACTTTAAGAGGAAGGGTTCTACCTATTGGAGGTTTGAAAGAAAAACTATTAGCGGCTAAAAGAGGTGGAATAAAAACAGTTTTAATACCAGAAAATAATAAAAAAGATCTCACAGAAATACCTGAAAACATTACAAATAAATTAAAAATAATACCAGTCAGTTCTTTAGATGAAGTTATTTCTAATGCATTAGTTAATACCCCGCAAGAATTAAATATTGTAGATCCTAGTAAAATATCAAAAAATGTGAGTAATAATCCAAACAAAACAAGTTTTTCTCATTAATTACCTTATATTTTTATTTTCTTTATAATAATTAACTTTATTTTCTAGTGTTATCGTCTAATATCAGTTAAATTAAAATTATAACTAACTTATTACGGAGGTACGAATGAATAAGAATGAATTAGTTGCAAGTGTTGCTGACGCATCGGGTCTTTCAAAAGTAGATGCTGCTAAAGCAGTTGATGGAGTCTTTGAATCAATCACCAATGCTTTAAAATCAGGTGGTGATGTGCGTATAGTTGGTTTTGGAACTTTTTCTGTTGCTAACCGTGCCGCTACAACAGGTAGAAATCCTAGAACAGGTGAAACAATCCAAATTAAAGCATCAAAGCAACCTAAATTTAAAGCGGGAAGCCCTCTCAAAGATGCTGTAAACAATTGAAAAAATATACATGATATAATTAGGCGTCTTATTAAAAGACGCCTTTTTTTTTAAAACTACCTCTTTGTTTTACACAAATTTTTTTATCTATGATTTTGCCGTCGTAAAAGCTCAAAGGTATAAGCTCCTTATTGAAAATATCTAATAATTCTCTATTTTTAAGTAAAAAATTTGGATTTTGAGGTGATCCATATTTTTCATTACCAACCGAAAAAGTTTCGTAGAACAAAAAACCATCTTCTTTAAGTAAGCTAATTAAATTTTTAATTTTAGGTCTGTATAAATAATTAACTACTATAATTATGTCGAAATATTTTTCTACTAATGGCCATTTTTCTTTAGTTTCAAGATCAAAGCATATCGTATTGATGTTATTTAAATTTTTATACTTGTTAAGTTTTTCTTGATCTTTATCAATAGCTGTTACTAAAATATTTCTTTTTGATAGTGGGACGCAATTTCTCCCACTCCCAGAAGCAAAATCTAATAGATTAATTTTTTTCGTTATCTTTAAAGATTCTATCTGATTAAAAATCCATTCAGAGTGCATAAAAAAATTCCCTAATTTCAAATTTTATTTATACATAATAAGTTAATTATTGTCTTTGTTAAAAAAATTACGTATAAGTTCGTGTCTAAGGGCGGTTAGCTCAGTTGGTAGAGCATCTCGTTTACACCGAGAGGGTCGGCGGTTCGAGACCGTCACCGCCCACCAAAATTTTCACAATTGCTAATATAATTGTATAATAGTTATTAAACACTTTTTATAGTTAAATATAGAATTGGTTGTTTTTGTTAGTGGGGTAGATAAATGTCAAATTCAAGAATGCCAGTTTGTATGATTACTGGTTTAGGTGAAGGTACTGGAGGATTTACTGCTAGGAGGTTTGCAAAAGCTGGATATAGAGTAGCAATGTTAGCAAGAACTGAGGAAAGATTAAGAAAATTTGAAAAAGAATTACCTGGCTCCAAAGGATATGTATGCGACGTATCTGATTTAAAACATTTAGGTAAAATATGTAATAAAATTAAAAACGAAATGTCTGCTCCAGAAGTTCTCATACATAATGCAGTGAAAGGAAACTTTGAATACTTATTAAAAGGTAAACCAGAATGGCTAGAAAAAAACTTTAGAATTAATACGACTTCGCTAATGTATTTATCTCATTTTTTGATACCAGATATGGTTAAAAATAAAAAAGGAGTTATTATCGTAACTGGTAACACTGCTGCACATAGGGGGGCTGCTATAACGCCATATTTTGCTCCAACAAAAGCTGCCCAAAGAATTCTGGCACAATCATTAGCACGTGATTTTGGACCTCAAGGTATCCATGTTGCTTATATCACAATCGATGCATCTATTAACACTCCATGGACCAGAAGTAGAATAGAGCATCAAAAAAGTAAAAAAGATATTGAATTTGCTCAACCACAAGATATAGCTGAAGAGATTTTTAGAATTTCACAACAAAAACGTTCTGCTTGGTCGTTTGATGTAGAACTAAGGCCTGATATAGAAAAATGGTAATTTAATCTACAAAAGCCTTTTCTAACACAAATTCTCCTGGATTATTATTGGCTCCTTCACGGAAGTTTTTCTCTAACATAATTTTTTTTAAATCATTATTTAATGCCATTGATCCACAAAACATAAATCTGTCATCGGATGAGATTGAACTTATTTTTAAATCTCTGAACAATTTATTTGATGATATAAGCTCGGTAATTCTGCCATTAAAAATATAATCGTCTCTGGTTGTAGAATGATAACTTAATAATTTATTATTTATAAATTCTTTGACTAATTTGTCATTTTTACATTCTTGAATTATACTTTGACTATAGGATAATTCACTCATCACTCTACAAGTATGAGTTACAATTATATTTTCAAATTTTTCATAAGTTTCTGTCTCTCTTATAAGTGCTGCAAATGGAGCAAATCCTGTTCCTGAGGAAAGTAAAAATAATCTTTTTCCAGGTTTTAATGCGTCTAAAACCAACGTCCCTGTTGACTTAGGCATCATAATAATTTCATCACCAATTTTTATATTTTTTAATTTTGAAGTTAATGGTCCATCTTTTACAATAATTGAATAAAATTCTAGTTCTTCAGACCAACTTGGTGAACAAATTGAGTAAGCTCTTAATATTGGTTTGTCATCACTATCAAGAAGGCCAATCATAACAAACTCACCTGATCTAAATTTGAAACTTTGTGGTCGAGTGATACGAAAAGAAAATAAATTTTCTGTCCAACGTTTTACTTGCGTTACTTTTTGAAAATTTTTTGATAATTTTGACAAAATTTTATCCTAGGTGAAATTACTCACTATCTAATAATGATTTAGTCAAGCCGAGTAAAGCAAATTTATAATCGGGATATTTAAATTTATAACTAATCTTATGATTAATAATATTACTTTTTACAGTCCTATTAACTTCATAGAAAGACTTTAACATTTTAGAAATTTTTTTTGGATCATATCTTACAACTTTTGGTTTAACTAAATTTAATTCATTACAAACAAATTTTATTGCATCATAAGTACTTACTTTTATTGGATCACTTAAATTTAATATTTTTTCGGTATAGTTGTTTTTAATAAATTGAAGGGTTAATGAAGACAAGTCTTCTACATGTATTCTATTTGAGATATGATCTTCTTTAACTATAACTTCATTATCTCCTTGAAGATATTTGACCATAGGGTGTCGATTTGGACCATAAATACCTGATATTCTGAAGATCGATGTATTTGGATTTGCTTTAACCCACTCTTTCTCGCATCTAAGTCTTATTAAACCTCTTTTAAATTTAGGTAATGGTATTGAATACTCATTTACAATTCCACTTCCATATACTGATGTAGCAGAGTAATAAATAATAATATTTTTATTTAATGAAATAGATTTTCTATATTTTTTTAAAACAGGATCAAAACCTTCTTTATTAAATGGTACAGTTGAAATTATATTTTCATTAATTAACTTTTTTTTAACATTATTAGAATCAATGAAATTAAGGTAATGTATATTTTTTTCAGGATTCGAAATATTTCTTGTAATTATTGAAACTTCATATCCATACTTTAGGGCATCTTTAGCTAAAAATTGAGCTGTATAGCCATTTCCAATAATTGTTAATTTCATCATTAAATTTTTTTTACTTGCATTTTTTTTGTAATTAGACCTAATAACTAAATGTTTATGGTGCTTCGAAGATTTCTTCAAGCTTAAAATGGGAATTTGGTAACTCATATGAGTTATAAGCCAAAGCTGTCCCCGCAACTGTAAATGCCGAGTAAGGGCTAAAACACCACTGGATATTTTCTGGGAAGGTTGCCTAAACTATGAAGCGTGAGCCAGGAGACCTGCCATTTACAGTCGCTTTGTCAACCTCCGGGTAGAGTGGATGACACGTTTAATATTTATCGTCTAGCGACAATTTATATGAGCTTTAGCTCTTAACTTACTTCGCTAGGGGGTCAATATGCCACATGTGATCGTTATTATAATATTTATTTTATTTAATATATCCAATTCTTTTTCCAAAGACGAAAAACCTATTCGAATTACAATTTATCCTTCAATGGTTGAGAGAGGTGTTGTTGGTAGTTCTACTGAAATAATAAATTATAAAACTATAAGTAGTTCTTCATATAAAACTCTTGGTGACTTATTATCAAAAAACTCAGGAGTTTTTTTTGAAAATTTATACTATGGTATGGATGCAAAATCAACTGTAAGAATGAGAGGATTCGGCGAGCAAGCGTCAAGAAATATTATGATACTTGTAGATGGAGTCCGTTTATCTGATATGACTATTGCTGGTGCAAATTTATCAAGAATTCCAATAGATAATATTTATGAAATTCAAATTTTAAAAGGTGGATCTTCGACTGTTATTCATGGTGATGGAGCCGTTGGTGGATCAATAAATATTATTACAAAAAACCCCAAATACCTAAAAGATCAACTTAATATTAAATCATCTTTTAAATCTTTTAACACCAAAGAAAATTCTATTTCAGTAAATAAAAATATGGACAAGTTTATATTACAAACTTTTGCATCAACTACTGATAGTAAAGGCTATAGGGAAAATAATAAGTTTGAAAATGACACACTTCAATTTGATTTATCTTATTTAATAGATACTCTAACAAGATATTCTACAAGGATAAATTACTCTGACGAATATACTGGATTGCCAGGAAGTATAACATTAACCGACTTTTATAATCGCCCTAGATTTGTAAGATCAGGTTCTATTGACAGTTTTGCAGAAGAAAAAATTCAATCGTGGAAGTTAAATAATGAAAAAAAAGTTACAAGAGGTAAGGCTTTAACAACTATTGGGTATGAAGAAAAAGATCAAAAAACTTCATCGATGTACAGTGGAGTCAACATTAAAGCAAAGACTGATTTAAGTACGTACACTTTTAGCTCCAAATTAAACAAAAAATTTACCGATAATAATCTTTACTTGGATGCTAACGTAGGTATTGATCACTATAATTCCACTTACAGAGCTATAGGTAACAATTGGGCTGGAACACCTTATCATAATATTGCAACTCAAAAAATATTTGAACCATTTGGTTTAATTAAATTTTCAAATATAAACACTCCTAATATTGAATATGAGGCTGGCTTTAGACAACATTATTACGATTTAGATGCTGACAATTATACAAACAAAAGCAGTTTATTGTCTCGAGTTAGGCAAAATCATGCTTGGTCATTAGGTTTTAACTATACCTTAGACAATAACAAAAATATTTTTGGTCATATTGCAAGATCATTCAGATCACCTAGATTAGATGAAATTATTTCTCTAGTTAATCCTAGTCCTACGTCTACTGATATAAAACATCAATACTCCCATGACATTGAAATTGGTCACAATATAAAATTTGATAAAACAAATTTTAGCATAGCTTTATTTAGATCACTTATAAAAAATCAGATAGTTTATAATTCTGCTGCATTCGCTAATCAAAATTTTGATCCTTCAATCCATCAGGGTGTCGAATTAGAATTCGACAGATTAATTAATCCAAATTTTAAATTTGTTTCTAATTTGAATTATATTGACTCATATTTTACTGAAGGAGTTGAAAAAGGTAATGAGACACCGTACGTGCCAAGATTATCTGGAAATTCTTCAATTCATTATAACTATGACAAACAAACCGATTTCTCATTTCATTACAAATATATTGGTAAGAAAAGATCTGGCAATGACCCAAATTATATATTATCTAAATCTAAATCTTATCAGCTTGTGGATTTTAATATTAATTACAGAATAAAAAATTTTACCATTAAAGGATCAGTTAATAATTTATTAGATAAAAAATATTATACAAATTTAATTAAAAGTTGGGATAATAAAGCTTATGTGTATCCACAACCTGGAAGAACTTTGTTTTTGGGTATAGAGGCAAAATTTTAACAAAATTATTGTGTTAATAACTTATGTGGTTTAAATAATTATTGTGAATAAAAATATAATTAAAAATTTTTCATTGTTTTTAGGGTGTGCGAGTTTTGTACTACTTTTCCGTTTAATTCCTCATCCACCAAATTTCACACCAGTTATTGCTCTTAGTTTATATTTACCATTTATATTTGGTGTTTGGTCTATACCTTTTTGTATATTAGGTTTTGCAATAACAGACTATTTTATTGGGTTTCATAGCATGTTGATTTGGACTTGGGGAGCTTTGGCTTTTATAGGATATACTTCTAAATTTTGTAAAAAAATATTTTCAAGAATATTTTTAAGTTTTATTGGTGCTGTTATTTTTTTCATTATTTCTAATTTTGGTGTATGGATTTCTGGCACATATTATGAAAGTTCCCTACAAGGTTTATTAAACTGTTACATAATGGCTATTCCATTTTTCACTAATACATTATTAAGTACAATGATTTTTGCAGTAATTTTTGAATTATTCATATTAAGTAAAATCTATCATATCACCCCAATTTTCAAAAAAAAATAAAATACATATTTGTTTCTTAAATTAATTATTCTTTTCTTGACCAAAACTTTAACTACCTCTATCAAGTATTTAGAAACCTTTTTAGGGGGTGTAGCTCAGTTGGTTAGAGCGCCGGCCTGTCACGCCGGAGGTCGCGAGTTCGAGTCTCGTCACTCTCGCCATTATCTTATAAATTTTATAAATTGCTTTTTAACTTGTTAATAATTAAAACTATTTACCTATAATTAACTTAAAATGATGGCAAATATGAAGCTTCAATTACACCACATCAATTTGTCTACTGATAAAGTAGATGAAATGAATGATTTTTACTTAAATGTTATGAAATTAAAGACAGAAACTGAAGGATTACCAGTTTTAGAGAAGAAAAAAGGTTATTCTGGAGATGTTGCTTTTGTATCAGATGGTAAAATACAAACACATCTAGCACAAAAAGATTTGGATGTTTGTTTTAAAACTGGTCACACAATAAACCCACTTGAAAAAGGTCACATAGCCTACAGAACAGACGATCTAGAAGCTTTTAAAAAACATTTAAATGAATTGAACATCAATTTTTCAGATTGGGGTGAAACTGCAGTAGCAGGATGGAAACAAATATTTTTTCATGATCCAGATGGAAATATAATTGAAGTACATGAAATAGAACAAACATAACTTTAAATCATAATTTAAAAATCATTATCAGAATGGTAGTCGAATTTGAAAAAACCCAATATTAATTTGTTGGCAGTAATTGTAGCTGTACCGGTAATTGGAATGACAATTATAGCGCCTGCTTTAACTATTATAAAAAATGATCTCAATATATCTTTTGAAAATACACAATTAATTTTAACACTATATTTTACTTTCCTAGCATTTGGTCAAATACTATCTGGACCATTTTCTGATAAATATGGAAGAAAACCAATTTTACTCTTGGGGGCCTCGATCTATTCAATCTCTGCTTTTTTTGCATCCTTATCATCTAATATAGATATTTTATTAATTCTTAGATGTTTTCAAGGATTTGGTGCTGCAGCATGTTTATCTGTTGGAAGAACTATTTTAAGTGATTGTTATGAGATAAAAGAGGCGGCAAAGGAAATGTCAAAAATGACAGCTATAATGGCAGTCATTCCAATTTCTTGTTTTATCTTTGGAGGATTTCTTGCCGAATTTTTAGGCTGGAGAATTAATTTACTTGCTTTAGGCTTTATAAGTCTAATTTTGATAATAGTTATGTCATTTTTATTAAGTGAGACATTAATAAAAAAAGCTAGAAACATAAGTTTTAAAAACATATTTATAGTTTATAGGGGTCTATTAAAAAACCTTTCTTTTAATTTTTTTACGATAACTACTGCAATGCAGACTTCTATGTTCTTTGCAATGAATGGTTTCATGCCATATGAATTTGAAAGAAAAGGAGTGAGTATGTCAGAGTTTGGAATATGGTTTTCATTTACATCTTTGGGATACATTTTTGGAAATATTTTAAATAGCAAATTAAGTCCAAAAGTGGGTCTAGAAAGAATGTGTCTTTTGGGAACTGTTTGCTCTTTTTGTACTGTATTGGTATTTTTCGGGAATAATAATTTATTTCAAAATGGCCCTGTTGTTTTAGCATTAATCTGCATGTTGTTTGGATGCTCAAACGGCTTTGCAGTAGCAAATAGTATGACTGGGGCAATAAATTCGTCTAAATTAAACAAAGGTGCAGCAAGTGGTTTAATGGGTGCTTTTCAAGTTGGTTCTGGAGGGCTGGCTGGCTTCCTTATAATATATTTTGGAGGAGCTCAAAATTTTAATATATGTCTATATGCATTATTTATTATGTCAGGTATTTCAATAATATCCTCTTATCTGATATTACAAATAAAAAAATGAGTATTATATAAATGCCTGATTATGATAATATTGAAATAGTAGACTCTCATCATCATTTTTGGGATTTGGATAAAAATTATTATCCTTTCTTATGCGACAAAATAGATCCAATTTTTTTTTTAGGTAACTACGAAAAGATTAGACAAAATTATCTTCCTGTAGATTATGATAAGGACATAATAAATCATAATGTTATTGGTACTATTCATTGTGAAGCAGAGTGGGATAGGAAAAACCAGGTTGGTGAGACAAAATGGATAGAGAATTTAGCTAAGAATAATAAGTTTCCAAATGCTATCATAGGTCATGCTTAGTTACATACAAAAAATGCAGAAATAATAATTGCTGAACAAGCAAGTTTTGATATGGTTAAGAGTATTCGTTCAAAACCAAATGTAAAATTTGCAAAAAATTCTACTGATTATCAATATGATGGTTCTATGCAAGATACGAATTGGAGAAACGGTTTAAAATTACTAGAAAAATACAGTTTAAATTATGATTTAAGAGTTCCTACATGGCATTTAGAAGAAGCAGTTGAAATTGTAAGATTAATACCAAACACTAAAGTCATTATTAATCATTGTGGGTTTCCCTGGGATAAATCTGTCGATGGAATGGAATTTTGGAGAAAAAGGATAAAAGCATTATCTTTAGAGCCTAATACGTTTATAAAATTATCTGAATTTGGTGTAAAAGAAGAGGAGTGGAATTTCAACGAGACTGCGAGTATAATTTACGAATTAATAGATTTGTTTAGTCCAAAAAGGTGCATGTTTGCAAGCAATTTTCCTGTTAGTAAACTTAAAATAACATTTGATAATTTATTTAATAATTATAAAAAAATTGTAGAAAAATTCTCTAAAGATGAGAAGAAATATTTGTTTTCTGAAACTGGCATTGAGGCTTATAATTTAGATAAATCATTGTTAGAGAAAAATTAATTACATGCATATTACTCTATAATTTAATTTTTTTTTTAATTGTGTTAATTAATAATTATAGTTCATGTGGAGTTATGATTGAGTATCCTATTTAATGATATTGTTAACAAATTGCCAGCCTCTGTACCTTTTGTAGGTCCGGAAGCCCAAGAAAGAAGTATTCATCAACTTTTTAAAGCACGTATTGGAGCTAATGAGAGTGTTTTTGGGCCGTCAGAAAAAGCAATTTCAGCTATGAAAAAACACTTAAGTGAAGTCTGGATGTATGGTGATCCAGAAAATTTTGATTTGAAACATGCGCTGGCAAAAAAACATAAAGTAAATTTTGAAAATATTGTTGTAGGTGAAGGAATTGACGGCTTACTAGGATATCTGGTTAGATTGATAATAGAAAAAGGGGATAATGTCGTTACTACTGATGGTGCGTATCCAACTTTTAATTATCATGTAGAGGGATTTGGAGGAACTTTACATAAAGTACCTTTTTGTAATGACACAGAGGACTTACAGAATTTACTTGATAAAGTTAAAAAAACATCAGCAAAGATTTTATATGTATCAAATCCCAACAATCCAATGGGAACAATTAATAAACCTTCAGATGTTCAAACATTAATCCAGAATCTTCCAGAGACCACCTTGTTATGTTTAGATGAAGCTTATATTGATTTTGTAAATGATAATTATGTACCTAAAATTCCATTGAATACAAAAAATGTTATTAGAATGAGAACTTTTTCAAAAGCATATGGAATGGCCGGATTAAGGGTTGGTTACGCAATAGGAGAAAAAGACTTAATCTTAAATTTTGAAAAAATAAGAAATCATTTTGGCATGTCAAGAATTTCTCAAGTAGGCGCATTAGCTGCGCTAGAAGATTATGATTTTATCAGTGATGTAATTAATAAAGTAAAATTATCGAGAAATAGAATTGCTGATATTGCTAATAATAATAATTGTAAATTTATTCCTTCTTTTACAAATTTTGTAGCAATTGATTGTTTAAAAGATAGTAAATTTGCAAAAAAAGTACTTGAAAATTTAATTAATAACGGTGTTTTTGTAAGAATGCCATATTCATATCCTCAAAATAGGTGTATAAGAGTGACAGTGGGATTAGACAAAGATATTGATTTATTTGAAAAATATTTTCCGATAGCATTAAAAGAAAGCTAATTAAAACAATATATCTCAAATCTTAAACTGAAATAATTAATTTAAATAAACTAGGGAGTTTTTATATGTCAACTAATTATCCAGATACCCATCTTTTTCTTAATGGAGAATGGAGAGAAGCAGTAGCAAAAGAGAGTCTTGAAATAATAAATCCAGCAACAGAAGAAGTTATTGGTAAAGTATCACATGCTAGAAAAGAAGATTTAGATATCGCTCTAAATGCTGCTGAAAAAGCTTTTGACAGTTGGAAAAATGTTTCTGCTTATGAAAGATCAAAGATTTTAAGAAAGGCTGCTGACATAGTACGTAGTAAGGCGGATCACATCGCAACACTTATGACTATGGAGCAAGGTAAACCTGTTATTGAAGCCAAGATGGAAACAATGGGTGCAGCAGACTCAATTGATTGGTATGCAGAAGAGGGAAGAAGAGCATATGGAAGGATAATTCCTTCAAGAGCTCCAGAGGGTGTATACCAATTTGTTTTTAAAGAACCGGTTGGTGTAGTTGCAGCTTTTACTCCTTGGAATTTTCCTTTAAATCAAGTTGTTAAAAAAGTGGCTGCAGCCTTTGCCGCTGGTTGTACAGCGATTGTAAAAGGACCTGAAGAAACACCTGCAAGTGTAGCTGAATTGATTAAAGCTTTTGACGAAGCTGGAATGCCAAAAGGTTCAATAAATTTAGTATATGGAATACCTGCTGAAATTTCTGAATATTTAATCGCTCACCCTGTCGTGAGAAAAGTTACTTTTACTGGCTCTACAGCAGTTGGTAAATTGTTAGCATCCCAAGCAGGAACACATATGAAAAGAGTTACTATGGAGCTTGGCGGACATTCACCAGCTATTGTTTGTGAAGATGCGGATGTGAAAACAGCTGTAAAGATATTAAGTGCAAATAAGTTTAGAAATGCTGGGCAGGTTTGTATTTCTCCAACTAGATTTTTGGTGCATGACTCAGTTTATGACGAATTTGTTGATGGTTTTGTAAAACAAGCTGAATCCCTTAATGTTGGCAATGGTCTTGAAGAAGGTGTTAAAATGGGACCTTTAGCACATGATAGAAGACTAACCGCAATAGAGGGTTTTGTAGCAGATGCCGTTGAAAACGGAGCAAAAATATTAACTGGTGGTAAAAGAAAAGGGAATAAAGGTTACTTTTTTGAACCAACTGTTATGACAAATGTGAGTAAAGAGTCTAGAATTATGAATGAGGAGCCATTCGGCCCATTGGCTCCTATAAATTCATTTAGTTCAATTGATGAAGTAGTAGAAGAATCTAACCGTTTAAATTATGGTTTAGCAGCCTACGCTTACACAAATTCTGCAAAAACTGCTCAAGATCTGGGTCAAAAAATTGAGAGTGGCCAGGTATCAATTAACCATCATGGTTTAGGATTAGTAGACACTCCATTTGGTGGTGTTAAAGATTCTGGATATGGATCAGAAGGTGGTCCAGAAGGCTTAGATGCCTACATGACTACAAAATTAGTCTCGCAAACTGGTTTATAAATTAACCAAAATTTAAGCAGTCTACAAATAGACTGCTTTTTTTTTAAGATAAAATTTTTATTTAAAAATAATTAAAAGTAATCTAGCATATATTATATTGATTATTTTATAGGTAGTTAAATTATGGAATGGGTGCCTGCACCAACACCAATAAATGAAAATAGAAGAGCCCAAGCCACTGAAAAGACTGGTATAATTGGTACTGACCAAGTTTATCTATTCGATATTTATTTGGAAATTGCAAAAGATATATCTGGATATGAGGGTGGAAGTTTTAGTCTATATGATTCTAAAAATCAGTGTAGTATCTCGGCCATTGGCTTTGAAAAAGAACTTCATCAAAAAAATGACAAATCAGATAGTATATGCTCATACGTTTTACTTGAAAAAAATCCTTTAATTGTATTTGATTTAAAAAAACATGACATTTTTAAATATCATCCAGCCGCAATATCTGGAATGTGCCACAGTTATTGTGGTTTTCCAGTAAGGAATAAAGATGGATATGCATTAGGTACATTCTGCTTGCTTAATTTTACTGAAGTTAAAGAAATATCATCTGAAAAAATTGAATTAGTTGAAAAATTAGTATCTAGATTAGCTCTTCAAATAGACACACAAACGGAACAAAAAGAATTAACTTCTCAAAAAATTTCAAAATCGATTGATGTTTTTCTTGAAAGTAATTCTGAATTCAATATTACTGATTACAAAAACTTTATAGATGTTTGTAGCGGTCTTAACTTGCCTAAAGAAAATGCAATCAATCTTATCAATAATGGATTATGTGAACTTAAAAATGAGACTATTATTCTTTCATCCGCAGGAAATGAACTGCAGGAAAAAATGAATATATTTACAAAAGTTCACAATCAGATAAAAGTTGAAGGAAATGATGCTAATACATTAATAGATAATGCACTTGATAAGTTAGGTGAATTATAATGTTTGCAAAGGTATATCAATATAAATTTGGAACAGTAGCAGAGGCAAAAGTTGCAGCCTCTTTTTGTGCAGATAATTTAGGAAAAAAAATAAGTAAATATAAATTTCAATCTTTAAATGTAATGATTGGAAAAGAAGGTGATTTATCAATATTTATTAAATTTGATACAATTGATAGACTAAAAAAATATGAATCAGAGTCTGATGCATTTATAAAAGAATTAAAACAAACATTTGTTTTTAAAGAAAATCAATACGCTGGAGTTTTTGTGTATAACTATGAAGCTGAAGCGACTTCATCTGAAATTAAAATTACAACACCCGCGGCATAAAAATTTTTAAATTAAACTTATTCACTATAGATTTTGTCTTAATTTAATTATAAAAAATTCTAAAATTTACTGAGGTTATAATGGAAACGGAAAAAGATAAGAAAAAAAAAGAAAATATTATATTAAAAAAATATATACCATTGCTAAGTAAGCATTATAAAATTCACGAATTAACCAAAGACCACCTTAAACGTGATCAAGATAATGAAGAATGCTTCATAATTAAAGAAGGTTCAGTTTTAGCAAGAGATACATCTGGTCAAACATTTAGTTTAGAGCCTGGACATCCTATAGGATTTGCTGAAGCAATGGTTTCTAGATCTTATGAATTAGAGTATGTGTTAAAAGAAGACACATCTGTATATGCTTTTAAGAGTAGTGAAGTAAGGAAGGCACTGGCTACTTCATCTTCTCTTACTAGAGGTATGGCCAAATATTCTTTAGATAGGATTTTTAATACGAAAAAGAGTAAAACTTATCATCTTATAGATGATGGTTTTTTATCTAAGCAGGAAGAACGTTTTCCTATGAGAGAATTTGCTGACGATGAGACTATATTCATGCGAAATCAAAAACCCAAATTTTTCTTTTATGTTGAGTCAGGTAAGGTTGAGCTCCATTCAAGATCGGATAAAGTTGTTGCAACTTATTATCCTGGAGACTCTTTTGGAGAAATGGCTTTATTCACTGATAGTTATAGATCTGCAACAGCAAAATCAGTCGGTAGTACAACATTACAAATGGTAAGTAGAG